>CAWUJT010000052.1:0-16409 GCA_963922715.1 uncultured Thalassobacter sp.
CCACCGCCAACGATCAGCATGCTTTGAGGTAACGCTTCAAGATTGAAGAGATCATCTGAAACCATCCCGAGGTGCGCATTGGGAAGGTCTAGCTTTAACGGGCGACCACCTGTTGCGATCAAGATGTGGCGCGCTGTAATCTCTTCTCCCGTTGCCAGTGAAACCGTATGGGGATCTTTTAGGGTCGCACGTGTATCAAACGTTGTTACACCCGATTGCTCCAGAAGACTGCGATAGATGGTCTCCAGGCGATCCAGATCAGCAGACAAGAGCGCTTGGAATGTCGGCCAATCGAAGGCCCCGTCTTTAATGTCCCACCCATAGGCGCGGGCCTCAGCCGGTGTTTCCCCAAAGTGACTTGCAAAAACCATAAGCTTTTTCGGCACACATCCCCGTATTACACAGGTCCCCCCCATGCGGCTTTGCTCTGCCAGGGCAACCTTTGCACCACTATCGCCCGCGGCAAGTCTTGCGGCCCGAACACCGCCAGAGCCGCCCCCAATCACAAAAAGATCATAGTCGAAGGCCATCATCGTTCTCTTTTCACATTCCGATTATTTACTCTGAAATCGCCCCAAAGATATTATCGCCGTCATGGATATCGACTTTTTCACGCTCAATAACACCCTTTGTGAGATCTCGTACTTCAACCATACCATCAGCGTCACCTATGATGACGGCATCACAAAGGTCTAGAAAAAGCCCGTTTTCAACCACACCGGGCACCTGATTAATTGTCAAGCTGAGTGTTCTTGGGTTTTCGATCCGGCGTAAGTGCAAATCCAATATGTAATTTCCTTGATCGGTCACAAACGGCTTGCCGCGATGCAACCTGAGCGTTGCCGTGCGCCCTTGGACATCCATGCTGATCAGGAATTCTTCCACCAAAGCCTTAGTCGTTTGCCAGCCAAAAGGAATGACCTCTATAGGCAGTGGGAAAGCCCCCAGCGTTTCAACCTGTTTTGAAACATCGGAAATGACCACAAATTGATCAGACGCCGTTGCGATAATCTTTTCCATCAGGTGGGCACCACCACCACCTTTGATGAGGTTAAGGTTATCGTCAAACTCATCAGCCCCATCAATTGTGAGATCAAGCCATTTAACCTCTTCCAGGGTTGTTAGCGGAATTTCGGCCTCTTTTGCCAGGGCTGTTGTGCGCGCAGATGATGAGACACCTGTGATTTTTAGCCCATCCTCCCGCACAAGCTCCCCCAAACAGCGCACCATCCACGCCGCTGTTGAGCCGCTGCCCAGGCCCACACGCATTCCGTCCTCAACAAAATCGACGGAACGTCGGGCAGCTGCATATTTTGCCATATTAATCGGATTGAGTTTTGCCGGCATGGTTGCAATGCTTCCTTCGCGCTGTAGGGTTGTTTTTACGGGATGAGCTTCAGACCACGTAAAACAGATTCGATATATATATTGGGTAGAATACACAACATCCCCTTATCGTCCATCGCAAGATGAACGATTTCGCTTGTGGTCTTATTAGAGGTTCCGACACGCCCCATGGGTGAGAAGATGAGATCATCGATCGGCCATCGTAAACCACGGCTTTGTCCACGCACGGTGGCCAAAGGAAATAAGGACAGTCTTGTTCCAATGGGAAGATGAAAATCAACGGGCGCGGAAAGCGCAAAAATAACATCCATCTCTCCGACAAGAATACACGGGACACGATTAAAACACATCAAGGCGCTTAGCGTGGCCAAAGCATGATCCATCCTTTGCCCGAGAAAGCCTGCCGCCAGTATAAAAGGTGCGGTAATATTGCGCAGCGATTTCTCAAAATCGGTGCTGTCCTGATCGGCAATATAGTGAACAGAGCTTTGGGGCAATTGCATTCTGTGCTCGATTGATAGACTATCGAGATCACCGATGGTGGCGATGGGCAAATACCCTTGGTTTAAGACAAATGCAGCCCCAGAGTCAGCAGCAACAATGTTTGGCGCATATGACAAACAAAAATCAAAAGTCTCGCGGGTAACTTCGCCGCCGCCAATGAGTGTCACAGCGGTTGATTTGGTCACGATCATGCCACGTTTCCTTTATTTGCCGCATTTTGATAAACAATTATCGCAAAATAGTCCTTTTTATGCCCATATTTGAATGAAATCTTATTGTTAACTGTGCGTAAATTATATCATTAGATTCGCATCTGTCGCGAAGAAAGAGTAGAATGTCATGGTTGCTGATAACAAAATTCTAACTGTATCCTATGGGACTTTTTCTTGTACTTTAGAAGGATTTGACGATCCTTTCACAACAATGAAAGACATTGCCGAATACTTTCGTGAACTTGTTGAAAATGACAGATATTTTGGAGCCGAACCGCCTACACCGAATACAGAAATGCTGACTAAAATTGCACAACGCAGATCAGGTAATACCGTCAGCGCAGAACTTAAAGAACAAACTCTTACATTGCGCAATGCCAGATCTGGCGCGGGCGCTGCTATTGCGGCGATTCACCCTAAAACAGAAAATGGAACAGCGACAGAAGAAGACACTTTTGATACGCTTTCTAGTCTCGAAACTGCGGATCATTTGGATGAAAATATCTTTGAAGAAACGTTGGACACCGTAAAGGTCGACACCCTATCTGAGGGGCCAAATGTTGAGAACATTCTGGAAGATGTTGAAGACACACCAGAAAAAATTAACGAAGCTGCTTATAATCCTCCTCTTATCAAAGAACAATCATCTCTAAGAGAAGATGATATAGAAGCCGAGTACAATGTTCACACAGACAAAGTTCTCACAGACGCAGAAAATTCAGATCAAAAGACCTTCGAAGAAACGGCCCTTGAAGAAGACAACATCGAAGGGGAAGACATTCATGTGGGGGAAGAAACTAAGCTACCCATTACTGTCTTTGAGAACGATGATGAGATGAAAGACATTGTTGATATTTCAAAGCTCACTGTCGGAAATCAGCCCGAGTCTTTAGATGAAAATTTCCAAGATATTCATGTTCTTGAAAATTCAGAACCAATGGTGACTGATGCGCACTCTGCAGAAGACGAAAAAGAACAAACCGATCTGCCAGAGTATGAACAAGAAACACAAGACCATGTTAAAGTTGAAGAAAAGAGCACAGAAGATCAATCTGTTAAAGAGGTTGCGAAAAATTCAGACACGCTCGACACACCGACCGATGATACACTTCCAATTGATGATTTTGCCACTCTGATCGAAGATGCACCTGAAGAAGAGGAAGAGGAAGAAGAGGCAGACGCGATCAGTTGGGTTTCAAATGTTTCCGAGGATCACGACCTGGAAGAGACGACAGAAACAATCCAAGAAACTGAACAAGCTGAAACAGCGTCAATAACGTCAAAACTTGATGCCGATGAAATCATTTTTCGGGATCTTAGTAAAGAAATAGAACCAAATGATGCTGAAATTGACAGCGAGGATACGATTAAGGCCGAAGAAGACCTGACAGCTCTTATCCCGCAAGATCAAAGTGATTTAAAGCCATCAAGACCCATTGTTATGGTGCGTAAAGTACACAAACCGCAGACATCTGCGCCTGAAACGCCTTCAGACGTCGAAGAAGACGCAAAGCTTGAGCCTCAAGACGAAGCTGAATTGATAGCCGAATTAAATGCAATTGAAGCGGAAGCCGGCACATCACACGAAAAACGTCACGATGTTCTCACAGCGGATGTCAATGAAGATAAAGAAGCCCTCGACAGACTTTTCACAAACACAGATAGTCGCCTTAAAGATCAAGATGCGACGAAGCGTAAAGAACATATAACGCATATGCGCGCCGCAGTTGCCGCACGTAAAGCAGATGCAGAAATAGGGGCCTCTGCATTAACGGAAACAGAAACGCAGGCAACAACCGAGGATGTATATCGTGCAGATTTTGCATCTGTTGTTAAACCGCGCCGCGTATCAAAAGATCAACAAAAATCAAAACATCCCTCGCCACTCCTGTTGGTTTCGTCGCAAAGAATAGAGGAAAAAGCCTCTGACAAAAAAGAAAAAAACGTAAACAGCAAATATATACTGACTGAACAATCTGCTAGCGGGAAGCAAGACACAAACTTAGAACAGCAAAAAAATGAAGATGATAAAGTTTCAGCATTTCGTGACTTTGCGGCTGACATGGAAGCAAAAAATATGGACGATTTGCTAGAAGCTGCGGCAGCTTTCAACAAAGCAACCAAAGACAGTGATACGTTCACGCGCCCAGAGTTAATGCGCTTAATTGCAGCTTCTCAAGAAAGTTTCACTCGGGAAGAAGGTTTACGCAGTTTTGGAGCATTGCTTCGGGAAGGGCGCATCAAAAAAGTCAGCCGTGGGATTTTCAAACTGTCGCCCACATCAAAATACAATGACACCGCTGCACTCCAAAGCGCGTCCAAGTGATCCGGATCAGATATTCATAGCAAACAAAGCGCTCGTTTGAACAACGTCGAAAAAAGATTAAATCGTCCTTATGGGAAAAAGTATCTTAATTACAGGCTGTTCTTCGGGCATCGGATATGACGCGGCACACACTCTATCCAGACGTGGCTGGCAAGTTTTTGCCGCCTGCCGCAAACAGGACGATTGTTCGCGCCTCAAGGAGGAGGGCTTGCGCAGTCTGCACATCGACTACGAGAAAGATACAACAATTCGACAGGGTCTTGACACTGTCCTATGTGAGACTGGTGGGAAATTAGACGCACTCTTTAACAATGGTGCTTACGCGATCCCAGGGCTTGTTGAAGACCTGCCCACAGAGGCCTTGCGAAAAATTTTTGAGGCGAATTTTTTTGGATGGCATGATCTAACACGTCATGCGATCCCAGCCCTTAGGGCGTCTGGTGAGGGACGCATCGTACAATGTTCGTCTGTTCTTGGCTTTACAGCCCTACGGTTCAGAGGCGCCTATAACGCCACAAAGTTTGCTCTTGAAGGGCTAACAGACACTCTGAGACTCGAGATGCATGACCAAAACATCAAAGTCATCTTGATTGAACCCGGCCCCATCACAACCAAAATCCGGGAAAACTCAATTCTGCATTTTGAACGCTGGATTGATTGGAAAAATTCATATCGGAGCAGCGATTACAAGGCGGTTCTTCACCGTCTTTATGACGCGCCCAAAGGCAAGGATACGTTTGAGCGCAATCCGGCCGCTGTGACAAAAAAACTCATACACGCTCTTGAAAGCTCACATCCCAAACCACGTTACTATGTAACTGTGCCAACATACATAATGGGGGCGTTAAAAAGGGTGCTTTCGACACGCGGGTTTGATCGTATTTCAAGGATGCAATAGCGGAAACACATGTTATAAGGAAATAAGAATGGGACCTGATCCGTTTTTCTACATTGTTGTCGCATCGGTTGGGGTTGTGGCCATTATTGTTCTTCTGGGCCTTGGCCGATTTGGGCGGGGCCGCACAGAAGACCGGATCGCATCGAACAGATTGATGCAAGCACGTCTCATCGCGCAGTTGATCGCTATTGTTCTTATTGTAATTTATGTTTGGTTAACAGGGCGCGGATAAAGTCATGGTTGTCTTGTCAAAAATTTACACCAAAACAGGCGATGCGGGGCAAACAGCACTTGGCAATGGAGACAGGGTGGAAAAATATTCACTCCGCGTCAGTGCCTATGGAACGGTGGATGAGGCCAACGCAACTATCGGATTGGCGCGCTTGCACGCTGCCGGAGATCTCGAACGTCAGCTTGCCGCCATACAGAACGATCTCTTCGATCTGGGGGCGGATCTCTGTCGCCCAAACATGGCGGAAGATACGCAAGCAGACTACACACCGCTACGTATGGTAGAAACTCAGGTAGACCGGCTTGAAAACGAGATTGATGCTATGAATACGAGGCTTGCGCCATTGCGCAGTTTTATTCTGCCAGGCGGCACCGTTACTGCCGCGCACCTACATCTGTGCCGGACGGTCACACGCCGCGCAGAGCGCCTAACCGTTGAACTCTCAGCGCACGAAGATGTAAATCCCGCTGCCATTCGATATCTCAATCGGCTGTCAGATTGGTTTTTCGTGGCAAGCCGTATTGCCAACAACGACGGACAAGACGATGTACTTTGGGTGCCTGGAGCAAATCGCTAACAGATGATCATCAGACGTGGTGTGGGTCAAATCGTCCCAGTTTGATGCAAAACGCGACGTCGAAGCGCAATCTCGCACTGATTTTCCACTGTCCTACTGCGTTTTGCTCCGCTACATCTTACATCAAAATATCCAAAGTTACCTACAATAAGGAGTAACGTGTATGAAGGTGCTAGTCCCTGTCAAACGTGTGATCGACTACAATGTGAAGGTCCGGGTAAAATCGGATGGAACCGGTGTAGATTTGGCAAATGTGAAGATGTCAATGAATCCGTTTGATGAAATTGCCGTTGAACAAGCGATAAGGCTTAAAGAAACGGGAGATGTGACAGAAATTGTGGCCGTTTCAATCGGTGTGACAAAAGCCCAGGAAACCCTGCGTACCGCTTTGGCGATGGGTGCAGATCGCGCCATATTGATTGAAGCCACAGATGATGTGACGGTTGATATCGAACCTCTGGCCGTTGCCAAGCTTCTCAAAGCCGTTGTAACAGAGGAAAGTCCCGATCTCGTGCTTTGCGGCAAGCAGGCGATTGACAATGATATGAATGCAACAGGGCAAATGCTGTCCGCTCTTTTAGGATGGTCACAAGCGACGTTTGCCTCAGCTGTATCTTTAGAAGCAGATCAGGCTGTGGTCACGCGTGAGGTGGATGGCGGCTTACAGACGATCAAGGTGAAATTGCCGACAGTCATCACTGTTGATCTGCGGTTGAATGAACCTCGTTACGCCAGTTTGCCAAATATTATGAAAGCCAAGAAAAAACCTTTGGATGTGAAAACGCCGGACGATTACGGTGTCGACATCAGCCCAAGATTAGAGATCGTGACAACGACAGAACCACCCGCTCGGGCCGCTGGGGTCAAAGTAGCCTCTGTCGACGATCTTTTACACAAACTCAAAGATGAAGCAGGAGTGCTCTGATATGAATGTTCTTCTTATTGCTGAAGTTTCAGGTGACGTGTTATCGGTTGATGCAACTGCAAAGGCACTCACAGCGGCCAAAAAACTTGGAGATGTGACCCTTCTGTGCGCCAGCGTCGATTGCAAAAAGGCAGCCACTGAGGCCGCAAAATTTGATGGTGTGAGCAAAGTCATCTGTGCTTCAGATCCAACTTATGGACACAATCTGGCTGAGCCAATTGCGGATTTGATCGCAAAGCTTGCGGACGGGTATTCCCATATTGTCGCCCCGGCAACAGCGACTGCAAAAAATATCATGCCACGCGTTGCCGCTTTGCTGGATGTGATGGTGATATCGGACATTACGGCTGTCTTAGATGCCGATACGTTTGAACGTCCGATTTACGCGGGTAATGCCTTGCAAACGATCAAATCCAAAGATGCAAAGAAAGTTGTCACTGTCAGAACGGCCAGTTTCGAGTTGACGGGTTTCAATGATAATGCAGCACCTATTGAAGATATGGACCAGGTTACTCCCACTGATCTGTCTGAATGGGTTGAAGACAAAGTTGCCGCAACAGACCGCCCAGAACTGACATCCGCTGGCATTGTCGTTTCCGGTGGTCGCGGTGTGGGTTCGGAGGCAGATTTTGCACTCATCGAAAAGCTTGCAGACAAGCTAGGCGCGGCGGTTGGCGCTTCACGGGCCGCGGTCGATTCAGGTTATGCACCCAATGATTGGCAGGTGGGACAAACCGGGAAGGTCGTCGCGCCAGAGCTTTACGTTGCCGTTGGTATCTCTGGTGCAATACAGCACTTGGCCGGCATGAAAGACTCAAAAGTCATCGTTGCGATCAACAAAGATGAAGATGCCCCGATTTTTCAGGTTGCGGATTACGGTCTCGTGGCTGATCTTTTTGACACGGTGCCTGAAATGCTAGAGAAAATATAACCTTCGAAATCATGTCTTATTTCGCTTGCGCTTAACGAATGTTGGCAAGCTTTGGCAAAAGCGCCTCTGCCAGTTCTTCATGGCAGGCAGGCGGCATAAGTTCTGCTGCCATCTGGGCTTCGGACAAAGCATAACGCATACCTGTGACACCTGTATTGTAGCGGGTCTCACTCATATCATAGTGAACCAAATCGCATGCTTCTTGAGAAACAGATTTGACCATTTCATTGTCAACGAACAAAGGGGCTTCACCCAAACCGTTGTCCAGGACGTCAGGCGAACTGTCAGAGATGTGAACAACGATTGTAGGATTTTTGATCTTTTTCAGCAGAAGTCGCATCCGCGCAACCCACACCGCGCGAAGTTCGTCCACAACTAAGAGAAATTTTTCCGGAGAGATTCTTTGAAGCGTAAGCAACATATGACGAGCAAAGTGAAAATCTGTGAAATCAACATGCGGATATAATGCCCGTAACATTTCTGTTGGTTTCAGAAATCTGTCATTTCTGCGGGGATGAACCTTATAAAACCGATTTGAAAGCGTATGCGCCGGCAATACCTGCAAGAGCGTCAAGCCCGCGGCATTGATAATGTCATGGAGTGCGGTGTCGTAAATCAGCGTGTCCAAGCCACAGTTCATCTGGCCAAAATTGACGAAATTATTTCTTGTTTTTTCGGACAACACGACATTCACAGGTCTTTCCACAAATTTCCCATAGAATTCCGACCCCCCCAGCAGAGCACAATAGGGTCGGTCCAAAGAGGCACGCGGCCCCCTAAAAATGGCTTTACTCTTGCCATAGTGACAGGAAAAATAATCAAGGGGGGTGGGTCCCTGGCGTTCAAAGCTCATTTAGCTGTCCACTCGTTTTTCGACTCACCCAGGCAAACACTGCACAAAAAATGTTATCTTTTCGCTAAATATCGAATTTGCCTCAGATGAACGATTGCATGCACTTATAAGACAACGGTTCTAGCGACAGGGGGAAACCTGTGTCATTGAGACATTATGCCTCTTTGGATTTTTGCCACACTTTTTGCAAGCTGCGTTCAGACATTACGTTTTATGTTTCAGCGACATATCAAACGTGCAGGTCTTAGCACAGCAGCGGCAACGCAAGCGCGCTTTGTCTGGGGGGCTCCGATCGCAGCATTCGGCGTCTTGATGTACATACACACAACACAACAAAACTTTCCTGTGATTCCGGTACACTTTTGGCCCTATGCGCTTTGGGGAGGTGTGTCGCAAATCTTAGCAACAATGTGTGTTGTTGCACTCTTTTCACATCGTCATTTCGCAATCGGCATCACCTTAAAGAAAACAGAAGCTTTGATGACAGTCTTTGTTGGATTTGCCATTTTGGGAGAAAGCGTAAGCCCATTGGGATTTGGGGCAATCGCTTTGGGATTTATAGGGCTTATCTTGCTGTCCAAACCTCCCCAGGGTGCATATGTCTTTTGGAGCCGCGCCATGGCTTTGGGTCTTGCCTCCGGTCTATTGTTTGCCTTCTCCTCTGTGGGCTATCGTGCCGCCACTCTAGAGATTGCCAGTGAGGATCCGTTTTTGCGCGCCGGGATCACACTGACCTTGGTGGCAAGCAGCCAAGCCCTGTTGCTGGGGGCCTGGATGCTTTGGGCAGAAGAGCGCGCGCAACTGTGGGGCATATTCCACAGATGGCCCCTCACAGCTCTTGTCGGTCTCACCTCCGCCTTGGGTTCTTTTGGGTGGTTCCTGGCTTTCACGTTACAAACTGCCGCATATGTCAAAGCCCTTGGACAAGTCGAACTGATCTTCAGCTGCCTGGTATCTTGGATTGTATTTTCTGAGCGTTTGACGAAGCGCGAGCTTGTAGGCGTGGCCTTGATTGGCTCCAGCATGGTTGGTTTGGTCTTGAGTGTTTAAAGTTATAATGACGTTAAGGGTCAGTCTGCGCGCACCGGAAAGGAAATTTTAAGTCTCGGGTGATTTAGGGACGACATGACAGATTTAAATGAGGCGCATTCTATGTACAATGTTTCTGACAACACAAATATAACGCCCAAAGACGCGAGGCTCTTCGGTAAGCTGAGCATCAAAATTAAGATTTTGCTTGCTGTGGCTGTACCTTTACTCTTCACGCTTGGAATTGGTATTATTGCCGACGTTAATCTGCGTAAAATGGCTTATACGTCAGGGTGGGTCGATCATACATATCGGGTTATCTCCGAAGCGCAAGCAGCACTTGCCGCTGCGGTCGATATGGAAACCGGGATGCGCGGCTATCTTCTTGCAGGCGAAGATACATTTCTTGAGCCCTACAATCGCGGATCGGCAGATGCCTACAGCACACTTGAGGCCCTGCGCGAAACAGTCAGTGACAATCCGCCACAGGTTGCGCGCCTGGCCGAAGCCGAAAGCGTCTTGCGCCAATGGCAATCCGAAGTTGCAGAAGAACAAATTGCACTGCGGCGGGCCATTGGAAATTCTGAAACCATGGTTGATTTGTCGCGGGAGGTCCAAAAGGGTGCAGGCAAAGCCTACTTTGATCGATTCCGTGGCATGGTGGCAACATTTATTGAAACAGAGCAAAATCTTCTGGAAAACCGCACAGTCGAATTCGACGATGTGCTGAGAAGTGGAAATACAAACGATTTTATGATCAAGAATGCCATCGATTGGGTTAACCATACCCATATCGTCATTCAAGAAGCTCAAAAAATCTTATCTGCCGCGATCGATATGGAAACTGGGATGCGGGGGTTTCTTTTGACCGGAACCGAAGAGTTTTTGGAACCTTATGAAGCAGGCCGCCAAGTCTTTGACAACCTTACGCTAAGCTTGGCCCAAACCGTGGATGACAATCCACCCCAAGTGGCGCTCCTGAACGAAATCCGTGACGTTATCTTCGAATGGGAAAGCACCATTGTTCAACCTAAGATCGATCTGCGACGTGCCATCGGCAACTCTGAGACTATGGATGATATGGCACGCCTTGTGGGGGAAGAACGCGGCAAGGTCTTCTTTGATAAATTTCGCGGCATAATCGCTGACTTCATCGCCATCGAACAAGCCCTCATGGAAGAACGCCAACTGGCCAATCAAACCACCAGTCGCAACGCCACCATACTCATTCTTGGTGCTGTTGGGCTATCCATCCTGATTGGGGGTATACTGGCCTTCCTTATGGGGTCAACAATTGCCAAAGGTATCCGTGCTATAATGAACGCAATGACCGGTCTGGCGAACGGGGATACCTCGGTTGAGATCAAGGGGCAAAATCGAGCCGATGAAATTGGTGCGATGGCCCGATCCCTGGATGTATTTCGTACCGGCCTTATGCGCGAAAAAGATCTTGAAGCAGAGGCAAAAAAGGCACGTAACGCTGAGCAGGCCAATGTTGTGGAAGAACTCAGCCGCCGCCTCTCTGATGTTGCCAAAGGTGATCTAACCTCACAAATCCATCACAACTTTCCGCAGGAATACGAACAGCTGCGCAAAGATTTCAACATGGCTGTCTCAACCTTACAGCAAGTTGTCATACAAGTGACTGAAGCCTCGGGCGAAACCAAGGACGGTGCCGATGAAATCAGCCGATCATCGGAAGATTTGGCGCGGCGTACCGAAAGCCAAGCCGCCTCTTTGGAAGAGACCGCGGCCGCTGTCAATGAACTCACAGCGTCTGTTCAGTCCGCGGCAGAAGGTGCGCAATCCGTCGAAGCCACCATGGGTGAAACCCGCTCGGAGGCGGAGAAGAACAGTGTGATTGCCAAAGACGCTGGCTCTGCGATGATGAAAATCGAAGACTCGTCCAATCAAATTTCACAGATCATCGGTTTAATCGACGACATTGCCTTTCAGACAAACCTCCTCGCTTTAAATGCCGGTGTTGAAGCCGCCCGCGCGGGCGAAGCCGGACGTGGCTTTGCTGTTGTTGCCCAAGAGGTGCGGGCGCTCGCACAACGATCCGCTGTCGCCGCGACAGAAATAAAATCGCTGATCAGCGAAAGTGAAAAGCATGTTGCGCAAGGCGTTGATCTGGTTGGCAAAGTGGATGAGGCTTTGACACGTATTCTTAAGCGGATAAACGACACGTCAGAGCGCATCTCGGACATTGCGAAAGGGGCATCAGAACAATCCCACACGGTTCAAGAAATCAATACAAGCGTGGTTCAACTCGACCAAGTGACACAACAAAACGCAGCGATGGTGGATGAAGCATCAGCAGCGGGCAAGGCGCTGAGTTCTTCGGCTGTACGTCTGATAGAGTTGGTTTCACAATTCAAAATTGCAGAAGGCCATGTAACGCGTGCGGCTCATGCCCACAGGGGTGAAAAGAGGATCAAGACACAAAGTGCCGCATAATTGATCTTTACCCATGAAAATTAACCAATTGATAAATATAGGATATTTACACCGGCACCATCATGCGTTTGAGAGAAGCAAGGTCAAGGTGGCGCGCCATATGTACCGCGAGATCGTCAAGAGTTTTCTCGACGCTTTCGCCATAGATCAAATCACTGGAAGGGGTCCCTAATTGCGCCAGGTAAGCGCGCCGAAAGGCATCGCTTTCAAACAAACCGTGAATATAACAGCCTTGAATTTGACCACCTCTGGCGGAGGCGCCGTGAGGCAGCCCCGCGATGTCAAGCCAGGGGTGGGTGCAATCCGGTCCGGTTGTCTGCCCAACATGAATTTCATAACCAAATACGGATGTCGCGCTTTCCCTATGCTGCGCTGTGACACGTGTGAGCTGTTTTTGGGGGGTCATCACCGTGGCAACATTAAGGTGCCCCAATCCCTTTACAGTGACTGCCGGGCCTTCTATCCCTTCTGGGTCAGCGAGAGTGTACCCAAGCATTTGATATCCCCCACACAAGCCTAAAACCCGCCCGCCACGACGGATGTGTGCCGCAAGGTCAATATCCCATCCCTGATCACGAAAATGCGCCAGATCAGAAATGGTAGATTTTGAACCTGGGATCAAAATCAGATCGGCATCGCCCGGCAAGGCCTGACCCGCCGAGATAACTTCAACGCTTACCCCTGGTTCTGCCGACAACGGGTCAAGATCGTCAAAATTGGCGATCCTGTTAAGCCTTGGAACGGCAATCTTTACGCCTGTCCCCGACGTCGAGCGTAGGTCCATGATATCCTCAGCCGGAAGCCGCCAAGCCTCCTCGAACCAGGGCAGAACCCCAAGAGACGACCAATCCGTGTACTCTACAATGGCCTGCAACCCCGTCTTAAAAAGGGAGACGTCGCCGCGAAATTTATTGACCAGAAATCCTTTGATCCGCACCGCATCTTGTGGCGGTAAAATGGTTTTTGTGCCCACAAGTTGTGCGATAACGCCCCCGCGATCAATATCACCTGCCAAAATCACCGACAGATTGGCGGCCTCGGCAAAGCCCATATTGGCAATATCTCCGGCACGCAGGTTGATCTCTGCAGGGCTGCCCGCACCTTCCACAATCACGATATCAGCCTGCTGACTAAGGCGTTGGAAACTTTGCAAACATGCCGCTAACAATTTTGGCTTGAGTGCCGCGTAATCCCGCGCCCGCACTGTGGCAAACCGCGCCCCCTGAACAATGACTTGTGATCCTTGATCGGTTTCAGGTTTTAACAGAACCGGATTCATATCGATTGAGGGCGCAATCCCCGCCGCACGTGCCTGTAGCGCTTGCGCGCGCCCAATCTCACCCCCGTCTTCTGTCACCGCCGCGTTATTCGACATATTCTGCGGCTTAAACGGACGAACTTTTAGGCCCATGGACGAAAAATGGCGACACAGTCCTGCAACCAAAAGAGACTTGCCAACATTGGAACCTGTACCTTGGATCATGATCGCGCGTGCCATGCCCCTCCCTTGCCTCTCCTTGATGATGGAAACAACCTTAAAGACCGGTTGCCTTATGATCACAGCGCCTAAATTATAAGTATGAACACACCAACGCATATTATTTTGGGCCTTACCGCGTTTTCAAAACGTGACGTTCCCGCAATAACCGCAGGTGCATTCGCGGGCGCCCTTTTGCCTGACCTTTCCCTTTATATTATGGCAGGCTATGCACTTTTTGTTGCGGATATTTCGCCTGATGTTGTCTTCGATGAACTTTATTTCTCCGACGCTTGGGTTGCGGTCTTTCGCATCGATAATTCTTTCATATTATGGGGAGGCTTGCTCGCACTGGCATCTTGGAAGAAATGGCCTATCTTGATCGCTGTATCAGGGGCGGCACTTCTCCATATCGCTCTTGATTTTCCGCTTCACCACGACGACGGTCGTCCGCATTTCTGGCCGCTCAGCAATTGGGTTTTTGAAAGCCCAATCAGTTACTGGGACCGCAGGCAGGGGGCAAATTGGGTGGGACCAATAGAAACATTGCTTGTGCTTACAGGCCTTGTGATACTTTGGCAGCGTCACCAAACTTGGAGTTTTCGTGTGCCACTTCTCATCATCGCATCTTTGCAACTCTATACCACAGTCATTTGGCTATTCATATTTTCACTTTGAATGTTTCCTCTTCGCGATCATAATCCTTCCGGTCAAACACCCTACATCACCTGGGCGTTGATTGCCATAAATGTCACTATCTTCCTCAGTTACGGCTTTGAAACAAACGCGCGTGTGACTGCAGAGATTTTTTTCACATGGGGTTTGCAGCCGATTGAATTTCAGAGAGGTGAGGATTTGCACGCCCTGTTCACAACGATGTTTTTCCATGCAGGCTGGATGCATTTGATCGGTAATATGCTGTTTTTATGGATTTTTGGTGACAATATGGAAGATCAAATGGGTCACGTGGGCTTTCTATTATTCTATTTAGCCGGCGGATTTTGCGCCACACTTGCGCAAATCTTCTCTGCGCCCACCTCTGACATTCCTCTTGTAGGGGCCTCCGGCGCGATTGCAGCCGTCATGGGGGGATATTTGCTCCTCTACCCCAAAGCAAAGGTCGATATTCTTCTCATTCTGGTGGTTTATTTCCGTGTCTTTACGTTGCCAGCATGGAGCGTGCTTAGCATTTGGTTTGCGTTGCAGGTACTGAACGGGACCGCCGCAGATGTCAGCCAGGGGGGCGTTGCTTATTGGGCCCATGCAGGTGGATTTGTCGCCGGTTTGTTTTTCACGTGGCCTCTTTGGATAAAACGCGGCGGTGTGGAGTTTTGGACACGGACACACATGAGGCCTCCGCATCCAGAAACACGCTACACAAAAAGTTCAATTCCCACAGTGCGGAGGCGCCGCTGACTAGGCGCGTTCACTATATTCCAGTGTTTCAGTGTTCACAACGATCGCCTCTCCTGGGCCGACAAATGGAGGGACCATTACCCGCACACCGTTGTCCAGTACGGCCGGCTTAAAACTATTTGCAGCCGTTTGACCTTTGACCACAGGTTCCGTTTCTGTAATGACACAGGTCACTTTTTGCGGTAGTGTAGCGTTAAGTGCTTCAGTCTCGTGATATTCAATAACAACCGACATACCGTCTTGTAAAAAAGGTCTCCGACCTCCAAGAATGTCAGACGGCAATTCAATCTGCTCGTATGTTTCAAGGTCCATAAAAACAAGCATCCCGTCCGTTTCATATAGGAACTGTTGATCTTTTTGCTCTAACCGG
The DNA here is from genome assembly GCA_963922715.1 of uncultured Thalassobacter sp. Taxonomy (GTDB): domain Bacteria; phylum Pseudomonadota; class Alphaproteobacteria; order Rhodobacterales; family Rhodobacteraceae; genus CAWUJT01. Next base: position 15,558 of record CAWUJT010000052.1, read on the forward strand.
ACACGTTCGACTTTATCGGCAGATCGAAACCGTTCATTTAGTTTGGAACCGTTGCGCAAGTTTTTCATCTCAACCTGCGCATACGCCCCACCTTTGCCTGGTTTTACGTGATCGACTTTGACCGCCACCCAAAGATGTTCATTATGATCAAGAACATTTCCAGGGCGAATTTCGTTTCCATTGATTTTGGGCATGAGGCAAAACCTTGTCAAAAGGTTGACGTTTTCATGTCAATATCAATATATGTATCATCGAACAGATACAAGCAAACAAGATACAGTCTGACCTTCTGAGTTGATATGATAAAAATGCATAGAAGATATTCGCAAAGTTCATAGCCGAATCAAATACAAATCGGTCATATTATTCTTCAGAGCACTTCAGATAGATAATACTAGGGTATGTAAATGAAAGATATCGTTGATGGATCAGCATTCAAATTTGAACAGGGGCAAAGAGCCCGCAAACTTTTCGCAGCTGTTGTTTTAGCTGCATTGGACGATGCGATTTCGGACGATACAAAATATGGGAATGGCCCGGAGCAAATTGCACGGTGGGCGCGCTCAAGAGATGGTCGAGAAGTTCTAAGTTGCGCAGGCATTGATCCTAACGAGCGCGTTGTATCAGGGTTGATGGAATTCGTCGGTCGCGGTGTGCGCACATCTGTCGCTTTGTCCAGAGAAGAAAGTGAAAGACGCAATGCAGCCCTTCAAGCAGGTGAAGCTGAAGCAGCGTGAATATCTACCAAAAAATCAGAGGCTGCGTATAAGAACAGTCGATTATGCCATAATCGGCTATGTTGATTTGTTTGAACCGGAACTGGCCCGTCTATTTACTGCTAAATTTTAGTTA
>CAWUJT010000053.1:0-16206 GCA_963922715.1 uncultured Thalassobacter sp.
ATCATAATCCGCGTGTCGGGGGTTCAAGTCCCTCCTCCGCTACCACAGGACATGAAATTTACCAATCATGCGGTGTGTTCAATGCATGCTTGGAATCACAAGGTCGGGCGGGCGATGACCATCTTGGAAGGTTTTGATGTTGATCAAGACCTTTTCCCCCATCTCCAGGCGCCCCTCAACCGTGGCTGAGCCCATATGCGGCAAAAGCACCACATTATCCAGTTTTCGCAAGTCTGGGTTTATGTCTTGACCAAATTCGTAAACATCCAATCCTGCTCCTGCGATTTCCCTGGTCTCCAAGCGTCGTATAAGGGCCTTTTCGTCGATAACTTCTCCTCGGGATGTGTTCACGATCACGGCCGTTTCCTTCATCAGTTTCAAGCGTCGCGCATTGATAAGGTGAAAGGTTGATGGTGTGTGGGGGCAATTGATTGATAGGATATCCATACGCGCGATCATCTGATCCAGGCTGTCCCAGTAGCGCGCTTTCAAAGGTTGCTCAAGACCTTCATGCAGCTTGCGCCGGTTGTGATAATGGATCTCCATGCCAAAAGCGCGCGCCCGTTTCGCAACCGCTTGACCAATGCGTCCCATACCCAAAATGCCAAGCCGCCGCCCTGCAAGGCGCCCGCCCAAAAGTGCCGATGGACTCCAGCCTTGCCACTCGCCGCTTTGCATCAAAGCCATGCCCTCTGGTATGCGGCGGGTGATGGATAAGATCAGGGCCATTGTCATGTCGGCTGTGTCTTCCGTTAGAACATCCGGCGTATTGGACACCATGATGCCCCTTTGGCGGGCGCTTGCGACATCTATATGGTCGACACCAGCGCCATAATTGGCAATCAACTTCAGATGATCCCCCGCCTGTGCAAGCAGATTGGCGTCGATTTGATCCGTGATTGTGGGGACAAGGACATCGCTTGTCTTCAAAGCCTCAGCAAGGGCGGATCGTCCCAGTGGCGTGTCATTGGTACGAAGGACCACATCAAACAGTTGGTCCATGCGCGCCTCCACAACATCGGGCAGTCTCCGTGTCACAAAGACGCTCAATTTTTTCTTGGACATAGCACAGCCTCTCTCTGGATTTTCTGCTCTTATACTGGCAAGCTGAAATCAGAGCGCAACACATAAACGCGCGAATGAGCAGATGAAACATGTGACCTCAAATATCGGTGCTTGGCTGTTGGCTGCGTTGTTGGCCGGACAGGCCTTTGCCCAGCAGAAAACTATTGGGCCAGAAACATCGCTGCCGCTGCCGCGGTTTGTCTCTGTCAAAGCCAACCAAGGCAATGTGCGCCGCGGCCCTTCGATGTCGCATCGGATCGATTGGGTGTTCCAGCGTCGTAATATGCCGGTGCAGGTTGTGGCGGAATATGGCCACTGGCGGCGCGTTGTTGATCGCGATGGTGCCGGCGGGTGGATGCACTATAGCCTGCTGTCGGGAACGCGAACGGTGATCATCGAGACGGATTTCACAAGCCTCTATCGCCAGCCAGACCCAAACACGAATATCGTCGCCTATGCCGAAATTGGGGTGATTGCGTATCTTGAGGAGTGCGCAAACGGGTGGTGTGAGGTGCGCGCCGATGGCAAGCGCGGATGGGTCAAAGCGCACAACCTTTGGGGTCTGACAGAGCAAGAAAAGGCCAAGTAAGCCGTTTGATCTGCATCAAAATTTCAAGTCAGAATATGTCCTATAAAATCACAAGCCCTTCCCAAAGGCTTAACTGGTAGTCTTCTGACTAGAAAGGCAGGAATACATGAATATTGAACGATTCAAAGATCGGCTGATCACCCGCCGTCAAAAACTGTTGGATGACCTGCGCGATATAGAACAGAGCCTTGATGCCCCGATGCCGAAAGATTTTGAGGACCGCGCGTCAGAGCGCCAAGGCGACGAGGTTTTGGAAACCCTTGGGAGTGTCGAAGAACACGAGCTCAAGCGCATAGATGCCGCTCTGTCTCGTATTAAAGACGGCAGTTACGGGATCTGTGTCAAATGTGGCAATCGAATCTCGGAAGAACGCTTGGTGGCGGTTCCTGAAACGCCGTTTTGCCAGGCGTGTATGTCTCTCGCGCATTGATTTGAATCGGGAAAAGCCCTCAAGACGGAAGAGGTTCCTTTGCCTAGACGCTATCGTTGACCTCTAAACGCGTTAGGAAGGCTTCTGCCTCTGCCAGTATCGTGTCACGCTTCTCTGGGTCCATCCGGTCCCACGTGCGATACATTTGCGCCATGCGGGGATTTCCTTTGAAAGTCTCTGTGTGGCGCTGAAGAAAATGCCAATAGAGCAGATTGAATGGGCAGGCCTTTGCGCCTGTCTTTTTGGTCACATTGTAAGCGCAGGTTTTGCAATAGTCCGACATGCGGTTGATATAGGCCCCACTGGACACATAAGGTTTAGAGCCGACAATCCCACCATCGGCGAATTGGCTCATGCCGATTACATTGGGCGCTTCGACCCATTCATAGGCATCGGCATAAACCGCGAGATACCATTCATGCACATATCTGGGATCAATGCCCGCCAGAAGGGCGAAATTGCCCGTGATCATCAAGCGTTGGATGTGGTGGGCATAGGCCTCTGCCTTGGTGGTGTTGATTGCCGCGGCCAGGCAGGTCATCTGTGTCTCACCACTCCAATAAAACTCTGGCAGCGCCCGCTGATGCCGGAGCGTGTTGCGTGTCGTATAGTCTGGTCCTTCAAGGAAATAGATACCACGCATGAACTCACGCCAGCCGATGATCTGCCGTATGAAGCCCTCCACCGCGTTTAGGGGTGCATGACCTGTTTGATAAGCGGTAACGGCGGCTTCACACATTTCCTGCCACGTCAAAAGTCCAGTATTGAGGTAAAGCGAGAGGACAGAATGATAAAGAAAAGCCTCCCCTGTGATCATCGCATCCTGGTAATCGCCAAACAGGGGCAAGCTGGTATCGATAAAATAGGCCAAGGCTGTTTGAGCGTCTGAGTGGGTTACAGCAAACCAGAATGGTTCCAAATCACCAAAGTTGTCTGTGAAATGGGTACCGACAAGAGCAATCACCTCTTGCGTGATGGCATCGGGTGGAATGCGTGAAGGCCCTTGACCCATCAACCCTTTCGCGGGCGGTTTTCTGTTGTCCGCATCATAATTCCACTTTCCCCCTGTGGGCTTATCGCCGTCCATAAGCAGGCCGGTTTTGCGGCGCATCTCGCGATAAAAATACTCCATCCGTAGCTGTTTGCGCCCATCTGCCCAGGCTTCAAAGTCTGCATGTGAAGCCAAAAAGCGGTTATCGGGGAATTGATGTACTGGCACGGGGCATGCCTCCAGCGCAGCAATCAATCGCCACTCGCCGGGCTCTGTCGCGATCACCTCATGGGCGCTGACCTCCGCAGCTCTGCGCACCAATTCCCCGGGTATCGCGCCACTATTGGCGGGATCGTCAAACTTCGTGTAAAGCACACGCCACCCCCGCGCGCGCAAGTCTTCGGCAAAATGGCGCATCGCGCTGAAGACAAAAGCGATCTTCTTTGGATGGTGCGGCACATATGTGGCCTCGGCGGTCACCTCTGCCATAACCACTATGTCGCGGTTAGGGTCCGCTTCTTGCAAAGCACTTATGGTGGGGGAAAGCTGATCACCAAGCACCAGAATCAGGCGTGGTGCGGCACTCACCAGGGGATCTCCTGACCGGTGTACTCCAGAAACTGCCCGCTGTGGGATGGATTAACCTGATCCATAACACGGCAGAGGTTTTGTGCGGCGACCTCGGGCGAGACGGCTGGATGGCGGCCCAGGTAGTCTTTTGTGAAATCCGTGACGACCGTGCCGGGGTGCAGCGCCAGAAGGGTGAGCTGTTTGTGGGTCCGCGCCCACTCTATGGCGGTTGTTCGCACGATTTGATTGAGTGCGGCTTTGGCTGTGCGATAACTCATCCATCCGCCCAAACGATTGTCTGTGATAGACCCGACGCGGGCCGACAGCACACCAACAACGGCGGGTGTGTTCCGATCCAGAAGTGGCAAGCAATGCTTCACAACCAGCGCAGGGCCCAGCGCATTGAGGCGAAACTGCGCAATCATAGCCTCAGGCGTTACCGCCTTGAGCGCTTTTTCCGGCGCATGATCCCCGATTTTCAGCGCCCCGGTTGTCACAACGATGCGCGCAAAAGGCCCGTTTAAGGCACGTAAGCCACGGTCCACGGTGGCTTCATCCGTGATATCAAATCCGTCATGGCTGCGGCTGAGACGCGTCACGTCAAATCGGCCCTCAAGTTCCCGGGCCACAGCCGCGCCAATGCCGCCGGAGGCCCCAATCACCAATGCGTTTTCCATGAAAAATGAGGTAGCGGGTAAAAAGCACTTTTCAAATCTTTGATCGCATGTCTATTTAGTCGGTATGGATATGTCTATTGTGACAAACACTGCGGCTCAAACAGCCCTAGACCTCCTTAGCTGCCTCTGAGCGGCCTTTCGGTGCGACCGCTCAGGGGAGGTTACTGCGCCGGTTAAATCCAAACAGCTAAGAGTAAAGACAGATGACTGACAAAAACCGCGTTGTCATATTTGACACCACCCTGCGCGATGGCGAACAAAGCCCCGGCGCCACCATGACCCATACCGAAAAACTCGAGATCGCAGAGCTTCTTGACGACATGGGCGTTGATGTTATCGAAGCCGGATTTCCTATCGCTTCTGAAGGCGACTTTCGCGCTGTCACAGAGATTGCCAAACGCGCCAAAGCGGCCATGATCTGTGGACTTGCGCGGGCCAATTTCAAAGACATTGACCGGTGTTGGGACGCGGTCAAGCACGCCCCCCGGCCGCGCATTCACACCTTTATCGGAACGTCACCGCTGCATCGTGCGATTCCCAATCTGACCATGGATGAAATGGCAGACCGTATCCATGAAACCGTGACCCATGCGCGCAATCTGTGTGACAATGTGCAATGGTCGCCCATGGATGCGACACGAACCGAATGGGATTATCTGGCGCGTGTTGTGGACATCGCGATCAAGGCAGGTGCCAGCACCATCAACATCCCCGACACGGTCGGGTACACCGCACCCCGCGAGAGTGCCGATTTGATCCGTCGCCTGATTGCAGAGGTTCCCGGTGCGGATGAAGTGGTCTTTGCCACCCATTGTCATAACGATTTAGGGATGGCGACAGCGAATGCTCTGGCCGCTGTGGAAGGGGGTGCGCGTCAAATTGAATGCACGATCAATGGCTTGGGGGAGCGTGCCGGCAATACGGCTTTGGAAGAGGTGGTGATGGCGCTGAAAACGCGCCAAGATATCATGCCCTACGCGACAGGCATTGATACCACCAAGATCATGCATCTGTCCCGCAGGGTGAGTGCTGTTTCAGGGTTTCCCGTCCAACCCAACAAGGCCATCGTGGGCAAAAATGCCTTTGCCCATGAAAGCGGCATTCACCAAGATGGGATGCTGAAAAATCGCGATAATTTTGAGATCATGCGTCCCGAGGACATCGGCCTTGCTGGCACATCGCTGCCTTTGGGAAAGCACTCCGGCCGCGCGGCCTTGCGCGATAAGATGGAAAAACTTGGCTTTGAATTGGGGGATAACCAGCTTCAGGATGTCTTTGTGCGATTCAAAGAATTGGCTGATCGCAAAAAAGAAGTCTTTGATGAGGATCTCATTGCTTTGGTGGTGGATGAAGCAGCGCAAGCGGCTAATGAACATATCCGGGTTAAGTTTTTGCGGGTGATTTGTGGAACAGAAGCCCCGCAATCGGCGGATTTGATCCTGGAGATCGAGGGGCAAGACCACCAAGTCACCGCAACGGGTGACGGGCCGGTGGATGCGGCTTTCAATGCTGTGAAGGCACTTTTCCCCCATGACGCACGGCTGCAACTTTATCAAGTCCATGCTGTGACCGAAGGCACAGATGCTCAGGCAACGGTCAGTGTTCGGATGGAGGAAGCTGGGCGCATTGTTACCGGTCAATCCGCGGATACTGACACAGTTGTGGCTTCGGCAAAGGCTTACGTGAACGCTTTGAACCGTTTGGTGGTGCGTCGCATGCAAACCGGAACGGATTGTCCAGAGATTCGATACACAGATACCACATAACTCAGCAAAAAGACGCTGATTATTCGGCTTTGCACCCTTTACGGAGGGCTTGAAGAAGAATAAAAACGATTAAATTACTTTATATATCGGGAGTATAAAGAGCGTGTTTGGAATTGGGAATCTTTTTTCTTCCGATATGGCGATCGATCTGGGGACAGCCAACACCTTGGTTTATGTCAAAGGCAAAGGTGTTGTGCTGAATGAGCCTTCTGTTGTGGCCTATCAGGTTAAGGATGGTGTGAAAAAACCCTTGGCTTTTGGGGAAGACGCTAAACTTATGCTTGGGCGTACGCCAGGCTCCATTCAAGCCATACGTCCAATGCGCGATGGTGTCATCGCGGATTTCGACGTTGCCGAGGAAATGATCAAACATTTCATTCGTAAAGTTCACAAGCATTCAGCATTTACCAAACCCAAAATCATTGTTTGCGTACCACATGGTGCCACACCTGTAGAAAAACGCGCTATTCGACAATCTGTGTTGGGTGCTGGCGCGCGCCGTGCTGGTTTGATCGCGGAACCTATTGCGGCTGCTATCGGTGCAGGTATGCCGATCACGGATCCTACCGGGTCAATGGTTGTCGATATTGGGGGCGGAACGACAGAAGTGGCGGTTCTGTCTCTGGGTGATATTGTTTATGCTCGGTCTGTGCGCGTTGGCGGTGACAGAATGGATGAGGCTTTGATTTCATACCTCAGACGACATCAAAATTTGCTGATTGGGGAAACCGCTGCAGAGCGCCTTAAAACGTCCATTGGTACCGCGCGCATGCCAGATGATGGACGCGGGGCGTCTATGACGATTCGGGGGCGTGACCTTTTGAATGGTGTGCCGAAAGAAATTGAGATAACACAAGCACAAGTTGCGGAAGCTTTGGCAGAACCTGTTCAACAAATCTGCGACTCTGTCATGCAAGCGCTTGAGTCTACACCGCCTGACCTTGCTGCCGATATTGTGGATCGCGGTGTGATGTTGACAGGCGGGGGAGCTCTTTTGGGTGATCTGGATCTTGCGTTGCGCGAACAAACAGGTCTGGCGATTTCTGTTGCGGACGAGAGTTTGCATTGCGTGGCTCTGGGCACAGGAAAATCTCTTGAACATGAAAAACGCCTGCGACTAGTGATCGATTATGAAAGCTAGAGGCAAAAATTAACAGAAACGGAACGATATGGCTCGTGGTACAGAGCTAGAATTCTATAATCGCCCTTTACGCCGACTTCTGGTGTTGCTGTTCACGATACTTTTGGTTTTGCTTGTCTTATTTTGGCGGATTGACAATCAACGCGCTGAACAAATTCGCGCACGGATTTTGGATAGAATTATTCCAAACATTGAATGGACTTTGGTCCCTATTACCACTGCCGTTCGTATGTTTGAAGATTTTCAGGGATATGCCCGCGTTTATGAGCAAAATCAGGAATTACGCCGAGAGCTGCAAGCCATGCGTGCCTGGCGAGAAACAGCTATCCAGCTTGGGCAAGAGAATGCGAGATTGCTTGATCTGAACCAAGTCATTCTCAGCCCAAATTTGACATATATCTCTGGCGCAGTTCTTGCTGATTCTGGTAGTCCTTTCCGTCGCTCGGTCTTGCTTAATATAGGATACGATGTTGGCGTTAAAGATGGATGGGCCGCCATGGACGGTCTTGGACTGGTTGGACGGATATCCGGTGTTGGCGCTAAAATCAGCCGAGTTATGTTGGTTACGGATCCAAACAGCCAAATTCCTATAACAATACAACCCTCAGGTGCACGTGCGATTCTCAGCGGTGATGCAAGTGAAGAGCCTATTATAGATTTTCTTGAAAACGTGAATGCCTTAAATGTGGGAGATCGCGTTGTAACATCGGGTGATGGCGGTGTTTTTCCATCTGACCTACTTGTTGGACAGGTTATGCAGGGTTCAGATCGTAGATGGCGTGTTCGTCTTTCCGCTGAAATTAACCGGCTTGAATTTTTGCGTATTTTGCGGGCACGACCATTGGAGGTTATCGATGGACCGGGAGAGCTTGTCGGACTGCCCTACTATAGCGGTTTCTCTGAAATATACGACGAGATTATTCCCGAATGAATTCTACAATTTGGCGATATTGGGTGATTTACTTTTCAGCGTGCGCAATAATTATGTTTTGCAATCTTTTACCCCTTTCTCCGGCCTCTTTGAAAATTCCAGGCCCAGACTTGATACTTGCCATCACCCTGGTGTGGGTTCTCAGGCGTCCCGATTACGTCCCTGTTTGGCTTGTGGCTTCTGTTTTTCTGTTGGCCGATTTTCTTCTTATGCGGCCTCTTGGCCTTATGACCCTCATTGCATTGCTTATTACAGAGTTTTTGCGGCGCAATGTACAACAGCGCGAAATATTATCCTTCTATTCTGAAATACTACAAATATCTCTCATATTGTGCATTATTTTTATTGCACAGCGTATTGTTCTGCTCTTGATGGTTGTCCCTGTTATGCCGATCATAAACGATGTTATTCATTTGGTGATAACTCTAATTTTTTACCCGGTTGTTATGATAATATCACAAGTTTTGCTTGATGTGCGCAGGCTTCTTCCAGGAGAGGTCGATAGCCTTGGAGGGCGCGTATGACACAAAAAACGCGTCAAAACGAAGGTTACCATCGCATGATCACACGACGCGGTCTGATTGTCGGTGGCCTACAGGCAACATTTATCGGCATTTTAGCCGCCCGTATGCATAATATGCAGGTGTTACAATCTGACACCTATCGATTTCTTGCTGAGGAAAACAGAATAGATGTGCGTCTTATCGCGCCAGAACGTGGTCTCATTCTGGATCGATACGGGCGTGTAATTGCGCAAAACGAACAAAATTTCGGCGTTACGATTACACGTGAAGACACAGATGATATTGATGCCGTTTTAGAACGCGTATCGACATTGATTTCATTGTCAAGCGGGCAAATCGACCGTGTTAAACGTGAACTTAATACGCGTTCAAGTTTTGCGCCTGTTTTGATAACCGATGGCTTAACATGGGATCAGTTGGCGATGGTATCGGTGAACGCGCCATCACTCCCAGGCATTACAGCAGAAGTTGGGCAGCTTCGCGTTTACCCTTACGGTCCTGATTTTGCTCACACTGTTGGATATGTTGGACGTGTGACAAAAAGAGATTTGATAAGAGTGGAAGACCAAGACCCACTTTTGCGTCTCCCACAGTTCAAAATTGGGAAGTTTGGCGCTGAGAGTCGTTTTGACCGTAGTCTTCGCGGAAGTGCCGGGAATCGTCGTGTCGAAGTAAACGCTGTTGGTCGTGTGATGCGCGAATTGGCGCGCGAAGAGGGCGACCGTGGACAAACCATTCAGCTAACACTTGATGCTGCATTGCAAAATTTCACAGCGGCACGTTTGGGAAATGAAAGCGCTTCAGCGGTTGTAATTGATACAAGAAATGGGGATTTACTCGCTGCGGTTTCATCTCCGTCATTCGATCCCAATCTTTTTGTCAGCGGGATTAGCCAAAGAGAGTACGATAAACTCCTGCAAAACGATCATCGCCCTTTACATAATAAGATTGCCCAAGGGCTTTATCCACCGGGCTCAACCTTCAAGATGGTAACGCTTCTTGCCGGTTTGGAGGCGGGTCTTGTCAATCCCGCTGAAACTATCCGCTGTAGCGGATTTGTCGAATTAGGGGATCGACAATTCCATTGTTGGAAGCGTTCCGGTCACGGCTTAACCGATGCCCGGAAAAGCCTTACAGAAAGCTGTGATACGTATTATTACGATATTTGCCAAAGGGTCGGCATCGAAGGTATTGCCCAGATGGCGCGATATCTTGGCTTAGGATTGCGTCATGATGTTGCAATGACATCGATCTCAGAGGGTCTTATTCCGACAAAGGACTGGAAATTCCGTGTTCATAAACAAGATTGGTTGATCGGGGACACATTGAATGCAACAATTGGCCAAGGATATGTTCTCGCATCGCCATTGCAACTTGCGGTTATGACAGCACGTCTGGCGTCTGGGCACAATATTCGTCCGCGTATGATACGTTCGATCGATGGGATAGAAACATCCGATAACAGTCATGAACCGCTGCAAATTAACAAGGCGCACCTAGATCTTGTTCGTGATGCAATGTTTGACGTGATGAACAGCAATCGTGGCACAGCCTACAGCAGTCGTATACTGACGGCTGGATATGAATGGGCCGGTAAAACCGGAACCAGTCAAGTACGCAATATTACATCTGAAGAACGCGCAAGGGGGGTCATTCGGAACGAAGATTTGCCCTGGGAACGTCGCGATCACGCTCTTTTTGTAGGGTTTGCCCCGTATGAAAGCCCCCGTTATGCGATTTCGGTTGTTGTAGAACATGGAGGTGGGGGCGCATCTGTGGCTGCGCCAATTGCACGAGATATTATCTTATATACGCTTAGTAATGGTTTGCCACCGCTTGATGCTTATCCCGATGACCAACATCTGCAAATTCAAGAACTGTATAATACTCTGGAGCTACGTCACTTTCCCAAAGTAAATACTGAGCGTAATCAAGCATGAGCTACCTTGAATATAACACAGCATACATACCAACAGGTATACGCAAAGTTCTTTTTATAAACTGGCCCTTGATTATCGTCGTTGCTGCAATTTGTGCAATCGGCATCACACAGCTTTATTCTGTTGCCGGGGGTTCCTGGGAGCCTTGGGCTGAACGTCATCTTCAACGATTTGGCCTTGGTATGGTGATATTATTTGCTGTTGCACTGGTGCCAATTTGGATTTGGAAGAGACTTTCCGGCGTTTTATATATATTGTCTTTAGTCTTGCTTCTCTTGGTTGAGTTTGTGGGTGTTGTCGGCATGGGTGCCCAGCGTTGGATCGATCTTGGATTTATGCGCTTACAGCCTTCAGAACTTATGAAAATTACCCTCGTTTTATTTCTAGCGGCCTATTACGATTGGCTCTCTCCTGCAAAAGTCAGTCAACCTATTTGGGTTTTGCTGCCTGTTATTATTATTCTCATACCTGTTTACCTTGTTGTTCACCAACCCGATTTAGGCACTGCTATTTTGTTGCTTTGTGGTGGGGGGGCAATATTGTTCTTGGCTGGCGTTCATTGGGCTTATTTTACAACACTTTTTGGCGCTGCTGGTGTCCTTGTTGCGGTTGTTCTGAAATCACGCGGAACAGATTGGCAGCTGATCAAAGATTATCAGTTTCGCCGTATCGACAGCTTTATAAATCCAGAAAGTGAGCCCTTGGGCGCTGGTTATCATATTATACAATCCAAGATCGCCCTTGGATCCGGCGGTTGGACAGGACGCGGCTTTATGGAGGGCACACAGTCAAGACTTAATTTTTTACCCGAAAAGCACACGGATTTCATTTTCACATCTTATGCGGAAGAGTTTGGGTTTGTGGGTGGGCTTTCTTTGTTGACATTTTACGCGCTTGTCCTGATTTTTTGTTTGATCTCTGGATTGCGTATGAAAGAACGGTTTTCTTCATTGGTCACGCTTGGTATTGCTGTGGCTTTTTTTCTTTATTTTGCCTTGAATATGTCAATGGTTATGGGGCTTGCCCCTGTGGTCGGTGTGCCCTTGCCTTTGGTCAGTTATGGGGGGTCAGCACTGCTTGTGCTCATGATCGGTTTTGGATTTGTGCAATCGGCGTACATCCATCAACCGCGATATAAAAATGGCTAAAGTTTTATTCGCAGCACGACAAGATCGCTGGAAAGTATGGGAACTCCCTTTACGAAAAGCTTTTGACGCTCTTGATCTACGTGTCGATCTCGTAACTGCGGCAAAACCGGAGACAGTCCATCATATCATTTATGCCCCGAACTCGGATGTACAGGATTTTACACCCTATACGAACCTCAAACTGGTTCAAAACCTATGGGCGGGTGTGGAAGATGTGATTGGTAATGCGACCTTAAAAGCGCCTCTATGCCGCATGGTGGACCCAGGCATGACACAAGGTATGTCCGAATGGGTCACGGGCCATGTGATGCGGCGTCACCTTGGGTTGGATACAGACATTTTGGGGCAAAACGGTGTTTGGCGCAAACGTGTGTTGCCGCTTGCGCAAGACAGAACAATCGGCATGATTGGTCTTGGCGTTTTGGGCACATCGGCGGCGCGAATGCTTGCAAACATAGGCTTTAATGTTTTCGGCTGGAGCCGATCCGCAAAAAACATTGCCGGCATCACCTGTTTCCATGGAGTTGAGGGGTTTCAAAGCGTTCTGAGGTCTGCGGACATACTGGTTTTACTTATTCCAAGTGCATCGACCTCTGCAAATATTTTAAATGCTGAAAGCCTTGCTCTGTTGCCGAAAGGTGCCGAGATCATAAATCCTGGACGGGGCACTTTAATCGATGATGACGCTCTGTTGGCAGCACTCGAAAGCGGACAAATCAGACATGCCACGCTTGATGTGTTCCGTGTTGAACCTTTGCCCCCAGATCATCCCTATTGGCATCATCCCAATGTGACGGTGACACCCCATATTGCCTCTGAAACCCGGCCAGAAACCGCTGCGCATGTGGTTGCCGAGAATATAAGACGCGCCGAAATGAAAGAGCCGCTTCTCCATCTTGTCGATCGCATGGATAAGTGATGAATCACAATCCACGCTTTTCTAGCGAAGCCCAAGAACATCCCGCATATCGTAATAGCCAGGGTCTTTCCCCTGACCCCACAAAGCCGCCTTCAACGCGCCGCGCGCAAACAACGCCCGATCAGATGCGATGTGTTTGAGACTAAGACGCTCTCCCTCTGTGGCAAAAATCACCTCATGCTCTCCGACAATATCGCCGGCCCGGATGGCGTGAAAGCCGATGTTGCCCGATTGTCGTGCGCCTGTAAGACCGTTTCTGCCATTGTCTAAAATATCAGGTAAATTCTGACCGCGACCGGCTGCGGCAGCCTCCCCCAGCATAAGGGCCGTCCCAGATGGGGCATCCACCTTATGGCGGTGATGGCTTTCAATGATCTCGATATCATACTCTTCATTGAGGGCTTTTGCGACCTTTTCCACCAGAACCGTCAGGAGATTGACCCCTAGGCTCATATTCCCCGCCTGAATGATGGTGGCGTGATAGCTGGCCCGTTTGAGCACCGCAATTTGCTCTGCGGTGAATCCTGTTGTCCCGATAACATGCACGGCCCGCGCTTGGGCTGTCAGTTCTGACATCTGCAACGTGGCGCGCGGCGTTGTGAAATCAATCACAGCTTGCGCACGGGCAACCACCTCAATCGGGTCATCTGTCACCGGTACGCCTAAAGGTTTGCCGCCCCAAGCTTCTCCCAGATCTTTGCCGGACCATTCATGTCCTGGCCGCACTGTCACCCCCACAAGGCGCAGCGTCTCCGAGGCCAGCGTCATCTCGATAAGGCTGCGCCCCATGCGCCCTGATCCGCCCATGATCACAATGCCTGGTGGTGTGTGCATGTCTGTTCTCCGATGACTGCCTTGCCTGATCCTTCAACACAGGCTACTAAAATTCTTCAATCATCGCAAAGGGTGGATATGGGAAAGTCTCGATTTCACAAAGGTGGCATGCCCTCACAACGGCAGCTTCGTGTAGGAGAGTTGATACGCCGGACACTGGCCGATGTTCTGATCCGCGGGGTGGTGCATGACCCAGAATTGAACGCATACTCCATCACTGTCTCAGAAGTATCCGTCTCTCCCGACCTCAAAATTGCCACAGCATTCGTGCTGCCCCTTGGTGGGAAAGATAAAGAGGCATGTATCGCTGCCCTCGCCCACAACAAAACGGAGCTAAAACGCGCCATTGGCAAAGAGGTGACATTGAAGTTTGTGCCAGACTTGCGCTTTGTGATTGATGAAACTTTTGATAAAATGGATGACACACGTACATTGTTAAATTCCGCGCGTGTTGCCAAGGATTTGAAGTGATCTTATTCCGTCTCATTTTTCTTGCTTGCTTGATGTCTGCGCCTGCTTTGGCCTGCAAAACCATCACATATCAGGAGATCCCATTTACTATATGCGAGGTTGAGAAAGGACAACGCATCCTGCTTTCACTCTGGGATGAAGAAGGTGCTGTGATAGGGCATTTCTCACGCTTAGAAATGGTGCTTGAAGAAGAGATTGTCTTTGCAATGAACGGCGGCATGTATCACCCAGATCGTAGGCCGGTTGGTCTCTATATCGAAGAGGATCAAAAGGTTCAAAACCTCATCACCTCTGCGGGGCCTGGGAATTTTGGACTTCTGCCCAATGGTGTGTTTTGCATCCAAGAGGGCAGGGCCGATGTCATCGAAAGCCTGCGTTATGCCGAGGAAACGCTGCCATGCCGATATGCCACACAGTCAGGCCCGATGCTTGTGATCGATGGCGCGCTACATCCGCGCTTTCTGCCCGATTCAACATCACGCAACATTCGCAATGGCGTTGGCACGTCCCAAGATGGACAACGTGTTGTGTTCGCAATTTCTGAAGAGCCCGTGACATTTCACGAATTTGGGCGTTTATTTCAACATCAGTTGGGCCTTTCACAAGCGCTTTATCTTGATGGCCGTGTCTCACGTCTTTATGTGCCCGATCTTGATCGTAACGATTTTGGTCCCGCTATGGGACCAATCATCAGTGTCGTGACTGACTAATGGCTCGAAAACGCAAAGGCCGTCCTATCCATGGCTGGCTTCTGATTGATAAGCCCGTGGGTCTTTCATCGACAGCTGTTGTCACGAAAGTCCGCCGCGCTTTGAATGCGCAAAAGGCCGGCCATGCTGGCACGCTTGATCCCCTTGCGACTGGGCTTTTGGCGGTTGCCCTTGGGGAGGCGACGAAAACCATCCCTTATGTCACCGATGCTCTGAAAGCCTATCGTTTTGCGGTCACGCTTGGCGCTCAAACCACAACAGACGATGCAGAAGGCGAGGTTTGTCTGAAGTCGGATGAGCGCCCGACAGATCAGGACATTAAGACGGCCTTGGTTGGGTTGCGGGGCGAGATCTTACAAACACCCCCTTTATTTTCGGCCGTCAAGGTTTCCGGTGCCCGCGCCTACGATTTAGCGCGTGCCGGCGAAACCTTAGAGCTTTCTGCACGCCCAATTTGGGTCGAGAAGCTTGAGGTTTTAACCCGCCTGAGCCCAGATCGGGTCGAGTTGGAAATGGTTTGTGGTAAAGGTGGATATGTGCGTTCTGTGGCCCGTGATTTGGGTCAAAGCCTTGGATGCTATGGGCATGTCGCTTGGCTGCGACGGATTTGGTCGGGTGCGTTTGATGTGCAAGACGCTTTATCCATTAATCAACTGGACGATTTTGCAGACGCGGACGTGCTAGAAGCATCCCTGCTGCCCCTTGAGGCTGGTCTTGACAGTATTCCAGAATTGCCCACAACAGAAACAGAAGCGATGCGTATGCGTAACGGAAACCCTGGGCAGGTGTTGCGCGGCGATGTTGACGATGGCACAGAGGCCTGGGCTTCATTCAAGGGACACGCAATTGCCCTTGGAGACTATCGCGCAGGTCTGTTACATCCTCGCAAAGTCTTCCAAACCTATCACACTTTATGATTGTTCGTCATCATACCAAGGACAATGCCCCCTCAAGCGCTGTTTATTCACCTTGTGAGCTGTATCGTTATTCTTTGACACGCACGTGGGATGCCATGGGAGCGCGTGTCAATTTTCTGATGCTGAACCCGTCCACTGCTACAGAAGTGCAAAATGACCCGACTGTTGAACGGTGTGAACGTCGTGCCCGTGCCTTAGGCTTTGGTTCTTTCAGGGTCACGAATATTTTCGCTTTCCGTGCAACGGATCCGCAAGTCATGCGCGATGCCTATGATCCTATTGGACCCGAAAATGACACTGCGATTTTAGAAGCGGTCCACTGGGCAGGACGGGTGATTTGCGCCTGGGGCATACATGGAGCACATTTACAACGCGGCCCAGAGGTTTTTCACATGTTGAAAAATCGTGAGGTGCCTTTGTTTCATTTGGGATTAAGTAAAGCGGGTCATCCAAGACACCCGCTTTACATCAGTTATTCTGTCAAACCCGTGCTTTGGAGTTAAACCACTTGAACTGTGTCATGTGTATCTTCTTCTGAGGCCGCATTATCTTCAGCCGGTACGGTATCTTCCTCTGAAGCTGC
>CAWUJT010000054.1:0-15794 GCA_963922715.1 uncultured Thalassobacter sp.
CATATCTGCTCTATCACTATACTCTGGCAGGAAGGCCAACGTTTTAGCTCTTAACCCAAATTTAGCCTCCCGCAAAAGCATCGCTGCCACGTTTGTCAGAGGTTCCCAAATAGGCGCTCGCCAAATTTTGAAAGCTATGCGCCGCCAATGACAAGCCATAACTTTCGAAACAAACCAAACTTGCCGAACAATTTCCGACCTCTCGGCGAGCCAACTGTAATCGCTTATAGCCAGATATCTGTTTGGGCCGATCTGCGTCATCGACCAGTAGAACAAGTCCAATAACTGGTGAAAATGCGCGTTCTAGAAAGTCAAAAAGGTTCGGTCCACTATAGTGATGAATGACTTCGATCTGAGAACGCTCAACTGCTGCCGTGATACGCTGAGACACTTCTGTCGTTGTCGGAGGGGTTGCAATACGAAAGCCCTGTAGATCGTAGACATTTAATATGCCATTTTTACCAACAGGCATACCATTCGGAACAAAGGCTGTTAGGGAAATATCGGCCGCATGGAGCACTTGAAGCCCACGCCTAATGTTTGGGTTCACCGCAAACACAAGGTCAATATTTCTTTTTTCGAGCATCTGATAAAAACCATCACGGGGAACTCTGACCACGGAGATGTCACAGTTCACGTTGTCTTTATGGAGTTCGGCAATCAATCTTTGTAGGAACCCCAAGTGGAAGTCCTCTGTAATGCCCACCTTCAATGATCCAACATTCAAACCTTTAATGTTTTCGATCTGTCCTTGCAGTCGATCATAGCCCGCAAGTTGCTGCAAAGCATAGGTGAAGAAAATTTCCCCTTCTGCGGAAAGCCGCACGCCTTTGGTCAGACGCTCAAAGACCTTTGCACCAAGATCGTCTTCCAAGCTTTGAATATGCCGGTTCAAAGCTGATGCAGATAGGGTCAGCGTTTCTGCAGCCGCACGGATCGAACCCTGTTCGACGATGGCTTTCACATACCGGAAACTTTGCAAATGTTTCATGACGCCAGAAAACAAAGTGGTGCAAAAAACGCAACACCCTAGCATAAAATTTTCTGCAGACAGCATCACTTAATCGCTTTTATGATGGTTGCGGAATCGTTCAAGGTGATCGGTTCCAATTTCTCGCCACCCATCAGGCGATCCAACTTGGAGACTAAAATGAAAAAGCTATTGCTTACATCCGCGCTGATTGCCGCAACTGCGACAAGCGCCATGGCCGACATTAAGGTCGGCATTCTGCACTCTCTGTCTGGTACAATGGCTATCTCAGAGACGACGTTGAAAGATACAATGGAAATGCTGATCGAACAGCAAAACGCTGCGGGCGGGTTGCTTGGCGAAGAACTGGTTGCTGTGGTTGTTGACCCAGCATCCGATTGGCCTTTGTTTGCTGAAAAAGCGCGCGAGCTTTTGACGGTTCACGAAGTTGATGTGATCTTCGGCAATTGGACTTCTGTTTCTCGCAAGTCCGTTCTACCGGTTATCGAAGAGCTAAACGGTCTTCTATTTTACCCGGTTCAGTATGAAGGTGAAGAGTCGTCAAAGAACGTTTTCTACACAGGGGCTGCACCAAACCAGCAGGCGATCCCAGCGACAGATTATTATCTTGAAGAGCTTGGAGTCGAGAAATTCGCGTTGCTGGGCACGGATTATGTTTACCCGCGTACAACAAACAAAATCTTGGAACAGTACCTGAAAGATGCAGGCATCCCCGAGGAAGACATTTTTGTGAACTACACACCATTTGGCCATTCGGACTGGTCGTCCATTGTAGCCGACGTAGTCGCCCTTGGCGAAGACGGCAAAAAAGTTGGTGTGATTTCCACAATCAACGGTGATGCAAATATCGGCTTCTACAAAGAGCTCGCAGCAGCTGGTGTTTCCGCGGATGATATCCCCGTTATAGCGTTCTCTGTGGGTGAAGAAGAGCTTGCTGGCCTCGACACAACAAACCTTGTCGGTCACTTAGCGGCTTGGAACTATTTTCAATCAGCCGATACAGATGCGAATGCAGACTTCATCGAAACATGGAAAGCCCGCATGGGTGATGCACGTGTCACAAATGACCCTATGGAAGCGCACTATATCGGCTTCAACATGTGGGTGAACGCGGTGACAGCAGCAGGCACAACAGATGTCGATGCGGTTCGTGACGCAATGTACGGTCAGGAATTCCCAAATCTGACAGGTGGGACTGCTGTCATGTTACCAAACCATCATTTGGCAAAACCTGTTCTGATTGGTGAAATACAAGAAGACGGTCAGTTCGACATCATCAGCCAAACAACAGAAGTTCCAGGCGATGCATGGACAGATTTCTTGCCAGAATCTGCGGTGCTGAAGTCAGATTGGCAAGAACTGGGCTGCGGTATGTACAATACTGTAACAAACACATGTGTTCAGATCAAATCTAACTACTAATCAAAGAAATTGGTGGGCGCTGCTTGTGCCCACCTTTCCATTCTGAGTTAACGACATCCATGAAACGCCTCTTGCTCGTCTGCCTTCTTTTGATCGGCTTACCTGTCTCTGCACAGACACAGACATTGTCAGAAGTCGTTGAAATGTATAACCCTGATATCATCAAGGGGTCGGTCAAAACAGCAGAGCCGATCATCGCGGACATTCAGGCTGTCGGTACAGAAGAAGCCAGGGCATTCCTGGTTGCTTGGCAGGAAAAAAACCTCTGGTTCATTCGTGATACAGATCAAATTGTAACCGTCACAACCGAAGACGAAAAAACCTATCAGGCCTTTCATATCGAGACAGGGGCACTTATCGGAGAATTCGGAAGGCGGGCTGTCAAACAAATTAAGCCAAACTCTGGCCTGCGTGGGATGATCGCTTCAGCGCTTGTGGCAGGACAACTGACATCGCCTGATAGGGCAACACGTGAAGCAGCCCTGACGTCGCTATCTCGCGACGCGAATGAGACGCATTTAGAACCTTTACGTGCGGCACTTGCATCCGAATCTGATCCAGATTTAACGCAACAAATGTCAAAGCTAGAGCGATTTTTAACCATTGAATTTGATGATGATGTTGAGGCACGTGTCGCGGCTATTGAAAGTTTCGCAGGCGTATTGGATGTGGATGTCCGCGCGGCCTTGAACCCTCTGCTGACATCAAAAATAGCGTTGGCAAGTACTGTGAAAGAAACCGCAAATATCGCGGGATTGGTCATTCCTGGCAGTGAAGACCTATCGGTTGAGGACGCTTATGCCCTTTTGGTGAAAGAAGATTTGGCTTCAGAAATTCCAACAGTATCAGATCGTAAGGCGGCTATTATCGCCAATATCCAAGATGGATTGGTTGGCAATATCCCTGTTGCGGAGCTTGGCGATCAATCCAAGCGCGACATGGCTTATCTTCAATTGGTGGAACTTGGCGCAGTTGCCGAATGGGACCCAAACCTTCTTCCAGCTGATGTCGTCGCAAAGTATGAATTTGTCACCGTCTACACTGAAGCCTCCCCGGCCGTGACCGACGCCGCTTCAGAAGTTCTGAGTGGGATCAACCTGCGCGTTGGTGCGTCCGAGACTGTGGATTTGATACTTGATGGGCTGTCGCTGGCCTCGATTTACTTCTTGGCCGCCATCGGTCTTGCGATCACTTTTGGCGTAATGCGCGTAATCAACATGGCCCATGGGGAGTTTATCATGATGGGCGCTTACACGGGCTATGTTGTGCAGCAAGTCATCACAAATTATACGTTGTCAATTGTCGTCGCCCTACCTTTAGCGTTCGCGGTCACTTTTGGCGCTGGAGTCGCGATGGAGCGTCTGGTGATCCGTCATCTGTACCATCGTCCACTTGAGACCTTGCTGGCCACATTTGGTATTTCGATTGCGCTTCAACAGATTGCAAAAAACATCTTCGGGACACAAGCCCGTCCTTTGACAGCGCCCGGCTGGCTGGATGGGGCGCTGGTCGTTAATGACGTGATCCAAATCAGTTGGATTCGAATTGCGATCTTTGTTCTTTCGATGATCTTCCTTGCGTCGATTTGGCTGGTTTTTAACAAAACACGCTTGGGCCTAGAAACGCGCGCGGTCACTCAAAACCCTCGGATGGCTGCATCTATGGGGATCAACCCGGATCGCATCAATATGCTGACCTTTGGATTAGGATCTGGGATTGCTGGTGTTGCAGGTGTTGCGATTGGGTTGTTCGCGAAAGTCACATCCGAACTGGGTTCCGATTATATTGTCCAAAGTTTCATGACAGTTGTTGTCGGGGGGGTTGGCAATATCTGGGGTACGCTGGCAGGTGCAGCAATGATCGGTTTCTTCCAGAAAGGGATCGAATGGTTGAACCCATCCAACACACTGGCCGCGCAAACCTACATGATCATCATTATTATCATCTTCATTCAATTCCGACCGCGGGGCATCTTTGCCCTGAAGGGTCGCGCGGCAGGGGATTAAGTTATGAACGGCGTTTTGACCAAGTTCTTGCTGAAGCATCCATCCGCATTGATCTTTCTGGGCGTGCTAGCGCTGTTTACAGTGTTTGTAACCATTGGGTCAGAGGCTTTTGGATATTCCTTTATTTCGACCTCATTTGTAAAAACTTTGGGCAAGACGCTCTGCTTTTGTCTGATCGCCATCGCAATGGATTTGATCTGGGGCTATTGCGGCATCCTGAGCCTTGGCCACTTCGCCTTCTTTGGCCTTGGTGGATATATGATTGGCATGTGGCTGATGTATGCTCGGACCGAAATAATCGTGGCGGGCGCTATGGCGAACGAGGCGATCCCACCTACAGCCCAAGAAATTAGTGATGCCATTGGCACTCAAATCTTCGGGGTCGTAGGTGGGGCTGACTTCCCTTTGATCTGGGCCGTGTCAAATTACTTCTGGGCCCAGATCGCACTTGTGATATTGGTGCCCGGTATTCTGGCACTGATCTTTGGCTGGCTGGCTTTCCGGTCGCGTGTCACGGGTGTTTATCTGTCCATTCTGACCCAAGCGATGACATTGGCATTGTCGCTATACCTCTTCCAAAACGATTCAGGTTTACGTGGCAATAATGGTTTATCTGGTCTTCAGAACCTGCCGGGTCTCGACGATACACCGCAATCGGTCATTTCAATGTGGTTTTTTTGGGCGTCGGCTTTTGCGCTTGGTTTGGGATACCTGCTGATGAAGCTGATTGTCGAAAGCAAACTTGGCAATGTGATCAAAGGCATTCGCGATGATGAAGCCCGTGTGCGGTTTCTGGGGTATAACGTGGAGACCTATAAGCTGTTCATCTTTGTGTTGACGGCTGTGATTGCAGCGATTGCAGGTGCGCTCTATTATCCACAGGCGGGCATCATTAACCCGGCCGAGATTGCCCCGATTGCATCGATCTATTTAGCGGTTTGGGTGGCCATTGGTGGACGCGGGCGCCTTTATGGCGCGGCAATCGGCGCGGCGTTCGTCTCTCTTGTCTCGACATTCTTTACGGGCGGCCAAATGCCTGATCTGCCCCTTGGGTTCACCACTGTTAAATGGGTTGATTGGTGGACGGTTTTGCTGGGCCTGAGTTTTGTGATCGTCACTCTTTATGCGCCCCAAGGTATTGGTGGGCTATTTGATCTTTTACAAAGAAGGAAATCATCATGAGCGGTGCGCTTCTAGAGGTCGATGGCATTTGCGTAAGCTTTGATGGGTTCAAAGCGATTAACAATTTGTCGTTCAATATCGATCAGGGTGAATTGCGCGCGATCATCGGCCCAAATGGCGCAGGCAAAACAACTTTCATGGATATTGTAACTGGCAAAACGCGGCCGGACGAAGGCAAAGTCATCTGGGGTGAGCGGAACGAGAACCTGTTGCAGTTCAGCGAAAGCCAGATTGCACGCAAAGGCATCGGCCGGAAGTTTCAAAAACCCACAGTGTTTGAAGAGCAATCCGTTGAAGAAAACTTATTGATGGCTCTATCGAACAATCGTTCTCCGCTTGCGGTTTTGTTCTATAAATCCAACGAGCCTGACGATGCGCGTGTTGTAGCCTTGGCTGAGCGCATTGGTTTATCTGATGCATTAGACCGCCTTGCAGGCGAATTAAGCCATGGTCAAAAGCAATGGCTGGAGATTGGGATGTTGTTAGCTCAGGATCCGAAATTATTGCTGGTTGACGAACCCGCAGCAGGTATGACCCCAGAGGAACGGGACAAGACAGTGGCGATCTTGAAAGAGGCTGCAAAGACCAGTGCCGTTATTGTGGTCGAACACGACATGGAATTTGTACGCAATCTGAATTGCAAAGTGACAGTTCTGCATGAAGGGGCGGTCTTGGCCGAAGGCAGTATCAATCATGTGACACAGAACAAAGACGTCATTGACGTCTATTTGGGACGCTAGACGATGCTGGAGTTAAAAGACATTACGCTGCATTATGGGCAAAGCGAGATTTTGCATGGCGTTGATCTGAATGCCTCAGTTGGCCAAATCACTTGCCTCATGGGTGTGAACGGTGTTGGGAAAACATCGCTTTTGAAAGTCGTATCTGGAACGCATGCGCGTTCGAGCGGCAGCTATCGGTTAAACGGTGTTGAACAAAGCGCGGGCACGTCATCTCATGTTTTGGCAAAACAGGGTGTTGGCTACGTACCGCAAGGTCGGGACATCTTCCCCTTGCTCACCGTGCAAGAGAATATGGAAATTGGCTTTGCGTGTTTGGACAAGTCCGAACGCGTTCTACCCGATGAATTATTTGAGCTTTTCCCAGTGCTAAAGGAAATGCAAAGCCGCCGTGGTGGGGACTTGTCCGGTGGTCAGCAGCAACAACTTGCCATTGCACGGGCCTTGGTCACCAAGCCAAAGCTATTGCTTTTGGATGAGCCGACGGAAGGCATTCAGCCAAACATCATTCAACAAATCGGTCGTGTGATTGGTTATTTGAAAGATAGAGGCGATATGGCCATTTTACTGGTCGAACAATATTTTGAGTTCGCCTTCGGGCTTGCAGATCACATCTATTCCATGCGCCGAGGCGAGATCATCTTGGAAGGTGAAAAAAATAGATTGAAGAAGAAGGACGTTCTCGCGACACTTGCTGTATAAATGCTTGACCTTGGCCCAGATATCGCAATGCAGCGCGCGCGCGGTCGCGCCGAGCTCGTTTTTGAAGGCTCCACTGGCACTTCGCGCTTAAGCCATCTTCATCAATCTGGATGTCTGAAGGTGATGATCCCGCGCAATCATGCAGATGTGCCAGATGCTGTTTTGATCAACACAGCCGGCGGGCTGACGGGTGGAGACGCGCTGTTGACCAAAGTTGATTTGCGCTGTGGTGCGAAGTTGCGTTTGACAACACAAACAGCTGAACGGATCTACAAAAGCACGGGCGATACTGCAAAAGTCGCCCTTGAATTCACTGTCGGTAATAATTGTGAGCTCGATTGGCTTGCCCAAGAAACCATCCTTTTTGACCAGGGTCGTGTTCAGCGAAAAATCCATGTGGAAATGGCGCCTGAGGCTTCCTTGTTGATGGTGGAACCAATTGTTCTAGGACGCCTCTTAATGGGGGAGAAGGTGCAATCAGGGTCTCTACAGGATACTTGGCGCATTTATCGGGGCGGGCATCTGGTCTTTGCAGATGACACAAGATTGGATGATTTTACTGCTTTGAAGCGTCCTGCCACATTTGGCGGTGCCGTCGCGACGGCAAGTTTACTATGGGTGGATCCAAACGCGGAGGCGATCAAATCCCTTTTGTTCCAAATGTCGCCACCCGAAAACGTCGAGTTGGGATATAGCGCTTGGAACGGGTTTGCGATTGTCAGATGCCTTGCGACAGACCCATTTGAATTTAAGAAAACACTTAGCAAAGTGATTGAAACGATACGCGGGCGGGGATTGCCACGCGTTTGGACGATGTGAGGCCCGATGAACCTGACCCCTAGAGAAAAAGACAAATTGCTTGTGAGCTTGGCTGCGATGGTTGCGCGCAATCGACTGGAGCGAGGTGTAAAGCTGAACCATCCAGAAGCGATTGCCTTGATCACCGATTTCGTTGTCGAAGGCGCACGCGACGGACGCTCTGTCGCAGATTTGATGTCGGCTGGCGGTAAAGTGATCACCGCTGATCAATGTATGGAAGGCGTGGCCGAGATGATCCATGACGTTCAGGTCGAAGCGACCTTTCCCGATGGGACCAAGCTGGTCACTGTCCACCACCCGATACGATAGGAGACCCCAATGATCCCAGGAGAAGTTATTCCCAAAGCCGGAGAGATAGAGCTTAATGCGGGCGCAGATGTGGTCACGCTGAGGGTGGCGAACGCGGGCGACCGGCCTGTACAAGTCGGCAGCCATTACCATTTTTATGAGACAAATACGGCGCTTGATTTTGATCGCGATGCTGCGCGTGGTATGCGGTTGGACATTGCGGCGGGTACAGCCGTCCGGTTCGAACCCGGTCAATCACGGGAAGTGCATTTGGTCCCGCTTGCGGGCGGCCGAAAGGTCTATGGATTTAATCAAAAGGTTATGGGAGCTTTGTGATGTTCACACTCAGAACCAAGCAGTGTATTTCCAAACCAGTATTCAAAGCGCCAAGAATGACCCGAGAACTGTTAGTGAAAATTCAATTTCGCTCATTTTTACCTCTTTTGGTTTTGTGGCGTAATTTTGCATTCATCGGCAACTTTCCTCGTACGCCTGTAATTTGTGCCGTCGACAATTTGTTGGGGGAACCTTTCGTTTCAACGCAGTGTTCCATTGGGTTTTTCGAATATTTTCAGATCTTTAGAAAATTTGACCGAGATTCGGAAAGGGTCATGAAACATAAAGCGATGGGGACGCTCTGATGCCAGCTAAAATCTCCCGCGCGACTTATGCCGACATGTACGGCCCAACCACGGGCGACAAGGTCCGCCTCGCTGATACCGAGCTATTCATTGAAGTTGAAAAAGACCTAACCACCTATGGCGAAGAGGTCAAATTCGGTGGTGGCAAAGTCATTCGCGACGGAATGGGGCAGTCCCAAGTCACCCGCGCTGGCGGCGCGGTGGATACGGTCATCACCAACGTCCTAGTCATAGATCACACCGGTATCTTTAAGGCAGATATCGGCCTGAAAAATGGGCGCATCGTGGGTATCGGTAAGGCCGGCAACCCAGATACACAACCGGGCGTTAATATCATCATTGGACCAGGGACAGAGGCGATTGCGGGCGAAGGTAAAATCCTCACCGCTGGCGGGTTTGATGCGCATATTCATTTCATCTGTCCGCAGCAGGTGGATGACGCGCTCCATTCTGGTTTAACAACGATGTTGGGTGGGGGCACAGGACCTGCACATGGCACGCTGGCCACGACCTGCACGCCTGGGCCATGGCATATCAGCCGCATGCTCCAAGCGCTTGATGGCCTGCCAATGAATTTCGGTCTGTCTTGCAAAGGCAATGCCAGCCAACCAGCCGCGCTTGTTGAAATGGTCAATGCAGGCGCTTGTGCGATGAAACTTCATGAAGATTGGGGCACAACACCTGCCGCCATCGATTGCTGCCTTTCAGTGGCCGATGATATGGACGTCCAAGTGATGATCCACACGGACACACTGAATGAAAGTGGGTTTGTCGAAAACACGGTCGCGGCCATGAAAGGCCGAACGATCCATGCCTTCCATACCGAAGGCGCAGGTGGTGGGCATGCGCCCGACATCATCAAAGTCTGTGGAGAGGCGCATGTGATCCCCTCTTCCACCAATCCGACGCGGCCATACACAGTCAATACACTCGAAGAGCATTTGGATATGCTGATGGTCTGCCATCACCTTGATAAATCTATTCCTGAAGATGTGGCCTTCGCTGAAAGCCGGATCCGCAAAGAAACAATCGCTGCAGAGGATATCCTGCATGATATGGGTGCGTTCAGTATTATTGCCTCCGACAGTCAGGCCATGGGGCGTGTTGGTGAAGTGGTCATTCGGACATGGCAAACTGCGCATAAGATGAAAGTACAGCGTGGACGTTTACCGGAAGAAACAGGCGAAAATGATAATTTCCGCGTGCGCCGCTATATTGCAAAATACACGATCAATCCGGCTATCGCGCATGGGATCAGTCACGAAATTGGCTCAATTGAAATTGGCAAACGCGCCGACTTGGTTCTATGGAATACAGCTTTTTTCGGCGTGAAGCCAGAAATGGTTCTGATTGGGGGAACAATTGCATGTGCGCAAATGGGCGATCCCAATGCCTCTATCCCCACACCGCAACCGGTTTATACGCGCCCAATGTTCGGGGCCTTTGGACGGTCACTTGAAAATTCTTCGGTGAGTTTTTTATCCGCGGCGGCGCAAGCAGCGGGGATTGGCGCCGAGATTGGCTTGCGTAAGCAGACAATTGCGGTGCAGAACACGCGCAATATCAGCAAGTCATCCATGAAACTGAATGACGCAATGCCAAAAGTGGATGTGGACCCAGAAACCTATGAGGTCCGCGCGGATGGTGAATTGCTAACCTGTGAACCAGCCAAAGAACTGCCCATGGCGCAGCGCTACTTTATGTATTGATGATCCGCGCACCCGCCATAATCCATAGCCACGAGGAACCCTCTGACATCGTCACGCTGACGTATGAAGCGCGGTTTCGGCGCCGTATTGTCATGACAACCGATGGTGGGTTAGAATTCTTGCTTGATCTGCCCAAGGTGACCGATCTGAAACACGGCGATTGCCTTGTCCTTGAGGATGGTCGTCTTATCAAAATTATTGCCGCTGACGAGCCGCTTTTGAAGATCACAGGCGATGACCCCCAACATCTGACACGTTTGACATGGCACATAGGCAATCGGCACCTGCCCTGTCAAATTGAGCCCGATCACATCTTGATCGCGCCGGACCCAGTAATCGCTGACATGGTGCGCCACCTAGGTGGGGCAGTCATCGAAGTCACGCAACCTTTCACGCCAGAAAGCGGTGCCTATGGGCAGGGCCGCACACATTCCCATGAGCATTGAGGCCCATCGTATCATGGCGTGGCTTTCGCCCAATTTTCCGACTGGAGCCTTCGCTTACAGCCATGGATTAGAATATGCGATCTATGTACGTGAGATATCGAACGCGGATGAATTGGAAGAGTGGCTGATAAGTTTGCTTCGTCACGGGGCGGGCTGGAATGATGCGATCTTGCTGTCGCATGCTTATCGCGGGGACAACGTGGCTGATCTCGCATCTGCTTTGGCCGGTTCCAAAGAACGATACCAAGAAACTTGGGACCAAGGAAAGGCGTTCGCCCGGACGGCACGAGCACTTCTCAATATAGATATTTTGGACGCGCCCTTATCCATTGTATTAGGAACAGCCGCTCGAGAAGCAGATATAGCTTTAGACGCGTTTCTGCCTATGACCCTTCATGTTTTTGCGGCGAACCTGATATCGGTCGCTGTCAGGCTTGTACCCCTAGGCCAAACCGAAGGCCAAACGGTGCTTCAAAACCTCTTCCCCGTAATGGATGAAGTTGCAGTAGAAGCAGCAACTGCAACTTTGGATGGCCTTGGCAACTCGTGCATTCACGCGGATATTTCCGCTATGAAACATGAAACGATGAGAACACGGATTTTTAGAACATGAACGGACCATTGCGCATCGGGATTGGCGGGCCAGTGGGTGCCGGAAAAACGTCGCTGACCGAGGCGCTTTGCCGCGCCCTTCACCCACACATCAATATGGCCGTTGTGACGAATGATATCTACACATCAGAGGACGCCGAATATCTGATGCGCAAACAAGTCCTGCCTTTGGATCGAATCCGAGGTGTAGAAACAGGCGGGTGTCCTCATACAGCAATCCGTGAAGACGCATCGATTAATTTGGCTGCGATCGATGATTTGAACAAACAACACCCCAATTTGGATTTAATCCTTATTGAAAGTGGCGGAGATAACCTGGCAGCCACATTTAGCCCTGAATTGGCGGATCTGACGATCTATGTGATTTCGGTAGCCATGGGAGAAGAAATTCCACGCAAAGGCGGGTTAGGGATCACAAGATCGGATATCTTGGTGATAAATAAGACAGATCTCGCGCCTTATGTTGAAGTCGATCTGGAGACCATGGCAAAGGATGCAAAAACGCAACGTGGCGATTTACCAACGATTTTTACCAACTTGAAAACAGGTGTTGGGGTCAAAATCGTCCTTGAAAAGATAAATAAGAAATCCCGTCTTTTTCGCTGAATTAGTCTCGTTGTCAATCAATAGTGTTAATTGCCTTTGTTTTTGCACTGAATTTTGACCCTGTTGAAGTTTAGATTGCTTTGCGTTTAGTCGGTTTCATATCCGGCAGCCTTGAAGCAGTTGAAGCATTCTTCTTCTGTGAAGAGATCGCAGACTTGACCGACGGCGTTTCAAAGGTCGTCGTAGGTTCTTGCGGCGGCCTTTCTGATCAGCGTTTTGAGCTTTGAGACCCGCCATGCCCTGGCCGTCATTGGCCGGAGCCTTCCCCTACGTGGTGAAGCGGTGTTCTTGATCCATGATAATGCGCTCATTCCATGTAGCGATTGGGACTTGCGCACCCGTGACGGGATCCCGACCGCCTATCGGGTGTCTATCTCTGAGGCGGGTGGTGGGCGCACGGAAACTGCCCTTGCAGGCGAGGTGCTGCACATTCGGATCGGATGTGATCCGGCAGCTCCCTATTACGGAACTGCACCACTCAAGCGCGCCAGCCTGACCGCCAGCTTTTTGAATGCAGTGGAAAGCGCCTTGGCAGATGTTTTTGAGAACGTGCCGCTTGGCTCGCAAGTTGTGCATCTGCCTGAGAGCAATTCGGGGGATATGACCGAGATGCGAGAAACTTTCCGAGGCCGTCGCGGCTCAGTAATGATTGTCGAAGGTGTTGCCCATGCCGTTGCGGGCAGGATGCACCTAAACGCGGGCAAAGCCCCAGACAATTTATCGCCCGATCTGAGCAAATCCATGACCAAGGAATCGCTTGTAGCAGCACGGGATGCCATCAATATGGCGTTTGGCGTTCTGCCAAGTCTGGCAAACCCGTCCACAACCGGACCGATGGTACGTGAGGCGCAGCGTCACCTTGCACAGTGGGTTTTGCAACCTATTGCAGCCCAGATAGCCGAAAAGAGGCCACCACCAAGCTGGGCGGGACCGTGGAACTGGACGTGATGCGGTCCTTGCAAGCTTTCGATGCAGGCGCGCGCGGGCCATGGGAGCAATCATCAAAGCCATGGCGAAAGCCAAAAAAGCTGGGATTGATCCAGGCGCAGCGCTGCAAATCATGGACTGGAAAGAATAGGCAGGTTGCACCTGGACGTTTCTTTCGCCGCCCAAAGCAACCCCGTTAGTCGGTGAGTGGGTAAACCCTGACAACGCATGGTCCCTTTTTCCAAACTTCCAGGGGCGCGGCGATGGGGCGAGCGAAAGCTCGCCCCAGCCTTTCCTATAGGCTCAACTGTGTTTATATGCCTATCATGGCTACAATGAATGCAGAAATGTATGATGCTTTACGCGCAGCGGGCGCACCCGAAGATAAAGCACGTGCGGCGGCAATCGCTATTTCAGAGGAAAGCTTGGCGACAAAATCCGATATTGTACGGCTTGGGCGCGAATTTTCTATCGTGAAATGGACACTTGCCCTGGTGATCGCCACAACTGTGATCCCCCTCATCAGAGATTTTTTATAGGCACCCGGAAGAGCGCTGTTGATTCGCGTGGCAAATTAGGGCAATAAAGTTTTCTGATCTCAAAACCCGGACCGAGATAAACCGCATAACCATTAAAGTGGTTTCCTGTTTACGCAGGAAACGGTTGAAATAATGCGGGCGCTTGGCGGTGTCGGTACTTTGACTGATATAGGTCGGGGTGGTGGCGAAATGCAAGAGCCGAAAGGTAAATAAGTCACGCTTGTCTCTCGGCAAGTTTCTAACACCCCGGCACCAGTCCGTCACTGGCATCGGCCTTAGAAAGCCAAAAACCGAGAGAAATGAAATGACAACACCACACCTCTCCACCCGCCGCAATGTTAAACAGTAATTCCATTTGCGGCAACTTCCATTGTCTTGCCTGCTGCCGCACAGACGACAGGCAAAGATGTAATTCTTGATACTTTACGAGAACTTAAGGGTTGGGAAGGCTGGGAAAATTTCAGCGTCGTTGCAGCAAAAGCATACGCAAGTTTTTTAATGCGCGAAGCGTTTGGGCTGGATCAGCCAAACCGCGAATATGCCCGATTGCACTTAGAATATCAGGGGCAAGATTTCGAAAGGTATAAGCACTCCCTGCTTTTTAATCGAAACGTTGCTGACAACAAGGTCTATCGCAGCCCAAAATCAACGAATAGCCTTTAGTAAAAAACATATTAACAAGTGCCACACGCGCCATTTCTATTGTTAATGCCAATTACCAATAGACAAAATCAATGAGTCACAAGTTTCGTACAAAGTCCGCATGCCGGATCGCAATGGTTGACCCTCAGCGGTTCAATGAAGACGTGGCCGCAGGTGAATACCCTTGCGCCCCTAAAACCTCGGCGGGTGTTTCCCGCGTGTTCGATCAATTCGATATCGCTGGTCTTTTTGTTTACGGGCACCTGATGCGGGTTTATGATCATGCCCGCTACAGCAAAAAGGTCGCTTCTATGTATGCCTGTGGTGTGATGCGTGCTTTACGGGAACGAACCACTACCGATAGTTCTCGTATCGATTTTCCACTGAACGCCTTCTATGATAAGGGCATTCATTGTAACAGTGATGAGCCCCCTTATTTTGGAGGTCCTAACGACCGCGCTGTTGCGGCAACCATGTCCTTCGATCTCAAAAACATCATGAACGTTGTGCATCAACGCATGGCGGAAGAGGCCAAAATTTTGGGTGAAGAGGACTAATCAATGGGCCGTCCATCTGCCCCGTCCATGCCGACTGAGCGCCAAGTGATTGAGGCGCACAAGACAGTGATCGCGCTTCACCCAAAGAAGCGCATCAAGTGTATCGGGCCGGATGGCGTTCACTTTGATTATCCTGATAATGAAAATGCTGCATCGGAATGGGATCATTGGTCATTTTCGGGGGATAGGGTATGAAGAAAATCCCTCATCTCAAAAGCCGCCGTCGCCGCAAGACTGGCCGCTGGGCGCACTATTACCGGCGCTTTGATCGCACAAAGGGCAAAGAAGTTGAGATCAGCCTTAGTGTTCATGGATTGCACGCCCGTGACCCAAAAATGCTTACAGCATGGGCCGTGGAACACGCGCACTGACAAGACATGCCGCCGGACATCGAGACCCCAAAGGCAGAGACTTTCGGCTGGGCGCTGGACCTCTACACGTCCGGCAACAAAAAGTGGGGCAAATACTTCGACGAAACCAAGAAATCCCGACTGGCGATTTTCGCCTGCTACCGCAAAAATTAGGGCGACCGCCCGATTAAGACGATTACAAGCGATGCGATTGAACGCGCTCTGTATGCCAAAGGCGGTCATGCCGCTGTGAATGTGTATGTGTATAAGGCACTCAAGCCAGTCTTTCAGCATCTGCGACGCTTGGGTTTCATCGCCAAAAACCCGATGGCTAGGATCGAACTAGACAGGCCACAAATCCAAGGTTTCCGCGTTGCCGATGCAGAGGACATTGCGGCCTTTCAAGAACGTTGGCCTATCGGAAAGCTTGAGCGGCTGGTGTTTGATCTGGCACTTTACACAGGCGCTGCGCGTGGCGATCTAGCTAAGCTGGGGCGAAAAAACATCAAAGGCGATGTGCTCATCGATGAGCGCCACAAAAGCAAGGTAACGGCCTACGTCCTGCTCACCCGTGAACTGCGCGCGGTGATAACGCGCACACCTGATATTGTGCCA
>CAWUJT010000055.1:0-15773 GCA_963922715.1 uncultured Thalassobacter sp.
CAACAGAAAGAACGGCGCACGCCGCAGGGCAGGACAAGCAGATGTGAAAGAAGAAAGAAGCATATTTACCTTCCGCATAAAATAAAAAGGGGGACCGGTTTGCACCGATCCCCCTCAGTATGTGTTTGGGATAAGTGCTTACTCAGCGGCCTCCGGAATTGGCATCACGGACACGTAGGTTCGGCCCTTAAAGCCTTTTCGGAACGTCACAGCGCCTTCAACTGTCGCAAAGATCGTGTGATCCTTGCCTTGGCCTACGCCTTCGCCCGGCCACCATTTGTTGCCGCGCTGACGCAAGATAATATTACCTGGTATCGCGTGCTGCCCACCAAAGAGCTTCACACCGAGGCGACGGCCTGCGCTATCGCGACCATTACGGGAACTGCCCCCTGCTTTTTTATGTGCCATGGCTTTTCGTCTCCTCTAGTCTTGCGCCAGCTTTTGCGCTTGTTCCACCCAACCTTCGCGCGCGATGCGGCCTTTGAAACTGAGTTTCTCATCAAACGCTTCGATATCCTCCGGCCCCCAAGCGGCGATTTGGGCAAATGTCGTCACGCCCGCGGCGTGGAGTTTTTTCTCTAACGCCGGCCCCACACCAGAGAGCTGTTTCAGATCATCGCCCCCAGGGTTGGCATGCGCTGTTGTCTCTACCGGGGCTTTTTGGACCACAGGAGACGTTTCAGCGCCCGTTCCCACGGACCCCGCACCCAAAGCGGCTTTGACACCCGTTGCATCCGCACCAGAGGTTAAGATGTCTGTCACCCGCAACAATGTCAGCTGCTGACGATGGCCTTTGGTGCGCTTTGACGAATGTTTACGGCGACGCTTGACGAAATGGATCAGCTTTTCACCTTTGATTTGATCCACAACATCGGCTTGCACGGCGGCCCCTGCAACCAATGGATTTCCAACGATATTGTCATCACCGCCAATGATCAAAATATCGTTGAATTGGACTTTTTCGCCCGCTTCGGCGGCAAGCTTTTCGACACGCAGAAGATCACCAGATTGGACCTTATACTGCTTGCCTCCTGTTTTCATCACAGCAAACATGCTTTTTCCTTTGTTTAACGCGCTTTACGGTCCCAAAAGTTGGCGTTTTCACCTCAAGCAGCGGCCTTAACGGCGATTCATATCTCAGAGAGTGTCGATATTTCTGATTTTGAGCGGTCTGTCAAGCCTGTGTGGCCGCGGCCCTTGCAGGCCGACTAGGCGTCAAGCTCAGCATCCCAGTACAGAAAATCCATCCAGCTTTCGTGCAGATAATTTGGGGGAAACTTGCGCCCCAAGTTCATCAATTCACTGCTGGAGGGCTGTCGCGGCGGTTTGCGCAATGAAAACCCAACCTGCTTAAGCGATTTTGACCCTTTGCGCAGATTACACCGCGAACAAGAGGCGACAACGTTTTCCCAACTGGTGACCCCGCCGCGAGACCGCGGGATAATATGATCAAAGGTCAATTCCCCGCGCGCACCACAATATTGGCAGGAAAATTCGTCCCGCAGAAACAGATTGAACCGTGTGAAGGCGACACGTTTTTGCGGTTTGACATAATCGCGTAGCACCACAACCGACGGCACGCGAATCTCTATGCTGGGCGAACGCACCACATGGTCATATTCGGCCACGATATCGACGCGGTCCATAAAAGAGGCCTTGATCGCATCTTGCCAAGGCCACAGGCTAAGCGGATAATAACTTAAAGGACGATAATCCGCGTTTAGAACCAGGGCAGGATAATTTCTAAGCCGACCGGGCTCTCTTACAAAATCTGTCCGAAAGTTTGATGCGGCGATTTGTGCGGTCATTGTGGCGACTCCTTAGAGTTCCTAGTATCACTATATATAGGGTGATTAATTTTACAACGCCCTAGATTCTCTATTTAGCCATAGAAATAGGGGACAAATGTAACAACTAAGCAACTACACGATGTCAAAAACCTCACGCATGAAGGCCAAAGAAGTCTCCAGGCCATCCTGGGCAATGCCATGGCCTGTACCTTTCTGGATATGGGCATAGACATCTTTCCACCCCGCCGCTTGCAGCGCCTCGGCCGCTGCAGGCATGCTGTCAGGCGGCACCACATCGTCTTTATCGCCATGCACAAGCAACACAGGCGGGCGATGTATGACGTCATCTGCAAGGGCCTCGGGCTGTAGCAATCGCCCTGAAAATGCGACAACACCAGCAAGTTGCTGAGACAGACGTGGCGCGACATGCAGGCTCATCATCGTGCCTTGGGAAAATCCAAACAAAACAGTTTCAGATGCAGAGAGGTTTTCCGCTGCCCATGTTTGCGCCAGAAATGTATTGAGGTCGTCCACCGCCCGCATCATAGCATTACGGCTTTCTTCCTCTGA
Organism: uncultured Thalassobacter sp.; assembly: GCA_963922715.1. Taxonomy (GTDB): domain Bacteria; phylum Pseudomonadota; class Alphaproteobacteria; order Rhodobacterales; family Rhodobacteraceae; genus CAWUJT01. Next base: position 2,361 of record CAWUJT010000055.1, read on the forward strand.
GGATCCGTCGATCCAAGGTATAGGAAACCATTGATAGCCCGTAGGATTGACCACCGATCGTTCAGGGGCATTGGGCGCAACAAAACAGGTGTCGGGTAGATAAGGCGTCAACACATCCGATAGCCCAAGAAGATCGGCGCCATCAGCCCCATAGCCATGCAGAAAAATCACCAGACGCTTTGCCGGGTTTGCACCTGTGCGCTGTGCGTCTAATCGACGTGTCGTCATCGGATACCTTCTCTTTGTTTGATGACACGGTAATATGCCCATAACAGCCGTGCCGCAACCGCCCGCCAAGGCGCCCAAGCCTCTGCCATCTGGCGCAGTGCCTTTTCCTTTGGGCGCTCTTCCAAATCAAACAGAAGTTTTGTGGCTTCTTGTAAGGCAAGATCGCCGGGCGCGAAGACATCTGCATGGCCCAGCGAAAACATCACATAAATCTCTGCTGTCCAATGTCCTATACCAGGGACTTCAACCAATGCTTGAACAACATCCTCACTCTGGGCTTGGCGTAATGCAGCATACTTTAATTTTGCCGCACAAAGTTCTCTTATATAACGTATTTTTTGCCTAGATAGCCCGCAGTCACGCAACGCTGCGTCAGAGGCCTGGGCGATATTCCGTGGCCCAGTGAGGTGCGCGTGTTGCAAGCGTTTTGAAATCGCAGCGGCGGCGGCAACGCTGACTTGCTGGCTGACGATAGCTTCAAGAAGCGCAGCAAAACCATCGCGCTTGCGGCGTAATGGAAGCGGGCCTGTCAGTTTTAAGGCCGCTGCAAACCGTGGTTCTTGATCCGCCAACCACGCCGCCCCTTCGGCAACACAATCAGGCGTTTCAATCCGGCGACCCTCAAACGGTCTGAGCGTGAAGCCAGGCTGCGGCATCGTCAAGTGTCTCCACGGTTGTTACATCCGGCGGTGTCGGGCGGTCGACCATGATCACTGGCAAGCGTAACTGACGCGCGGCGCGCACCTTCCCATAGCCGGACCGTCCGCCAGAGTTTTTGGCCACCACATGGGTGATATGCAAGTGCTCAAACAGTATTTTCTCAGGTTTTGCATCCGCATTTGGCAGACCTTGGATATAGCCCCCGTGTGCCCAAGGGGGGCGATGCGGCACAGCATCGACGCGCCGCAACCAAAGGCTGGGCCCTGAAATTCCGGCAAACGCGGCCTCTGATCCGGCCCCTGTCGCCAGGAAAATGCTGCCAGCCTTGGGCAAGGCTGCTCGGGCGGCTGCCAGGTTCGAGACAATGATCCATGTATCGTGCTTTTCGGCGCACCAAGCCGGGCGCAGCAACCGCAGGTAAGGCAAAGACATTTGGGCACATACCCCTGCTGTGCGATGCACCATCTGGGCAAAAGGATGTGTGGCATCCAGAACCGCGCGAATGTTCTGTGCCAGAAGAAAATCCAAAAACCCTTGCGCGCCGCCAAAACCGCCGATGCGGGTGGAGACCCCTAAATCAAGGGGCGATTGTGTGGCCCCCGACAGCGACGCCAAAAGCGGCAGATCAGAACACATCCGGCAAAGCGCGCGGGCCTCTTGCGTGCCTGCCAATACCAATATCGTCATTCTGCGTGTCCGATGATCTGGCCCGCCCGATCGACAACGCACACATTTACCGAAACTGGGGCCCCCGCCAACAGCCGCACCGCGCTGTGCTGGGCAGAGATAGCGATATGTGTAACCAGTGGCTGACCAAGATTCGTATAAGCCTCTAACACGGAATTACAGGTGCTGAGGTCATGCCCTAACTCTGTACTTAACCGGACAAAATCCACTTGAGATCGCCCAGAATGCAAATCCACCGCCCCCTGCCCCAGCTTTAGAAGTTTGGCCAAGCCGCCGCCAATGGTAAGGGCGGGGATAGGATGACGGCGGAGATATTTCAACGTCCCGCCTACAAAATCGCCCATATCTAACATCGCATGATCGGAAAGCCCGTACTGCTTTTGAACCGCTCTTTCCGATGTTGAGCCGGTGCACGCCGCCACATGCGTCAACCCGGCGGCGCGGGCGACGTCAATGCCGCGATGGATAGAGGCGATCCAAGCCGCACAGGAAAACGGTCGTACAATGCCTGTGGTGCCCAGGATCGACAGCCCGCCTTCAATGCCCAGGCGAGGATTCCATGTTTTCGCGGCCAACTCTTGTCCCCCGGGGATCGAGATGGTGACGTCAAAATCAGGTGGGGCATTGGCTTGCACAGCCAGTTCCCGCAAAACCCCGCTGATCATCTGACGTGGCACAGGATTGATCGCGGGCTCTCCGGCGGGGATGGGCAGGCCAGGCTTGGTCACCGTACCCACGCCTTCCCCCGCATGAAAACCGATCCCCGCCCTGCCCCTGGCAACCCGGACAAAAACCAGCGCCCCATGGGTCACATCAGGATCATCACCGGCATCTTTGCGCACCGCGGCCTCGGCCCAATCCGCACTATGTCTTGCATGTTCAATGGCAAAGCTGGGGCACTCCCCGCGCGGCAAGTGAATACAGACGGTTTGAGGGATATCACCCGTCAAAAGCCCGATACCAGCAGCCTTCGCGGCGGCTGTGGCGCAAGCGCCGGTGGTCCAGCCACGGCGGAGGGGTTTGCTGTGTGTCATGGTGACAGTATGGCGGCTTAACGGGCAAAGGGAAAAGCCCTTTTTCCATTCTGTCAGACAGGGCATAACAGATATATGCGTGATTCACTCTCTTTGCCCACAGGTCCTTGGCCGCTGTTTGAACCCGGATGGGTCTGGTTATGCGGTGCAGGCCCAGGCGATCCGGGGCTGATCACGCTGCATGGGCTCAATGCGCTCCAGCAAGCTGATGTCATTGTCTATGACGCGCTGGTCAGTCGTGCCTTTCTCGACTGGGCGCCGAGGGCAGAGGCGATATATGCTGGCAAACGCGGCGGAAAGCCGTCCCCAAAACAGCGCGACATTTCCCTCAGACTGGTTGAGCTTGCGCGTTCAGGCCAACGTGTCCTCAGGCTCAAGGGTGGGGATCCGTTTGTCTTTGGCCGTGGCGGGGAAGAGGCGCAAACCCTGGTCCAGCATGGCCTTCCGATCCGGATTATTCCGGGCATTACCGCGGGCATTGGCGGGTTGGCCTATGCGGGTATTCCCGTCACCCACCGCGACGTGAACCAAAGCGTCACATTTGTCACAGGCCATGATGCCAATGGCCAAACACCAAGCCGGCTCGATTGGGCGGCGATTGCCAAAGGCTCTGAGGTGATTGTGATTTATATGGGGATGAAGCATCTGGCCGAGATCGCGGCCCGGTTGCTGGCGGCAGGTCGCGCGGAAAGTGACCCCGTCGCAGTGGTGACTGAGGCCAGCCATTCCGGGCAACGTGTTGTGGAGACAACGCTCGCGCGCTGTGTTGCAGACACGCAGGGTCTTGAGCCCCCGGCGATCATCTGCATCGGCGGTGTTGTCACACTGCGGCAAATGCTTGACTGGCAGGCGATGGCACAAGGCGCGCCGCCACGCACGCTTGACCCTTTCAGGCGGGGCCATCCGGCTGCGGCTTCGTGAACGGGCTGATTCTGGCCAGCCCGACCTCCGGCGCGGGCAAAACCACCGTTGTGTTGGGCCTGTTGCGCGCTTTAACAGAGGCCGGCGTGCGCGCCCGGGGGGCAAAATCGGGCCCCGATTATATCGATCCACAATTTCATGCGGCGGCCTGTGGCCACCCCTGCCACAACCTTGACGCCTGGGCGATGCCGCCCGAGATGCTGCGCAACTTGGCCCGGGTTGGCACGCCCGAGCTGCTTTTGATTGAAGGCGCTATGGGGCTGTTTGATGGTGCGCCGCCCGCGGGCAAAGGCGCCACCGCGGATTTGGCGCGTCTGTTACGCTTGCCCGTGGTGCTTGTGGTCGATGCAAAGCGCATCGCACACTCCATCGCGCCCCTGGTGAATGGGTTTATGCGCTTTGATCCCACGGTTGAGGTGCGCGGTGTTATCCTCAATCGCGTCGGCTCCCCCCGTCACAAAGATATGCTGGAAACCGCTCTCAAGCCTCTGGGCATTCCGGTTCTCGGGGCGGTTCCGGATCTGCAAAAGCTAGCCCACCCAGATCGGCATCTGGGCCTTGTGCAAGCGTCAGAGCGCGACGATCTGGAGGCGTATTTGGCCCGTGCGGGCGACCTGATGAGCTTGCATATCGATCTGGGTGCGCTGCAAGAACTGGCCGAGCCGTTGCCCAAGCGCAGTACGGAGACAGCGGTTGCTATGCCACCCCTCGGACAACGGATTGCCGTAGCTCGCGATATCGCTTTCACGTTTACCTATCCGCATATCTTGGAGGGCTGGCGCAAGAGAGGTGCGCAAATCATCCCGTTTTCGCCACTGGCCGATGAGCCTGTGCCCGAGGCGGATTTTGTTTATCTCCCCGGTGGATACCCGGAACTGCATGTGGGTCGTCTGGCGCAAAATGCTGTTTTCCTGCACAGTCTGCGCCGCGCCGCCGAAACCGCGCAAATCTATGGCGAATGTGGCGGATATATGGTTTTGGGCAAAACCCTGACAGACGCGGCTGGTACACGCTATGAGATGGCGGGGCTGTTAGAGTTGGAAACATCTTTCGCCGCCCGACGTTTGCACTTGGGCTACAGGCACCTGCACTCTTTCGAGGGGCCGCTTGCCGGACGCTGGACCGGCCATGAATTTCACTATGCCACCACGATAAAGGCCGAAGGCACACCGCTCTTTGAGGCCGCGCAGGCATCGGGGGAAAAACTGGCCCCCATGGGCCTGCGCATGGGGAGCGTATGCGGCTCTTTCGCCCATCTCATCGCGCGGGCCTGATTCGCGCTGGACAGGATTGCCCAACGGATATAGCTCGGGGATATGGCAAACGACACTCCCCCTAAGCTAACTGCACACACCTGGCGCAATGTAACCGTTCTGGTTGCGGCACAATCTATTCTGGGCGCACAGCTTCCAATGATTTTCATTGTTGGTGGCCTAGCAGGCCAAAACCTTGCCCCGACACCCTGGTTGTCGACGCTGCCGATTTCGCTGATTGTCTTTGGCTCAATGACCACAGCGCCGTGGTTATCGGTGTTCATGCAAAATTATGGGCGGCGTTTGGGCTTTGTTCTGGGGGCCATCAGTGGCGCCTTAGGGGCGTTGATCAGTGCTTGGGGCCTGTGGACGGACACCTTTGCCCTGTTTCTTTTCGGCAGCTACCTGACGGGCATCTACATGAGTGCCCATGGCTTTTATCGCTTTGCAGCGACAGACCAGGCCGCCGCAGATCAAAAAGCGAAAGCGATCTCTTACGTTTTGGCCGGGGGGCTGATCGCTGCCATCATTGGTCCCGAACTTGTCAAACAGACGAGTGAGGCGTTGTTCTTGCCGTTCCTTGGCACCTATCTGGCTGTGGCGGCCCTCAATATCGGCGGGCTGTTTTTGTTCTTTGGCCTGAAAGAACGGCCGCAAAACCCCGAAACGCCTCTCGACACCGCTGAAAGCGGGCGTAGCCGGTCAGAGCTTTTGTCCGATCCAACCATCTTGGTTGCAATGATTTGCGCGATGGTCTCTTACGCGCTGATGAACCTGGTGATGACGTCCACCCCTTTGGCGGTGGTGGGCTGTGGCTTTGGCACGGGAGAAGCGGCCGATATCGTGCGGGCGCATGTGATTGCGATGTATGCACCCGCCTTTGTCACCGGTCACTTGATCGTGCGCTTTGGGGTGGCGCGGATCGTTTGGACAGGCTTGGCGCTTTTGGCTTTGGCGGCTGTGGTGGCGCTGTCAGGCGTGGCGCTGACACAATTCTTTGGGGCCTTGATCCTGTTAGGCGTTGGTTGGAATTTCGCTTTTATTGGTGCGACAACCATGCTGGCGCAAGCCCATGGCCCAGAGGAAAGCGGACGTGTCCAGGGTATGAACGATGCACTTGTCTTTGGTTTGGTGACCGTGGCCTCTTTGGCGTCGGGCACGCTGATGCACACCGGCGGCAGCGCTGAGGCTGGCTGGGCCGCGGTGAATATCGCCATGGTGCCGTTCTTGACACTCGCAGGCGGGGCGTTGATCTGGATCCAGTTCCGCCCGAGAACCGCATGATCCCGGCCCTGCATATCATTGGCGGGGGTTTGGCAGGGTCCGAGGCGGCCTGGCAAGCGGCAGAGGCCGGTGTTGAAGTGGTGCTGCATGAAATGCGCCCGGAACAGGGGACCTTTGCCCATAAAACCGACAATCTGGCCGAGATGGTGTGTTCCAATTCCTTCCGCTCTGACGACGATGATCAAAATGCCGTGGGTCTTTTGCATTGGGAAATGCGCGCTGCGGGCGGATTGATTATGGCGATGGCAGATGCCCATGCCTTGCCCGCAGGTGGTGCGCTTGCCGTGGACAGGGAGGCTTTCGCACAAGATGTCACAGCCCATCTCAACCGTCACCCGCGCATCACGCTGCAGCGTGCAGAGATCACGGCCTTGCCACCTGCCGATCAGCCCACCATCATTGCCACGGGGCCTTTGACCTCTGCCGCTTTGGGCCAAGCGATTGCTGCGGAAACCGGGCAAGAGGCCCTGGCGTTTTTCGATGCCATCGCCCCCATCGTCTATGCCGACAGCATCGACATGGGGCGCGCCTGGCTGCAATCGCGCTATGACAAAGGCGACACCGAGGCCGAGCGCATGGCCTACATCAACTGCCCGCTAGACCACGCCACCTATGAGGCATTTATCGACGCTTTGCTGGCCGCCGACAAGACCGAGTTCCATGAAGATGAGACCGCCACCTATTTCGACGGCTGTCTGCCGATTGAAGTGATGGCCGCACGCGGGCGGGAGACCTTGCGGTTTGGGCCGATGAAACCTGTGGGGCTCACAAACCCGCACGCCCCCGCTGAAAAGCCCCATGCCGTTGTGCAGCTCAGGCGTGACAACAAACTGGGTACGCTTTACAATATCGTGGGCTTTCAAACCAAGATGAAATATGGGGCGCAGACCTCTGTCTTGCGGATGATCCCCGGGCTTGCGAACGCGCGGTTTGCACGTCTGGGTGGGATCCACCGCAATACGTTTCTCAATGCCCCCACGCTTTTGGACCCGCAAATGCGCTTGAAATCCAAGCCCCATATGCGCTTTGCTGGCCAAATCACCGGCGTTGAGGGCTATGTCGAGAGTGCCGCGATGGGGCTTTTGGCCGGGCGTCTGGCCGCGGCAGAATTGACCGGCCAAACCTTACCCAATGTCCCCGAAACGACAGCCGTTGGGGCCCTTTTGAACCACATCACCGGTGGGGCCGAGGCCAAGACTTTTCAGCCGATGAATGTCAACTTTGGGCTCTTCCCGCCTGTTGACGCCAAAGGCGGGCGACGCAATCGCGCCAACCGCTACAGGCTTTATACCGCGCGGGCCAAAGCCGATTGGCAGCGATGGCTGCAGCAGGCCTTGCCCGTGCAGGCCATACCGCTTAACCTAGAGGTATGACAAAAAATCTGCCCGCACAGCTTTGGACGCCGCGGTCTCAGGAAGAGACGGTGAAGCTTTACGCCGATTGGGCCGAAAACTATGAGGCCGATGTTGCGGCCTATGGCTATGCCACCCCAGGCCGGGTGGCAAAGATGTTGGCCGCACATTTGCCAGAGCCGTCGGCCCCGATCCTGGATTTCGGCTGTGGCACAGGCCTTTCTGGCAAAGCCCTGGCGGATGCTGGGTTCACAACGTTGGATGGCACCGATGCCTCTGCGGAAATGTTGATACGCGCCGAGGCCAAGGGCCTTTATCGTGCCCTGTTCAAAGCCAACCTCGGTGGCGTGTCAGACGCGATCCGGCCTGGCACCTATGCCGCCATCACGGCGGTGGGCGCGATCTCATTAGGTGCGGCACCGGCGGCACTGTTGACCCCTTTGTTGGATCGCCTTGGCCAAGGCGGGCTTTTGGTGTTCAGCTATAACGATGCGACACTTATTGATCCCGCTTACATGCAGGTGATTTGTGACCTTCAGGTCAAAGGGCATGCCCGTGTGTTGGCAGCCGATTATGGGCCGCACTTGCCACAAAAAGAAGGCGCAAGAGGCTCAACGGTTTACGTCCTCGAACGGCTGTGAGACGCACCCGCTTTGCCCCCTCTCCAACCGGACCGCTGCATCTGGGCCATGCCTATGCCGCTCAAATCGCCCATACGCGCGGCGAGGAAATGCTGCTGCGGATTGAGGATATTGATCAAAGCCGGGCGCGCCCAGAGTGGGAAGCGGCAATCTATGATGATCTAAATTGGTTGGGAATTTCTTACCCAAAACCTGTGATGCGGCAATCCGAACGTCTTGCGGCCTATGAAAACGCGTTGGACAGGCTTTGGGCGCAGGGGGTACTTTATCCGTGCTATTGCACCCGCAAGGATATCGCAGCAGCGGTCTCTGCCCCCCAGGAAGGGGGGGGCACTTTCGGGCCGGACGGTGTGATCTATCCAGGCACCTGCCGCCCTAAAACACCTGTGACAGGCCCGCGTCCGAGACATGTTGCCTTGCGCGTGAACCTGGCAGAGGCGTTTGAGACCCCGCTGACTTTTACAGAGACTGGGCCGCGCTACGAGGGGCAACACACGGTCATACAAGCGCACGTGCTGGCCACCATCGGGGATTTCGTTGTGGCGCGGCGGGATATGGGTGTGGCCTATCACTTGGCGGTGGTGGTGGATGACGCTGTGCAGAACATCACAGCGGTCACACGCGGGGAGGACCTGTTTGAGGCCACAAAAATCCATGTGATCCTGCAGCACCTTTTGGGACTGCCAACGCCCGCCTATCACCACCATTCCCTGATCCGCGACCACACGGGCAAGCGTCTGGCCAAACGCGATGATGCCCGCGCGATCTCGGTCTATCGGGCGGCGGGATGGAACAAGACTGATTTGCTGGAGGGTCTCTCACAGACACATCAAGCGCCAGAGCCTTAGAAAAGACACTAAGACGCTGAGTGCACTGCGCGTTTTGTCATTACACCAACAAGATGTGCGCGATAAGCGCTGGAGCCATGCAGATCGGCAATCATCCCGTCAGAGTCTAAACTTACCCCCTCTAGCGCCTCCGCGCTGAAGGATGTGCTCAAAGCCTTCTCTGCTTCAGTCCAACGAAACACACCATCGCCAGAGGCCCCTGTCACCGCGACACGCACCTCATCAGAAAATTTTGCCACGAATACCGCAACAAGGGCAAAGCGCGAGGCGGGTTGGAGGAACTTTTCATAAGCCGCAACCTCTGGGGTTGGAAATTTCACTTCCGTGATAATCTCACCCTCTTCCAGTGCGGTGGTGAACAGGCCTTGGAAATAATCATCGGCTGCGATCTCGCGGGTATTTGTAATAACAGACGCACCAGAGGCCAAAACCGCCGCCGGGTAACAGGCCGATGGATCATTGTTGGCCAGTGAGCCCCCCAGGGTGCCGCGATTGCGCACGGCCGGGTCTCCGATCCGCCCCGCCAGAGCGGCCAGCGCGGGATAATGCGCCGCTGCTTGCCTGGCGACTTCTGCATGGGTGGTGCTGGCCCCGATGCACAGGCGCCCGGCCCCGCCGCTTTCCAGGCAAACGCCCTGCATTTCTGAGATGCCCGCTAATGAGACCAGCGTTTCCGGCTGGGCTAAGCGCGCTTTCATCGTAGGCAGTAACGTCTGTCCCCCGGAAATCGCCTGGGCTCCGTCCGTGCCGAGGGCTGTGGCGGCCTCTGCAAGTGTTGCGGGTTTTGTCAATTCAAATGCGTACATCGTTCTCTCTCCTTATTTTTCTGGCTTACCCTTGCATTGCTGTCCACACACGATCAGGGGTCAGCGGCATGTCAATATGATCGACCGGGAAACCGCCCGCATGCAACGCATCAATCACGGCATTCACCAGCGCAGGGGGGGAGCCGATCGCGCCTGCCTCCCCACAACCTTTGACCCCAAGCGGGTTGTGGGTGCAGGGGGTAAAGCTGGAATGATCCACCTGGAAACTGGGCAAATCATCGGCGCGTGGCATGGTATAATCCATGTAAGAGCCATTGAGAAGTTGGCCGTTTTCATCATACGCTGTGCATTCCAAAAGCGCCTGACCGATGCCTTGGGCCAGGCCACCATGAACTTGGCCCTCAACAATCATTGGATTGATGACATTGCCAAAATCATCTGCGGCAGCGAAAGAGCAAACCTCCACCTTGCCCGTTTCGGGGTCAACCTCCACCTCACAGGCGTAGGCGCCTGCGGGATAGGTGAAGTTTTTCGGATCGTAGAACACCGTTTCCTCTAATCCGGGCTCCAGCTCTTCAAGCGGGTAGTTATGCGGAACGTAAGCAGCCAAGCACACATCGCCCCAAGCGACGGTTTTGTTGGTGCCGGGGACAGAAAAGACGCCATCTTTGAAGTCAATCTCTGCCCCTTTGGCTTCCATCAGGTGGGCGGCAATTTCCTTAGCCTTGACCACGATCTTATCGACCGCACCGACCATGGCCGAGCCCCCGACAGCAATGGACCGCGATCCATAGGTGCCCATGCCCATCGGCGTGTTGGCGGTATCGCCATGGACAATGTCGATTTGGTCTTCAGCGATCCCCAGACGGTCCGCCACGACTTGCGCGAATGTTGTCTCATGGCCTTGGCCGTGGCTGTGGCTGCCGGTCATCACCACCACGCTGCCTGTGGCATTCACCCGCACTGTGGCACTTTCATAAAGCCCCGCGCGCGCGCCTAGTTGCCCCACCAGGTTGGATGGCGCAATGCCGCAGGCCTCTATGTAAGCCGTGATGCCCATCCCGCGCAACTTGCCGTTGGCTTCACTCGCGGCACGGCGGGCCGAGAAGCCTTCCCGGTCGGCCATTTCCATCAGACGGTCCATGGTGCCGTGGTAATCGCCCGCATCATATTCCAGGGCCACTGGTGTGGTATAGGGAAATTCGGTGATGAAGTTTTGTCGCCTCAGATCCACAGGATCACGCCCCAATTCGCGGGCCGCTTTGTCGATCACGCGCTCCAGTTGGAAGGTGGCCTCAGGACGGCCGGCCCCGCGATACGCGTCCACCGGCACGGTATTGGTAAACACAGCCTTAACATTGACATAAATGAGCGGTGTTTTGTAATTACCCGCCATCAACGTGCCATGCAGCCATGTGGGCACAGAAGGTGCAAAGGTCGACAGATAGGCCCCCATATTGGCATATGTTTCTGTGCGAATGGCCGTAAAATTCCCAGCGGCATCCAGGGCAAGTTCGATCTTTGTCACATGGTCGCGACCATGGGCATCGGTGATAAACGCCTCTGATCGGCTTGAGGTCCATTTCACCGGACGCTTGAGTTCCCGGGCAGCGAAGGTGCAAAAGGCCTCTTCCGCATAATGGAAAATCTTAGATCCAAATCCCCCGCCCACATCCGGGGCCACAACGCGCAGCTTGTGTTCAGGGATGCCCAAAACAAAGGCCCCCATCAGGAGGCGAATGACATGGGGATTTTGGGATGTGGTGTAAAGCGTACTTTCATCGGTGGCTGCATTGTAATCGCCTATGGCCACCCGTGGCTCCATGGGATTGGCGACAAGACGGTTGTTCACGAGTTCCAATGTTGTGACGTGTGCGGCCTCTGCGATCGCTTTGTCCACTGCATCGCGGTTTTCTTCGACAAACCCCCAATCGTAGCACAGGTTAGATGTCAGATCGTCATGCACCTTGGGCGCACCTTCGGCCAATGCAGCCTTCATATCGATCGCAGCCGGTAATTCTTCCAGATCGACCGCAATGGCTTCGGCTGCATCGCGGGCCGCTTCCCGGCTTTCAGCCACCACAGCGGCCATCGGATCGCCAACATGGCGGACTTTGCCCTGGGCCAAGACGGGATGCGCCGGTTCCTGCATCGGCGCACCAAACCGATCGGTGACTTGCCAGCCACAGGGAATGGAGCCAACGCCTTCGAAATCCGCGCCGGTGAAAACCCGCACAACGCCTGGCATGGCCACAGCAGCCTTAGTCTCGATGCTTTTGATCTGCGCATGAGCCACATCGGCGCGCAAAAAATGCACATAAAGTTGGCCGGGCAAGTTCAAATCATCGGTGTAGCGTCCTTTCCCGGTGAGAAACCGTACATCTTCCCGGCGCTTGGTGCTGGCCCCTATTCCACTGTCTTTTGGCATTTTGATCCTCCCTGATCTGATTTTGCGGCTTTCCGATGTGTCTGTTGCGGTGTCATGCGCCCGCAAGCATCTTCACACGAAAAACCTATGTCCTATCTTGTCTTATTCTGCGGCAACGGCAGGCACATCTTGGCCACTGGCGGCCATGATTGCTTTGACGATATTCGTGTAGCCTGTGCAGCGGCAGATATTGCCTTCCAAATAGTGGCGCACCTCGGCCTCAGTCGGTTTCGGCGTCTCAGCCAAAAGGGCTGCGGCTGACATCACCATGCCCGGGGTGCAAAATCCGCACTGCAAGCCATGGTAATCTTGAAATGCCTGCTGAATAACGCTCAGCGAGCCATCGGCGTTGGCCATGCCTTCGATTGTTGTCACATCGGCACCTTCGGCTTCCATCGCCAGAACGCTGCAGGCTTTTACCGCCTTGCCATCAAGATGGACAACACAGGCGCCACATTGGCTGGTATCACAGCCCACATGGGTCCCGGTCAGCCCGAGCCCTTCGCGCAAATAGTCAACCAGCAATGTACGCGGTTCTGTATCAGCCGCCATGGCGCGGCCATTCACTGTCATTGTGACTTTGGTCATCTTCATCCTCCCAGAATTACAGGGATGGAACCACAACCTTGGTCGCTTGTGAACTCTTTTTTTGATCTGCACGTCAGGTTTGTGCAAAAGTGCTTGGTTTCTCTCTACGCCATCTGCTGATTTGAACGGTGGCGTTTGCTGTGCTGCGCTAAAATCTCATCCATTGCGGCTAAGGTTAACGCCACATGATGCTCTCTTGAGTACCGTTGGGATGTATCCACGCACCCTGCGGCGTACGCCTCTGGATCAGATATCACTTTCAAAATAGCGGACGACAGGGCCTCAATGTTGCCAACCTCAACCAATTCTCCGTTTAGGCCGGGCGCAATCAGCTCTCGCGGGCCGATATCGACATCATAAGTAATCACTGGTGTGTGATGTATGAGTGACTCGAGGATCGACATGCCGAAACCCTCTGTAATCGTGGGATAAAGAGAACATATAGAGCCAGCAAAGACAGCCTGGGGTTGATGTGTATAGCCTTTGAGAAAAACACGATTCTTACATCCTAAAGTCTGAATAAGCTTTCTAAGCGTCGAAAGACCTGTTCCATCCCCATAGATATGATAGTCTATGTTTGGAATGCGGTCCATGATGGCTGCAAAGGCCCGGATGCTTTGGTCAATCGGTTTGCCTTCAAGATCAATACGCGACACCGTGCAGATATGCTGCCGCTCAGTTTGCGGGATAATGATATCAGGTGCGGTCATGCCATGTGTGAC
>CAWUJT010000056.1:0-15610 GCA_963922715.1 uncultured Thalassobacter sp.
ACAAGAACCTTAATCTATTAGGCATACTGGAACGAAAAATGTATGAGCGAGTTGTTAAGTGCTTTTTTCTAGGCTTACTGATCTCTTTGACGGGATGCGGTCAAAGTCAAGATGAAGCATTTAGCCTCGACGACAATGTAAACGTTATTGATGAGAGTAATTTAAATGATCTTATGTTGTCATTGGCCGATCCAAATGAAAGTGTCGCATATTTTTCAAAAGCACTTACTAGCGAACCGGAACGTATCGACCTACGGCGTGGATTGTGTAAAAGTTTATCAAACGCAAGGCGTTTTGAAGAAGCAAATTTATGCTGGTCTGAAGCTGTAAAAGATGCTTCGGCAACGAACCAAGATAATGTTGAATATGCAGGCGTATTGTTGCGCCTCGCTGAATGGGAACAAGCGGAAACAGTTTTAGATAACGTTCCACCAACCTATGAAACTTACGAACGTTATCGCCTTGAGGCGATGATATCTGATAATAACCGAGAATGGGAACGTTCAGATAGCTATTACGAAGTAGCCGCTGGTCTAACGACACAACCTGCCACTGTTTATAATAATTGGGGGTATTCAAAACTAAACAGAGGCGCTTTTCTTGAGGCAGAAGAACTCTTCACAAAAGCAATTACATATGACAATACGCTTTTTATAGCAAAAAATAATCTCATGATCACACGAGCGGCACAAAGAGATTATACATTGCCAATACTTTCATTAACCAAGGCAGAACAAGCGAAACTTATGCATACAGCCGCTGTTGTTGCAACAAACCAAGGGGACATAGATATTGCACGCGGTCTTCTTGAAAAAGCTATTGCTGTGCATCCGCGGTATTTTGAAGAGGCTGTACTAACACTCCGTGCTCTAAATTCTAGGACTTAGAATGGAACTTGCTATTACATCAAATGAAGCGATTTGGTTTTTAATTCCAAGCATACCAATCTGCCTTTATGTTATATATACAGATTTAAGTAAGATGATCATACCAAATATAATGGTATTAGCACTTCTTGGTGTGTTTATAATTATTGGCCCATTCGTTTTGCCTTTTGAGACATATCTCTGGCGGTTTGCGCATTTTGGTGTGGTTCTTGCCGTGGGTTATATTTTTTACTTAATTGCAGGAATTGGAGCGGGCGATGTGAAATTTGCCGCAGCCATGGCAACTTTCATTGCATTACCTGATTGGGGATTTGCTTTGATTTTATACACAGTATTTTCATTACTGGGACTTCTATTGCACCAAATAGCAAGAAGAATTGGTTTTATTCAACGTATCACATCTGGATGGAAGAGTTTTGATCTTAAACAAGGACATTACCCATTGGGAATTTCTCTTGCGGTGATGCACCTTGTATATCTTTCTTTAGGTGCGTTTGGCTAAAATATAAAAACCCTCTGTTTGGAAAGGTCTAGAGATGAACATGCAAACACCAACTGGTTGTTCGCCCAATTCTCTTAAAGACCTTTCACAAGTGGGCCTAACAATGGAAACTATGCGGAATATAATCTTAAAGACAATATTCCGAAAATCTATTGAAACGATGCATGAGATTTCTCAATCTATTTGTTTACCAGGCGCGTTGACAAACCAACTTATTGATAATTTACGTTCTGCAAGCCTTATACAGCCTATGGGCAACCTAAATACTCTTGGTCAAACCAAAGAGATGATCTATGCCCTTACTGAATCGGGTAAATCACGGGCTCTTGATGCTTTAGCTCAATCTGAATATTACGGCGCAATGCCAGTACCCTTAGAGCAATTCAAAAAACAAGTTGTGCTCCAAACCATCAAAAATATAAAAATCACACGGCAAAATTTAATGCGGTCCATGTCGCATCTGATTTTACCAGACGGCTTATTAGATCAACTTGGGCCGGCAATCAGTTCAGGCCATTCCGTCTTGATGTATGGACCCCCAGGGAATGGCAAAAGTTCAATCGCTGAAGGTATCCGTGATATATTCGGAGATGAAATTTTTGTGCCGCAAACCCTTGAATATTCAGGGCAATTCATATCTGTTTTCGATCCTCTTGTTCATAAACCGATCCCCCAGCCACAACTGCATGAAAACAGTCTTCGTATCATTGGTCCACGTTTTGACGCGCGTTATATCATGTGTAAACGCCCCGCGGTTATTACAGGCGGTGAACTGACACTCCAAACGCTTGATTTGCAGTATAATAAAGCCCTTCGAACATACCAGGCCCCACTTCAACTTAAAGCCACTGGAGGTGTATTCATCATAGATGACTTAGGTCGCCAAGATGTTGCTCCCCAATCTATTGTGAATCGTTGGATTGTTCCAATGGAAATGGGATATGATATTCTTGGCTTGCAATCGGGCGAAAAATTTGAAGTGCCTTTTGACACACTCATGATATTCTCGACAAACTTTCACCCTAATAAAATATTCGATGGAGCAGCTCTTCGTAGAGTGTTTTATAAAGTTAAAATTGATGGCCCAACACAAGAAGATTTTTTCAAAATATTCATGCTCGTTGCAAAGAAGAAAAAGGTACCAGTAGATGAATTTTCAATGGATCATCTTTTCAACACTCTTTATCCGACGGTCGATAAAAAATATTCAAATTTTCATGCGCCATTTCTTATAGATCAAGTTATTTCAATATGTGAGTATGAAGGTATTCCGGTTAAATTGACCCCTGAATTTTTAGACCGTGCTTGGGAAAATCTTTTCGTCTTTGATAGTGATATCGAAAGATAAACGAAACATCGCGGATATCTTATGATTAGAAAATATTAAAGTACATAACACTTCTGATACGTTGAAATATAGAAGTATGTACTGATTTTAAATTCTTAAGGTTTTGTGTCTTGTATAATGGGGTTGATTTTTTCTGCGACGATTTGCACTGTTAGTGGGCCAGCATGACGATAAATGACCGTTCCATCACCTGCGATCACGAATGTTTCCGGTACACCAGAAAGCCCCCAATCGATACCCATGCGGGCCTCCTGGTCTGCGACAATCGCCCTGTATGGATCGCCTAATTCTTCTAAAAACCGCAAACCGGCTTCTGGCTGATCGCGGTAATTCACTCCGAAAATGGTCAATCCCTCTTGGTTAAGCTCTTCCAACCGGGGGTGTTCAGCACGGCACGGCACGCACCAACTGGCCCAAAAATTCACCAAGACGACCTCATCATTGCGTAAATCTTGATCCGTGAAAACGGGCTTGTCCGACAACGCGATGCTTCGCACAGGCGGTGCTTGTGTCCCAACAAATTGCGACGGAAGAGCATCTGGGTCTTCCCGAAAGAGGCTCGGGGCCAAAAACACGCCAACCAAAAATGCAAACAGCCCTATGGGAATTAAGCCAACCCACTGAATGCTCGATTGTTTTTGGGGGCTTTTAGTCATGTTTATGGCGCGGCTTGGCAGTTTGTTCCGCGTTCTGCAATTGTGCCTTGATCCGGGTCGCGTGTAGGACGCTTTCACCGATTAGGGCGGCAAGACCGCCAATCGTGACCGCATAGGCCATTAAAACTTCAACAGCGTATTTGCCAAGCTCCGGTATCATTGGTGTATCTCTCTTATGATTAACGTATAAAGTCTGCGCCGACGAATTTCGGTGCGTGTGCGCAAAAGGACCAGCGCGATAAACAGACAGACAAATCCCGCCATGGAAATCACAGCCGGATACCAAAACTCCGAAGCGATATTTTGCTCCTGATCCAGAGAAAACGTTGCCCCTTGATGTAAGCCTTGGTTCCAAAACAGGATGGCATAGCGCGACAGAATTGCAAATACAGACCCCACAAGACACAGGACAGAGGACAGATCAGCCGCCGTGTCAGGGTTATCGATCGCGGCCCACAATGCCATGTACCCAAGATAAAAGAGAAAAAGGATCAAAAAAGAGGTCAGACGCGGATCCCATTCCCAATAAGTACCCCACATGGGTTTGCCCCAAATGGCCCCAGTGATCAAGGCAATGAGTGTCATCACAGCCCCAATCGGCGCTGCGGCACGGGCCGCAAGCACGCTCACATGATGCCGTCGGACCACCCATATCAAAGAGCACACAAGCATCATCAGCCAGGCATTGATCCCCATCAGGGCGGAGGGTACGTGCACAAACAGGATTTTGACTGTGGAACCCATGCGATAATCGTCAGGGGTAAAGAAAAACCCCCATGTTAGGCCAGCTGTGATAAGCACACACGCCAAAACCGATAGGGGTGGCAAAAGCCAAGCAGAAGTTGCCATGAACTTCTTTGGATTTGCATATTCCCAGATCGACATGCCTATCACCTAGGGCGAAGTGGTTCGCGCCTCAAGCCTTATCAGCGTAAATTCGTGCGCAGGGCAGCGGCGGTCGCAAAAGGCATCACCGCGATGGTGCCCAAAGTGATCCCGAACAAAAGTAATAAAGGTTGTGTGGTATCAAGATTTTCTGCGCTGCGGCTGACGGCCTCGGCGCCGAAAATTAGTGTCGGCACATAAAGGGGCAGCACCAGAAGCGCCAACAAAAGCCCGCCGCGTTTCAATCCTACGGTCAAAGCAGCCCCAAATGTTCCAATCCAACTCAGGGCAGGGGTTCCCGCCCCCAGCGACAGCACTAGTGTTACCATGGCTTGTTCTGGCAAATGCAACAGCAGGCCTAAAAGGGGCGAAACGACCACAAGCGGCAAACCTGTCACAAGCCAATGGGCGAGTGCCTTGGTCATGGCAATCGCCTCTAACGGCAGGGGGGATGTCGCCAAAAGCTCCAGCGTGCCATCCTCCCAATCAAGGGCGAAAATGCGCTCTAGCGACAAAAGGCAAGACAGCAAAGCCCCGATCCAAAGAATGCCAGGCGCAACCGGTGCCAGCACAGACGCACTGGGCCCAATACCAAACGGCACAAGAATACACACCATCAAAAAGAAGGCGAGCGCGAGCCCAAAACCACCGCCCACACGTAAGGCCAAATTAAGATCGCGGAGGAGTAACGCCTTCATTCCACAGCCTCGGCAAAGGGATTAGCCTTTGACAAATCAGACTTGGGTTTGAAGATCGAAACGTCCAGGGTTTTCGCATTGGGGAGCCCAAGATCAATATGGGTGGCGATCACCGCCGATCCCCCTTGATCCAGATGTTGTGAAACAACCTCAGCGAAGCGTTTGACATTCGCCTGATCCAAAGAAACTGTCGGCTCATCCAGCAACCAAATGGGCCTTCGGGACAGAACAAGCCGCGCCAGCGTCACCCGTCTTTTCTGACCGGCTGAGAGATGCGCCACCAGGCGATGTTGCATTGAGGTCAAGGCAAAACGCTCAATCGCGGTTTGGGCAGAAGCGCCCTGGAAAATGCGCGCCCAAAAGATCAGGTTTTCGGCCACCGTCAACTGGGCTTTCAACCCATCGCTGTGGCCTGTGTAAACCATATCCTCTGGGCTTGCGTCGGTCGTGCCAGACGCTGGTGGTGCCAACCCTGCCAGTGTGCGCAAAAGTGTGCTTTTTCCACTCCCATTGGGCCCTTGCAGCACCAGGGTTTCCCCGGCGGTGACTGTCAAGCTGACACTGGCCAATACAACCGCTTCACCGCGTTGACAGCAAAGATCTTTGACGTTCAAATCCATGAAACCGTTCAATTCCGTTGAAATATGAGGTTATGGAAAGACACACCTGTTTCGCAACGGTTTTTTGATCACGCGCCGGATATTTCATACTTTGGAGCAAAAGTATACCGTTGTATACAATTTACACTTGAAAATAAGATATCGATCAGGCAATGAAACAGCAACTGATGCAAGAGACATATCTGGAGGATCCCCCATGCCCATTACCGTCGGCACTGACACGGCAAAAACCCGCAAAACCTTGACTGTTGGGACACAGTCTGTCGAATATTACGCGATTCCAGCGGCTGAGGCTGCGGGCCTTGGCACCTTTTCCAAGCTTCCCGCCGCGTTGAAAGTCGTGCTGGAGAATATGTTGCGGTTTGAGGATGGCGGACGCACAGTTTCGGTCGATGACATTAAGGCCTTTTCCGATTGGGCCGCCAACGGTGGCAAAAATCCACGAGAGATCGCTTACAGACCGGCCCGTGTTCTCATGCAGGATTTTACGGGTGTTCCCGCCGTCGTGGACCTGGCCGCTATGCGCGACGGGATTGTGGCGCTTGGCGGAGACCCCGAAAAAATCAACCCGCTCAACCCTGTGGATTTGGTGATCGACCATTCTGTGATGATTGACGAATTTGGTAATCCACGGGCTTTCCAGATGAATGTGGACCGCGAATATGAACGAAATATGGAGCGCTACGCCTTCCTCAAATGGGGGCAGAGCGCGTTTAACAACTTCCGCGTTGTTCCCCCGGGCACAGGAATTTGCCACCAAGTCAACCTGGAATATCTGGCCCAAACCGTCTGGACAGAGACCGATCAAAACGGGGCAATGGTGGCCTACCCGGACACATTGGTGGGCACGGACAGCCACACCACAATGGTCAACGGCATGGCTGTTCTGGGTTGGGGTGTTGGCGGGATCGAGGCCGAGGCCGCAATGTTGGGGCAACCGATTTCGATGCTGATCCCAGAGGTTGTAGGGTTCGAGTTGACCGGGCAAATGCGCGAAGGCACAACCGGCACGGACCTTGTATTGAAGGTTGTGGAGATGCTGCGCGCCAAAGGCGTGGTCGGCAAGTTTGTCGAATTTTATGGCGCGGGTCTCGACACTTTACCCCTCGCCGACCGGGCCACGATCGCCAACATGGCCCCTGAATATGGCGCGACCTGTGGTTTCTTCCCGATCGATGCCGAGACTTTGCGTTATCTGCGCAACACAGGCCGTGATGAAGATCGCGTCAAACTGGTGGAGGCGTATGCAAAAGAAAACGGACTCTGGCGCGGTGCGGATTATGCGCCGATCTACAGCGATACGCTAAGCCTCGACATGGGGGATATCGTACCAGCGATTTCCGGCCCCAAACGTCCCCAGGACTTTGTGGCGTTGAGCGATGCAAAGGCAGCCTTTGCGCGTGAGATGGCCGAGACCTTCCAAAGACCCATGGGCAAAACCGTCCCGGTCGAGGGTGAATCCTACAGTATGGAGTCGGGGAAAGTTGTGATTGCCTCAATCACCTCCTGCACCAACACCTCCAATCCTTATGTGATGATCGGGGCAGGCTTGGTGGCGCGCAAAGCCGCGGCCCTTGGATTGACCCGCAAACCTTGGGTCAAGACATCATTGGCACCCGGCTCCCAAGTCGTCAGCGCCTATCTTGAAGCGGCTGGGTTGCAAGAGGATCTCGATAAACTGGGCTTTAACCTTGTGGGCTATGGTTGCACCACCTGCATAGGGAATTCTGGGCCCCTGCAGCCTGAGATCTCTCAAGCGATTGCGGACGGGGACTTGGTGGCCACTTCTGTGCTTTCTGGCAACCGCAATTTTGAAGGTCGGATCAGCCCGGATGTGCGGGCAAATTACCTTGCCTCTCCGCCGCTTGTGGTGGTTTACGCCATCGCGGGCACTTTGGACATTGATCTGACGTCAGAGCCGATTGGCCAAACAGCAGACGGCACAGATGTGTATATGAAGGACCTTTGGCCCACACAGGCCGAGATCGCCGAAATCGTGGAAAAAACCGTGACGCGGGAAGCCTTCCAGACAAAATACGCCGATGTGTTCAAAGGTGATGAGAAATGGCAATCGGTGGAGACGACGGATCAATTGACCTATGATTGGCCTGCAGTGTCGACATATGTGCAAAATCCCCCCTATTTTCAGGGCATGAGTGAAACCCCGGGAAAAATCGCTGATATCGAAGGCGCACGTATCCTAGCCCTGTTGGGCGATATGATCACAACAGATCACATTTCTCCGGCCGGATCGTTTAAGGAGAGCACGCCGGCAGGCCAGTATCTGGTTGAACGGCAAGTTGCCCCGCGGGACTTTAACTCTTACGGGTCACGCCGCGGCAACCATGAAATCATGATGCGCGGGACGTTTGCCAATATTCGGATCAAGAATGAAATTCTCGACGGTGTTGAGGGCGGCTACACGGTTGATCCTGATGGTGCCGAGACATCGATTTTTGAGGCAGCGATGGCTTACAAGGCCCAAGGTACGCCGCTTGTGGTCTTTGGCGGTGCGCAATACGGGGCCGGATCTTCCCGCGATTGGGCCGCCAAAGGCACGGCTTTGCTGGGCATAAAAGCTGTGATCGCGGAGAGTTTTGAACGCATCCACCGCTCCAACCTTGTGGGGATGGGGGTCATTCCGTTTGAATTCACAGGCGGGGATACGCGCAAAAGTCTGGGCCTCACCGGGGCGGAAACCGTCTCAATCAGTGGGCTTGAGACTGTGAAACCGTTGCAAGAGGTGCCTTGTCGGATCACGTTCACAGATGACACCGTGAAAGAGATCACGTTGAAATGTCGGATCGATACAGAGGTGGAGATCGATTACATCGAAAATGGCGGTGTGTTGCATTATGTCCTGCGGAATCTTGCCAAAGCGGCTTGAATCATACAAAAACTAGCGTCAGTCTGCCACCATACTTTAAGTTATGGGGAATGGCATGGCACGTGCCAACATGCGAGATTTGAGCTTTGCCACGTTCAATCTCTACAATCTTCAGGTTCCCGGCGGGATCACTTATGGAACCACTCCTGCAATCCCTGACACACCGGAGGGACAAGAAGACTATCGGCGCAAGATCAAATGGACGGCGGACCAGCTCTTGCGGCTTGATGCCGAGGTTATCGGCTTTCAGGAACTCTGGGCGCGACAAGCTTTGGTAGATGCTTTTGAGGCCGCTGGACTGCGCGACGCCTATGATCTTGTTGCCCGCGATGCACCAGGGCGCGGGCAGCCTCAGGTCGCGCTTGCGGTTCGTAAAGATCGCAATGGCAACAGTCAGCTTCTTGACGGTGCAGAATGGGTCGCTAATTTCCCCGATGGCTTCCGCTTTGATCAGGTGCGGGAAACCGACGGTGCCTCAGAGGAGGTCACAATCACCCTGAACACGTTCTCTCGTCCGGTTCTGAAAGCCGAGATTCAGGCGGAGGGTCGCAGTCCCAAACCGCCTGTTGTGATGGTCTACGTTGCGCACCTCAAATCGAAGGGTCCCGCGCGTGTCAGTTTTGCCGATCCCAAGCCCCAAATCCTGGACGACTATCCAAATATTGCCAAAAGCGCATTGGCCCATGTGCGACGCGTGCTTGAGGCGGGCGCATTGCGCGCTATGCTGGACACTGTGATGGTCTCAGAGGATCGAGATGCCCTGTCGCCTGTGGTTGTCATGGGCGATCTCAACGATGGGACGATTTCTGTGACCAACGAGCTGATTTCCGACCAACCCAGTTACCGTTTGGTTGAGAAAAGCACCGCCGGTCGTTCCTCAAACAAGGGGCTTTACTCGGCGGAACAACTGCAACAACTGCGGTCCTTAAGAAATGTCTACTTTACCTACATTTACAAAAACAAACGCGAAAGCCTCGATCATATCTTGGTTTCAGAAGAGTTTTACGATCATTCACGAAAACGCCGCTGGAGTTTTAGAGAATTGGAGGTGTTCAATGACCATGTTGGACGCTCTGAGGACAAAGACACTGGCGCTGGCGATCACGGTATTGTGCGGGCATACTTTGACTGGAACCCCATGCCTGAAGAAACAGATGCCGTGTGATCCCCTTCACAGCAACCAATAGGCCGCCAGTCCTAAGAAGGCAAAGAAGCCGACGACATCGGTCACCGTTGTGACAAAAGCGCCAGAGGCCAAGGCCGGATCGACGCCCAGCCGTTCCAAGACAACGGGAATGGCAACACCGGCCAGGCCCGCAACCAGAAGGTTGACCACCATCGCCGCGGCAATCACGCCTGCAATCATCCAAGAGCCAAACCAGATCACACCGACCAGGCCCATGATCACCGCAAAGGCCAGGCCGTTTATGGCGCCTACAATGACTTCGCGCCGGATCACGCGCCACAGATTGGAGCCAGTCAGGTCACGGGTCGCCAAAGCGCGCACCGCAACGGTCAGCGTCTGTGTGCCTGCGTTGCCGCCCATAGAGGCGACAATCGGCATCAGGATCGCCAAGGCCACCACTTGGGTGATGACTTCATCGAATTGCGCGATCACGAGCGAGGCCAAGACCGCCGTGATCAAGTTAATGAACAACCAGGGAAACCGGCGGCGCACCGTGGCAATGATGCGATCCGCGAGCGAGGCCTCTGCATCCACCCCTGCCAGACGCAGGATATCTTCCTCGGCCTCTTCATCCAAGATCGCCATAGCATCGTCGATGGTGATCACGCCTATCAGTCGGCCCTCTTCATCCACCACAGGTGCAGAGATCAGGTGATATTGGTTAAAGGCATAGGCGACATCGCCTTCTTTATCGGTCACTTCAAAAGTGCGAAAGCTGTCCTCCGTCATGCCGGACAAGGGAGTGTTGCGCGGGCTGGAGAGAATTTTGCCCAAGGTCACATATCCCGTGGGTTTGAGTTTCGGATCAGTCAAGATCACGTGATAGAATTGTTCCGGCAGGTCTGACGTCCGGCGCAGATAATCGATGGCATCGCCGACGGTCCAATGTTCTGGGACGATCACAACCTCCCGCTGCATCAAACGTCCGGCGGAATACTCGGGATAATTGAGCGCTTGTTCCACCGCCACGCGGTCTGCGTCATCCAGGGCCTCGAGAATAGCCTCGGCCTGGGTGTCATCCTCCAGGTTTTCGAGAAAATCGACAACGTCGTCGGTCTCAAGCGCAGCCACGGCATCGGCCACAACATTGTTGGGCAGGGCGCGTACAACTTCTTCGCGCAGACCTTCATCCAGTTCCGACAGGACGTCGGGGGCAAGCGTATCTCCCATAAGTGCGAGGAAAGCTGCGCGATCTGCGTCGCTGAACTGTTCCAGAAGATCAGCGGTATCGGCAGGGTGCAACGGTTCAACAAGCCCCTGTGTTTCCTGGCGATCCCCAACCTCTATAGCGTCGCAAACCGCCCGAAATCGCGTTTCATCCAAGGCGATTTCAGTCTCCCCTGCATCTTGATCGGCTGTTTTGGTCTCATCCATCGAAAGCGCCCCCATCTGTTCATTTTATCTTAGCGGAAACTGGCATTTGGCAATAGGGGGGCAGGTGCATTTACCCTTGTTTTCGAACGCGCTAAGGTCTTGTTATGTCCGCCCCTCGCCTCCTTCTTGGTCAAACCCTTACCGTCACAGCCAATCCCTTTGAAGAGGGGCCTGACGTTATAGAACATCACACCCACGGGGCGGTGGCGGTCAAAGCGGGAAAGATCGTTGCCGTCGGCCCGGAGGATAGGTTGCGGACCGATTTTCCAGATGTGGAAACCTATGACTATGGCGCCGCCTTGATCCTACCTGGGTTTATTGATACCCATGTCCACTACCCGCAAACTGCGGTTGTCGCCCGTTGGGGCAAGCGGCTGATTGATTGGCTCAACACCTACACATTCCCCGAGGAGATGCGGTTTGTCGATCCCACCTATGCGACTGACATCGCAGAGCGGTATCTCGATATTGCGCTGGCCCATGGCACCACAACCATGTGCAGCTATGCCACAAGCGCGCCCACTTCCGTCGATGCGTTTTTCACAGCCGCCGCGCGGCGCGAGATGCGCGCGCTTTGTGGAAAAACTTGTATGGACCGCAATGCGCCCAAAGCGCTCTGTGACACGGCAAAAACGGCTTACGATGACAGCAAGGCGTTGATTAAACGTTGGGATGGCACGGGACGTTTGTCCTATGTTATCACGCCGCGGTTTGCGCCCACATCAAGCCCCGAGCAGCTGGAGGCCCTGGGGGCCTTGTGGCGTGACCATCCCATATGTTTGATGCAAACACACCTGAGCGAGCAAGTGGATGAAATCGCTTGGGTGCAGCGGCTTTTTCCTTCTGCCTCCGATTATTTGGATGTTTATGAATACTTTGGTCTTCTCGGTCCGCAGTCTGTCTTTGGCCATGCCATACACCTGACCGCGCGCGAACGCGCCCGCCTGTCAGAGGTGCAAGCGGCGGTGGCCCATTGTCCAACGTCCAACACCTTCATTGGCTCTGGCCTGTTTGACATGACGCTTGCCCAGGACATTCGGGTTGCTCTCGCCACCGACACCGGCGGTGGGTCGAGTTTTTCGATGCTCAGGACGATGGCAGCAGCCTATGAGATTGCACAGCTGCGCGGCACCGTCCTGCATCCCGCGCAGCTGATATGGCTGGCCACAACGGGGGCGGCCCGCGCCCTTGGGCTTGAGCAGAACATCGGCACCCTCGCCGCCGGGTTCGAGGCTGATTTGGTCGTTTTGGATCTGGCTTCGACACCTGTCATTTCACAATCCGCGCATCAAGCCGAGACACTGTGGGAGGCCATTTTCCCAACCATTATGCTTGGCGATGATCGCGCGGTGAAGGCGACCTGGATCAATGGGCACGAGATCCACCATCGGAGTCCTAAACACATTTGAAATTGACATGACCGAAAGTTCCACGACATATCGCGCTTGCAAGAAGCTGGGTCAATCACATTGAAGCCAAACATATAAGACCACCTTGCAGGAAAGCCATTTTTAGATCACAACACCCCTAATTATCTTGTGGTTTTGTTTGGGGTTCGCGTGAGTTACATTTTGATATGCGCCTTCATCCTCACATTCAGCATGATCGCGAAAAGGCTGGAGGGCAGCCTGTTCACAACTCCGATGATTTTTTTGGGGTTTGGCGCGCTGCTGAATATCATGGATATTCTGCCCACCTCTCAGGCGGAGCCCTTACTGCATATCATTGCCGAAGTGACACTCGTGGTGCTGCTCTTCCTGGATGCCGCACAGATTGATCAACGCGCGCTTCTCAGACGCAGTGTTTGGCCGACACGGATGCTGCTGATTGGTCTGCCGCTCACCTTCATCCTGGGTGCAGGGATTGGCCTGTTGATCCTAGACGGCTGGTCAACGGCGATGGTTGCTTTGGTGGCTGCGATCTTGGTGCCCACAGATGCGGCTTTGGGGCAACCCGTTCTCACAAGTCCCGATGTGCCGGAACGACCCCGTCGTGCGCTGACG
This sequence comes from uncultured Thalassobacter sp., assembly GCA_963922715.1. Classification (GTDB taxonomy): domain Bacteria; phylum Pseudomonadota; class Alphaproteobacteria; order Rhodobacterales; family Rhodobacteraceae; genus CAWUJT01. The sequence continues at coordinate 13,047 of CAWUJT010000056.1, forward strand.
GTTGAAAGTGGCTTAAACGACGGTTTGGCGCTGCCGCTGGTGTTGATGATGGCAGCGTTTGCTGCACCTTTGGCCATGGCGCCTTCAGAAGGGTGGTTTGTGTTTGGTGTGAAACAAGTGCTCATTGGTCCACTCATTGGGATTCCCATTGGCCTACTGACCGGTTGGGGTGTGCTTTGGGCAAAGAAACACGACACGACATCAGACATCTATGAAGGCATCGGGGCTTTGGCGCTTGCGGCCATGTCTTACCTCTGTGCACAAGAATTGGGCGGCAACGGGTTTATCGCGGCCTTCAGCGCCGGCCTGGGGTTTGGGGCAATTGTGCGTGGAAAATGTGCCTTCATCTATGAATTTACCGAAAGCGAAGGGCAGCTTTTGTCCTGGGGTGCCTTTCTGCTTCTGGGGGCGGCGTTCATCCCAGAGGCCATCGCGCAACTGACCTGGGCGCATGCGTTTCTGATCCTTCTGAGCATTTTTGTGATCCGCCCGCTGGCGATATGGATTTCTCTGATCGGATCGGATGCAAGCCCGGCCACGCGAATTTTCTTTGGGTGGTTCGGGCCAAAGGGCCTTGCCACCGCGCTGTTTGCGCTTTTGGTGCTTGAAGACCTGGGCCACGGCCTGGCTGACCCCGTGCTTTGGATCGCGATCAACGCTGTTTGGATCAGTGCTTTGCTGCATGGGCTAAGTGCTGCCCCAGGGGCAAAGCTCTATGCCGCAAGGCTGAAAGGACAAGACGAGATGCCTGAACACGCACCACACACCCCGTCCGATCCGGCATTTTTGGCGCGGATGGCTTAGAAAAGAGGACCTTATGAAAAAAATATCTGTTGCCAATTGGAGCACCCTACCAGACCGTGATCCGCAATATGCCCTGGTGGGAGAGGTTGATCTGGTGGTGGTGCGTTTCGATGATGAAGTCTCTGTCTTTTATGGGCGCTGTCTGCATCGCGGCGCTTTGATGTCAGATGGGTTTGTGCGCGGCAAAGACCTGATCTGTGGTGTGCACAATTGGGACTATCGGCTTGACAGCGGTGTGTCGGCCTATGCCAACCAAGAGAAACTGCCGAAATTTCAAGCCTGGATTGAAGATGACGCGGTGATGGTCGATGCCGATGAGATCATCGCCTGGGCCGAGAAAAATCCCCAACCTTTTAATCGAGAAGCCTATCTAGGCCTTTATGCCGATACCTCCCACGGGACGGCTGAAGAACCGCACAACGGCCTGATCCAAAAGTATGCCCGCGAAGGGTTGTCCCGCACAGGTCACCACGGCGTGGTGGCTTCCATGGGGGTGCCGCGGGATGAGCTGCCCTCCTGGGACGATTTGCAAATCCTCACGGCACAGTTGCAAAAGCCCCCACTTTTGGATGACGATCCTGTGGGCACGGATGTGGTGATTGGTCCGAATGCACAAAAGCCCCTGCGGCTGGATATCCCGCTGTTTGTTTCAGATATGTCGTTTGGCGCGCTGTCAGAGCCTGCCAAGGTTGCTTTGGCGCGCGGGGCGGAGCTTGCAGGCACCGGCATCTGTTCTGGCGAGGGCGGTATGCTGCCCGAAGAACAAGCCGCCAATACACGCTATTTCTATGAACTCGCATCAGCCCGGTTTGGGTTTGCCTGGGAAAAGCTTGCCGATGTGCAGGCGTTTCACTTCAAAGGCGGCCAAGGGGCTAAAACCGGCACGGGCGGCCATCTGCCGGGCAGCAAAAACAAGGGCAAAATTGCCGAGGTGCGCGGCATTGCCGAAGGGGAAGACGCAATCTCGCCGCCGCGGTTTCCCGATTGGACGGAGGTCACTCAAATCAAGGACTTTGCCGATGAAGTGCGCGACCGCACAGGCGGCATTCCTATTGGCTATAAGCTCTCGGCGCAACATATTGAGAAAGACATCGACGCGGCCTTGGACGTTGGCGTGGATTATATCATCCTTGATGGCCGGGGCGGGGGAACTGGGGCGGCCCCGGTGCTGTTTCGCGACAATATCTCGGTGCCGACCATTCCGGCGTTGGCCCGCGCCCGCGCCCACCTCGATAAAACGCGCCCCGATGTCACGCTGGTGATCACGGGCGGCCTGCGCAAGCCGGCTGATTTTATCAAAGCGCTTGCTCTTGGCGCGGATGCGGTGGCGGTGTCGAATGCCGCGATGCAGGCCATTGGCTGCATTGCCATGCGCGCCTGTCATACCAACAACTGCCCCGTGGGGATTGCGACACAAAAGCCCCATCTTGTCAGCCGCATTGTGGTGGAAAAATCCGCCGAACGGTTGGCCAATTTCTTTGCGGCCTCTGTGGAGTTGATGCAAGTGATGGCGCGGGCGTGTGGCCATCGTCACTTGAACGACTTCGGGGTTGAAGATTTGACGACGTGGAAAAAGGATATGGCCGCCCTGTCGGGTGTGGCCTACGGAGGTGTCGCATGAGTGAACTTGACTGGATCAAAGTGGCTGATGTCGCTGACTTGCCCGAGGGCAGAGTCAAAACCGTCTCCGCCCGAACAACCTTTTTGTGCCTCAGCCATTTCGACGGTCAATGGGCCGCGATGGACAATCACTGTCCGCA
>CAWUJT010000057.1:0-15575 GCA_963922715.1 uncultured Thalassobacter sp.
ACGTTTTTCACCGATATCGGTGATTTACGGGACATGCTCAACCTCAAAACATAAACGGGGCCAAAAAGCCCGATTAATGCAACAGTCTCGTGTCATTTACCCCCCCGCCCACAAAGTTCTCGATTACTCAATGCCGACAGGCCGTGGCAGTGGTGCTTGACCTAACAACGATAAACTGAAAATCGACACCGGGCTAAACGGGTCACGCAAGATCATTGTTGTATCAACACGCTCTTGTGTATACCGTCCCTGAATGTCGTTTGTTAAGCCGGGAACCGTTTGTTGGAATATCGCTGTGATACTTTTTACTACTTCTTGTTTTACCGAGAGATTAATATGATCTTGGCTTCCGTGTTCTTTTTTCTTTATCTCGTTTCTTAAAGGACCCATGACATCATCTGAGATTGCAGCGTTTAGATTGCGAAGCATAATGATATTTTGTGTCATTGTCTCGGGATTAATCCCTCGGCTTGTAGCATCGTCATGAATGCCTTCCTCAATCTTTTTCATTAAGCTAATCATCGCACTATCTGGCCCAGGATCCATCTGCTGTGTGCCAAGCCAATCAGCAAGGCGTCCTGTGATACTTGCAGCCTGCTGTTCTGCCCATACTTTATCGAACGGTTTTTTAGTTCCTTTTTCACTATTTATAGTGATAGATTTCTGGTCGTTGTTTAACTCGTTATATTCTTTGAGGCTATTGACTTGTAAACCATTGATACTTGTTGGAAAAATCGAAGAAAAGTCAGGAACTTCGTTTACAATAGAATTGATTTGATTAACAAAATCTGTTGTTAACTTTTCAATTCTTCCTTCCTGAGTTACGTTAATCGCTGTTTTCATCATTAATTGGGCAACGGATGCACCTCGGAAATATTGAGTGTCGTTCTCTCGCGGAGCCTGAAACTGAAGCATCCGGCCAACCGTGTCTCGAATCTGGGTATCCGAAAAGACTGGCAATCCCGCACCGTCTTTCAAAGTAAAGAGTTTTGCAGCCAACTCTTTGGATTCTGTCCCAAGTGTCTCCGTCGGGTCATTTACCGTGATAAATTTATCGATCTCTTCTGGGGTCGACGTTAAAATAAGATTGCGCAAGTTTTGAGCGGCGTCCGCTTGGTCCCGAATACCCGCTGTAGGTGACTCCAATATTTTAATAGAGTCAGTTATTAGTTTATAACCTACATATTCGGGGTCATTTCTCGCTGCGTCATACAAAGCGCGCATATCGCCCACCTTCATGCCACTATTTATGTCCCGGTTCGACTGTGTGTACATATCCAACATGACGTTAGTGAATGCACGATCCGCAACAACTTGGCCAAATTCGCGCACCAGTGCTTCTTTCACCAGTGTTGTAGCTGCTTGCTCTTTTTGAGACGTTTGATCCACCTTGATACTTACATCGAACTTATCTTTCACGAATTTACGCATCGATGATTTCTCTGGGTTATCCGTATAAAGTATATCGACTGTTTTCCCAGATGTCCTCATCAGGCTTGTTGTTTCGCCCAGGCCACCACGTAGCTGGAGATTGTCATGTTCTCCATCGAATGCTGTGACCAGTTGAGTCAGCGTTTGGTTCGTTGTTGAAATGCTTGTTGGCATTGTGTTTCTCCCTGTTTGTTATACGCGGATAAAGGTTTCGTCGATCACGAAGTTTTCTTCTGTCCCAGTGGTTGGAATAATCGGCGTACTCAGATCATCCCGCCAAGTCGCGGCGATTTCTGCCATATTTTTCATGATGATCGCTAATTTTTCTGGTGTGATGACAGTGGTTGCCACATCCAGCATCAAGGTTGCAAATCCCCCATCGCCGTCGAGTGAGAAATACAACCCGCCTGTCAAACGGTGCTCATAGCCATATTTGATCATGCGTTCATAAGATGACTCACGGCCTTCCAAAAGTGGAACCGTTACGGGGCAACTTAACACAACGATTTGCCGTTCTTCCGATAATTCGGCGAACAAAACCGTATCATCATTGATGTCGATAAGCCAAAGATTGCGTTCTGAAAGGCCTTCGACTTGGCGCGGTTTAAGAATGCTTGCCATTTCTGTGAGCACTCTGCTCATGTCTTCGTAGTCTTTGATCATATATATCACTTTCCGTTAGGTCGCTGAGCTTTTTGACCTGATGTTTACCAATATCGCGACAGTTAACTTTAAGTATCTATGGTTATTGATTGATTTGCAACCTGGAATTCTGCCTATCTGGGCTTTGACGCTGAGGGCTCTGTTGCAAACTTTTCTACGAAGTTGAGTCACTCTTCCGCGAGACGCACTTATGTTGTGAGGTGGTTTTCAATGAGTGTAATAGCCTTCGATAGAGCGCAAGGGCCGACGACACCAAAGGCCCGCTCAACCATATGCTTTTCGCCGAGGATGTCTCCTGTCAGATTGAATATCCTGGCCTGGCCCTTGCGCAAAGCCCTCATCACCTCGAACCCCTTGATCGTGGCGTAGGCTGTTTTCATCGTCTTGAAGCCACCCACAGGTTTGATCAGCTGTTTCAGCTTTCCGTGATCGGCCTCGACGACATTGTTGAGGTATTTGACGTGACGGTGTTCCCGTTCGGCGCGATAGAAATACGTCCATTTCCCGCGGACTTTCACGTAAGGGCTCTGCCCGTTTGTTCGTTCACATCTTCCACTGGAAGATATGTCGCTGCGCGCACCACTCCAAACTCAACGCGCCAACTGTCCGACATCGGGCGATGCCATGGACTGCGCATGCGCTTTTCGATCTCAGGGGCGTATCTCTGGACCCAACGATAAATCGTGGCGTGATCGACACGGACACCGCGCTCAGCCATCATGGTTTCCCGGTCGCGGTCGCTGATGCCATAACGGCAGTACCACCGACCCGCTCAAAGCACGACCTTGCCGGTGAAATGGCGCCCCTTGAAATCATTCATGACCTTTCACCTCCAGCGCGAAACTGGACAATCTGAACGCCACTAAAAAAATCCCGCAACAGAGACAAAATTTATCATCGGACAATTTCTGGAAAATCGTTAAACAGCTTAAGGGTATAATTCAGCATTTCACTGCCTAGTACCCCCGCCATTGCGGCAATCGTAAGCGCCACAGCAATCAATTTAATTCCAAAGCTGAGGGTTTGTTCCTGAATTTGTGTGAGTGCTTGCAGAAGGCTAACAACGATGCCAACGCCAGATGCAACGATAATAGGCGGCATAGATAGCACCATCACCAGCATCATTGATTCTGTTATTTGAAACATCGCCTCTTCTGGGGACATTAGTGTTTCCTTTATCTTTACGTATAAGTTGTGATTAATCCTAATATCAAACGGGACCAGCCGTCCACCATAACGAAGAGAAAAAGTTTGAACGGCAGGGAGATTGTAAGTGGAGACACCATCATCATCCCCAAAGCCAACAGGATGTTTGACACGATCAAATCAATGGCGATAAAGGGCAGATAGAGCAAGAACCCAATCTCAAAAGCCTCACGCAACTGGCTTACTGTAAAAGCCGGAAGGATAATGGCAAGATTGTTTTCGTTCGCCGCGGGCTGTAAACTTTCAGGCCAGATCTCTCGGGTGGCTTCAATAAAAAAGGCAATTTCGCGGGGATCTGCATGGCGTTGAAGCCAACTGATCAAAGGTTTGTTCGCAGCGGCAAAGGTCTCGCGCACCGCCTCAACATTATCAAAACTGTAGTCACCCGCTGTTAGAATATCAAATGTTTCAACAAAGACTGGGGCCATGATATAGCCAGACATGATGATAGCTAGGGCATTGAGCGCCATGTTTGGAGGGATCTGCTGAACACCAAGCGCATTACGGACAAGCAATAAAACCACGGCAATTTTTATAAACGAGGTTGCAACAACAGCCATGAAGGGTACTAAGCCCGCGACCACAAGGCCAAAGATAAGATTAAGTGGATCAATCACGACGCCACATCTTTTTCTGTGGAAAGCACTGCAATGCGCACAGCGAAATGGTCATCAATCTGGATTAAATGCCCTGCCCCGATCTGGGCACCATTGGCCAGAATACGTACAGGAATACCCGCTTCAAGTGCATTGATATCCAAAGGGCAAAGGCCCCCAGGCGCCAAGTCATAGAGCGCTTTGAGTGGCAAATCCTGCGGCTGCGTCGCAAAAGTGAGCGTCACAGGCAGGTCATCAAGGGACAAAAGCGTGTCTGATGTGTCTGGTGCATTTGGCGTATCGTTCATAGTAACCTCGGTAATGGTCCAGCTTTCTTCACTACGGGCAACAGAAAGACTGATATGGCGGGTATGAAGCTGGCGGTTGTCGGGTGTGGCGTTCGGCAAAAGCGCATCCCCAGCCCCTAGACTGCGCACCTCTTTTAGCGAAAGTGTCATCTTTGCAAAAATCGGATCAAACCGCAGCGTAACATCCTCTGCAAGAAAAGTAGGAAGACTGGCGGTTGCAGAGGTGTTGTTGGTATCACCAAGATGCCCTATGATCCACAGAACGTCTCTGTGGGTCAGGCCAAGAAAGATAACCGCCGTTTGATTTTCCGAAAATGTCACAACGGCCTTAAGCCAATACGGCATTTCGCCTGTTTCTGTGACCGCGACAAAAGGCCCCAGAACATCTTTGATCTTCGGGGGCAGTATCTCTTTGATGCTGTTGAGTGCTCCCTCCAACAGTGACGTGCGCAGCAAATCTGGCAGACGTTCCACATCCGAGAGGGTCAGTGGCGTATTCGCAAAGTGCGTATATGGAAATTCTGCCAAAACAACCAATACTGGACCATACGCTTTTGTCATACACGTTGGCAGCCCTGCGGGCGGTCCATCGGATTCGGTTAAGATAATTGTCTTGTTTTCCACGCGCAATGGCACCCCAAAAACCTTTGCCATGCGGTTCCAAAGCTCAGCTTCCGAAAAAAGGGAAAGAGGAAGTGCCGTCACGTGCTACGCCGTCCCACGGCTTGTCTGAGGGGATCAAAAGTGACGCGTTCGTCTGTTTCGTTTTGTGGATCCTCTTTTGCCTCACTGACACGAATGGTTCGATTGGGATATTTTTGCGTCAAATGTGCCGTTAAATCTTGGATTGCAGCTGCAATAACTGCGGAATCCGTTGCTTTGAGCGTCGAAACCACAACCGAAAATCCCTCCGGGTTCAGCATTATATTTAACTTTTCAAGCCCTAACGATGGAATGGCTATAGGTACGATAACCTGTGTGCCGCGTGACGCTGCAAGGGTAAACCGTTCTGCAGATTGCACGTGATCGACAACTTTTCGGACCACAGCTTCGATGTGTTGAGACACAGGTGCCGATTGCTGTAGTAGACCAAAAGGCGTATCAGGCTTTTGAAACGGCGTAAGTGGTGCAGCAGGCAAAGTCACACTATCGGCAATCTCGTCCTCTGATGACGAAATATCACGCGGCTTGGTGCCCAAGGATATTTCTTCTGTTGCTTGCGCAGCAGTCAGTTTGGCAGCAAACGTATTGAGTGTGTATTGATCGACAGAAGGGTTTTGTTTTTTGTTCTGGTTCTGCTGAAACAGATGACTTCCGATATCAGGCTGGCTGTGACGCTGTTTGTTCTGTGACATGTCTTGTGGTTGTCTGTTCTGAGAGCCCACGTGACCGGAAGGTTTTTCAATTGTCATAACTCTACACTCCGTAGCTTGAACACCATCTACCCAAGGCTCATTTCAGCCGTTTTAGACGGTCTTGAGAACAAATCTTCGATTTCAGCTTCTTCCGCAGCAACAGCTTCTATTTCTGCTTGATGCGCTAGATCATCAGTTAAAGTTTCAATCTTCTCCACTTCTGCTTGCCGTTTGCGCAATTCAGCGCGAGCCTCTTCCACTTTCGCTTCGCACCGGCGCACATGATCCTGTGCCCGATCACGTTTGTCCAAAAGCGCCTGATGCTCTTCCAGCAACCGCAAGACCTTGTTCTTGGTCTCATCGATTGCGCTCATCTCAACGATCTTGTTAAGGACCTCGTCATAAATCGCCTGTTCACGCGCAGGCAAAGTTTTTTCCGACTCTGCAGCCTCTTTTTCCAACGCTTCTGCACGGACGATCGCTTTTTCGATTTCTTTGCGTGCAGCATCTAATACGCGCAAGGCCTTATCCTCACGTAGTTTTTTGACCTCGCCTATGATTTTGAATTGTGCTATCATTTTGAAAGGGCCAACAGTTTGTTCACGGTGTCTTCATAGGTTTCTAGGGCATCAGTGCTTTGCCGCAGAAAATCACGAATACCGTCTTGCATGGCAATCGCTTTGTCAGAGCGTGGGTCACTTCCGGTTTGGTATTCGCCGATCTTCACCAAAAGCTCTACATCCGCGTAAAGCGCCATCCACTCGTTGATTTTTCCAGCGGCTTCTTGATGTTCCGGAGTGACCACTTTGCCCATCACCCGACTTTTTGAAGCGAGTATATCAATGGCAGGATAATGATTTTGTGCGGCGAGTTTGCGCGACAAGATGATGTGCCCATCCAAAATTGAGCGCGTTTCATCGGCAACCGGCTCATTCATATCGTCGCCCTCAACAAGCACAGTGTAAAGCGCTGTGATGGAACCCTTGTCGTTCATCCCAACCCGTTCCATCAGTTTTGGCAGCTCCGCAAAAACAGAAGGTGGAAAACCGCGGCGGGTGGGGGGCTCCCCCGCAGCCAAGCCGATTTCGCGTTGAGCGCGCGCAAACCGGGTTACCGAGTCCATTAGAAACAAGACTCGCTTCCCCTGGTCCCTAAAGTATTCTGCAATAGATGTTGCGACAGAGGCTGCTTTGGCCCGTTCCATGGATGATTTGTCCGAGGTAGCGACCACCAGAATGGCTTTCTTCATGCCCTCTGGCCCAAGGTCGTGTTCAATAAACTCACGTACCTCTCTGCCCCGCTCACCAATCAGCGCCATCACAGTGATGTCGACATCGGCACCTTTCACGAGCATGGCAAGAAGCGTCGATTTTCCGCCGCCAGCAGCCGCGAAAATGCCCATCCGCTGCCCTTCCCCACATGTCAGCATCCCGTCCAAGGCTCGCACACCCAAGGACAAAGGATCTTTGATAATGCGCCGTGTCATCGGATCGGGGCTTGCCTGATAAACGGGGTACGTTGCCTCTGGTGTGAAGGGGAGATCAAGATTGTCGATGAAGTTGCCAAATCCATCCAAAACCCGCCCCACAAGCTCTGCCCCAACAGGTACAGATTGCACATGTCCTGTGGGATAGACCTCGGTATTTGGCGACACACCCAGCGTATCGCCAATGGGAGATAGCAACGCTTCGGATCCGGAAAAGCCTACAACCTCTGCCGCCAGACGGTGACCTGTGTCCCGCGTAAAAAGATTGACCAACTCTCCTACCTGGACATCAGGGGCAATGGCGTGGATGATGGTCCCCACGACTTTGCGCACACGCCCAATCATTCGAAACGGCACCACGCCCTGTGCTCGTTTGCCAAGCCGTTCTGCAATCTCGTTAAAACGCGTGTCAATCAGCGCATCCCGCGCCACACACTCAGCAAACACGGGAGTGTCTGTGGTTTTTTGCGTTTGCTGCGGGCTTAGGACCTGGTTCATAAGGGTTCTCGGTTCGACTATTTGGTTGTTAGGTTCTGGCGCAGGGTTTCGAGTGTTTCGGTCATAGAAAAGGCAACAACACCCAGTGGGCTTTCAAGTCGTACATTGGGCGGCACAAGATCAGGATCGGCAATGACATCAATAAGTTCTATCTCAGGGAACTCCTCAACAATTTCTGTGATGGCGTTTTGGGTGGCGTTTAGATTTTCAGGAGAGACATAAAGCTGCCCTCGTTGCTCTTTGCGCATTGCAGCAAGTGCTGAGCGTGCCACTTCGCAGGCAAGTGTCTCGTCTTCAAAACCATCAATGACATTTTTGACACTGTTAAAAACCAATAACCCAAGATCGCGCTCCAGACTGGCCAGACGTGCATCGATGTACCTCTGATCTTCCAGCAATTGTGCAGCCCGTGCAGTCTGTGCTTCGGCTAGCCCTTCTTCAAAACCCCGACGCTTTTCGGTCTCATAGGCGGCTTTTGCAGAAAGTGTGATCTCCTCAGCCTGTCTTTTGGCTTCTGCAACAAGATGATTAGAGATGCCAAGTTCCTCTAGGTCTTGCGCGCGTAAAATACCGTTTTCTGCCGATATACCGGTATCAAAAGCGCGTAGTGCAAAAAACCTGTTCATGACGCAACCTCAGTATACCACAAACGCTTGATCTCTTTCGCCTGAGAATACTTCAGAGAAATGGGCGCGGATGCAGGCGCATTTCCATTGCCAAAGGCACGCGCACGTAAAATTGCACCCGCAGCAGGCGCGTCTTTATCAAGTGCTGCTGCAACAACATTGATAGCAAAGGCGCGGGAAGGATGTGTTGAAAAACCCGGTTGTGCCGGGTCTGTAAGGATAAATCGGGCCAAGGGAGACAAATCCTCAAGAGAGGCATAAAACATTGCCGCTTTGCGTATCGCAAAATTCTGGATATCGGCACCTAACAGTGTTGCAATTGCTATTCGTTCTGCTTTTTGAACAACTCTCGCGATTGTATGCTGGCAAATCGCAGCGACTATATAGCGATAGAAAATCTCTAACTGTTCCGGCGGTGCAAACCCAATCGCAATAGCTTCTGAGACAGGGCACTCCAAAGCCAGATATTTGAGAAAATCACCATCAAGGCCCGGCAGATCTAGGCTGCCGCTTTCTTTGGCAATATACGCTTCTATCCTTTCCCTAAGTTCGGGCACTTGTAAAAACGGTCGCAGGTCGTAGCCATTTACATCTATTAGGTATTCTTCAAGAACGTCTGAGGCGATATGTTGGGATGGGCGGGCCATGAAGGCCGCGAGTTGAAGCGCTGCGCGGCTTGAGGGACGTGAAAGATTAAGCTCGTGCACCATGGCGTCATGCATCAGCTTCTTCAGAATCAGGCATCTGAGACCGCAGACGAGACAGTTTAAAAAACAAATATCCAACTGCACCAGCAAGGATAATAGCAAGGCTTACAGCAACGCCCAAGATGCTCCAAATCATCCCCAAAGAATCGCTTGCCACAACAAGACCAGGCAGAGGTTCGCTCAACTCAGCAGCAACGTCGCGTATGGGGATCTGATCGCCCTGTGCTTCAACAAGAACAACGGTCACCGCTTCGTATTGCATGCCTTCTATAGAATTAGCAACCATACGTCGAATTTGCGGCATAAGGAAATCCAGATCAAACCCCAGGCGCTGTTTAATAAAGACGGCAGCAGATGACGGCCTTGGATCTTGGCCTAGTTCGGGCTCTTCAGGCATCACGATATGAACGCGCGCGACCAAAACGCCGTCGATTTCCATGAGAGTTTGCGCCACCTCCTCACTGAGTGCATAGATGTAGCGGACACGTTCTTCAAAGGGTGACGAGACAATGCCTGACCCCGCGAAAACTTCTCCCATGGACGTCCGGATGTTTTGTGGTAGACCAAGACTATCAAGAATGGCCAATGCATCCGCAACGTCATCGTTCGCAACAGAAATTGTAAATAAATTATCTGCGCCCACTTTTTCAGCGGATATGCCGCGCTCCAGTAAAGCGCCTAAAATCGCGTTTGCTTCACGCTCCGTAAGACCAGAATAAAGCTCGGTGACACAACTCATTAAGATAAGACAGGCTGTAAAAGCCATCAACAATTTTTTAAAACGAAACACTGTTTAACCCCTCAAAACCACAGCTTTGAACTCAAGCTTCGTCATTGCCCCTTCATTAGAGTATCCATCGCTTGTGTGGATTTGCCAGCAAGTTTGGACGTAACGTCAACCAACATGGTGTATTTGATCACCTCCGCCTGAAGAATCATCATATCGCTTACATCCATACGCACCCCTTCAACACGATCACCGAAAGAACCGATCTGTGTGTCAAATACAGATCGCAATTGCTCTAATCCATTTAAGATTGTTCCGCCTGGTGTTGAGACTTCTGTCTCGCCGCTCGGGTTAAAACCAAGACCCTCCGCAGCGCGCGCCCTGTCATCTGTAGAAGACGTCTCGGGTGTGGCAGCGACCGGAGCGTTAAATTGTAACGAATCTATTCCTGTTTCTGTGGGTGCAGTTGAACTGGGCACCGCAGGTGTGTTGTCGAGTTGTGCGACACGTGTGGGCTGCGTTTCATCGACAGCTTGTGTTAAAGCGTCTTGAAACTGCGGGATGGCATCAGAGATCTGTTTATTAGTAGGCTGAGTGCCTAAAGAGTCTAAATTCACGCCCATCTGTCGACCAAATGGTAGTGAGCTAATGTTATCTGTACTCATATGTAATTCCCCCTCAGTCTGAGCCCAAATTATATCTCTTTTTTGTTTAGATCTGTCGTGATTGCACCTTGCGCAATTGTGATTAGATCGTCATCGGCACCCATGTCTATGAGTTCTTGAGCCAACTCTTTCGCTTCTCGATGCGACCCTAATCTTGAACAAGCAACCGTAAGAAATGTCAATACGGTGGGTGTCGGTTTAGCCGCTTTCAAATGATCCACGGCTTTTTGGGGAGCGTTTTCTCCAAGGGCAATTAATGCCAATCCAATCACACCAGCTTCCTCGTTTGGGCGCATGTGATTCAACATCGTGAAAATCTTCTCGGACGCAGAAAAGCACTGCCTACTTATGCCCAAATAACCGAGTTCAGCAAACAGCCGTGCATATTCTGTGCTTAGTTTTATTGTCATAATAAATTTTGTGCATTGCAGTAAATCATAACGCTCATTAACACTTAAGGTTAGACAATACCATAGACTAGTCTGCTTTTGGCTTAGAAATTTCCGGTGAGCGTCGGTGTGGTCGGATATACGGGAATGTTTGCATCACAGCAATCGGTGTCCTAGAAATGGAGAAAATACGTGCAAAAGTTTCTGACACAGCTTTCTAAACGCAATGATGTTGTGCTTGCATTTTTACTGATCTGCATCGTGTTTATGATGATTCTTCCCCTGCCGACATTCCTTGTCGATGTATTGATCGGGATCAATCTCACCCTCTCCGCGATCCTTCTTATGGTGGCCATTTATCTGTCTGATGTTGTGGCCTTTTCAGCATTTCCCTCCATCTTGCTTTTGACTACTTTGTTCCGCTTGGCTTTGTCCATCACCACAACGCGATTGATATTGTTGCAGGCAGATGCCGGTGCAATTGTTGAAACCTTTGGAAATTTTGTGGTTTCGGGCAATCTGGTTGTAGGTGCTGTTATCTTTCTTATTCTCACGATCGTGAATTTTCTTGTCATCACCAAAGGCTCTGAACGTGTCGCAGAGGTATCGGCGCGTTTCAGCCTAGATGCGATGCCCGGAAAACAGATGTCAATCGACAGTGATATGCGGGCGGGTATGATCGACATGGATGTGGCCAAAGCCCGCCGTGGTAAGCTTGAAAAAGAAAGTCAACTTTATGGGGCGATGGACGGCGCCATGAAGTTTGTAAAAGGTGATGCCATTGCTGGTCTAATTATAATAGCAGTCAATATTATTGGCGGCATCACCATTGGTACGACGCAAAGAGGAATGACTACAGGGGAAGCGCTGGAAGTCTACTCCATTCTCACCATTGGCGATGGTTTGGTTAGCCAGATCCCTGCCCTGTTTATCTCTATAACCGCAGGCTTTATTGTCACACGGGTGTCTGCGGATGACAATGATAACCTGGGATCAGACATTGCCAAGCAATTGATCAATGAACCAAAAGCATTGGCCATTTCTTGTGCGATTCTTATTGGGTTTGCCTTTATCCCTGGGTTTCCAACCGTGGTGTTCTTAATCCTGGCGACGATTGTGGGTGGAGGGGGCTATCTAGTGATGGCGACCCGTAAGAAACAAGCCGAGGAAGAAATAGAGCGCGACTTGCCACATTTGCGCGGGGCGATTGCTGATCCGCAAAGCTCACCCCCCAAAATGCCAACACGGTCGGATGAACCATTTGAGAAGGTCGAACCGGTGACTTTCGCTCTAACCGTTCCGCTGATGGTTGATATTGCCCCCTCTGTTACCCAACAGATGAACGCGAAGATCCTAGACAACGAAGTGGCCAAAGTGCGCCGCGCGCTTTACTTTGACCTTGGCGTACCTTTCCCTGGCGTCAACTTACGCATTAACGACACTTTGGACACAGACGAATACGTCATTCAAGTAAATGAAGTGCCGGTTGCACGTGGTAAATCTCGCCCTGGGTTTTTGATGGTGCGCGAGACTGAAGCCAATTTACAAATGTTTGATATTCCTTTCGAGACGGGGGAAAATTTCTTGCCCAACACTCCGACCCTATGGGTTGCGGTTCAGCACGAAGCCTCTCTGCGTCGCGCGGAAATCGAAATTATGACAATCCCAGCAATGCTTACATACCATTTGGCGCATGTTCTGAAAACGCACGCTGGCGAGTTTATCGGTGTTCAAGAGACTATGTATCTCATGAATGAAATGGAAAAGAATTTTGCTGAACTCGTCCGAGAAGCCACCCGTACTCTGCCGGTGATCACAATCGCAGATGTTTTGGAGCGCTTGGTGGCCGAAGAAATCAGTATTCGCGATATGCGTACTATTCTGGAGGCTTTGGTTGAATGGGGGCAGCGAGAAAAAGACCCTATTTTACTGGCCGAGCATGTTCGATCCGCTCTTAACCGTTACATCAGCCATAAATTCTCTGGTGGGCAATCGGTGATTTCGGCTTATATCCTTTCAAAAGGTATAGAGGATGAGGTCCGCGCCTCGGTGCGCCAAACCTCTGGGGCGTCATATCTGGCACTTTCACCTGAATCACATAAAAAGATTATTGCCGCTCTCTCCTCCACTATCGGCGATATTTCTAAACATGCTCTCAAGCCCGTTATGCTTGCTCCGATGGACATTCGTCGATTTATGCGGAAAATTGTGGAACGTGATTTTCCCGATCTGATCGTCCTTTCCTTTCAAGAACTCTCCCCAACTGTGAATGTCCAGCCGCTTGCACGGATACAAATTCAATGAATAAGACAGATAGTCGCCGCCGCAATGGGGCTTTGGTCCTGTCTGTGCTTGCTGCAAGCTTCTTTTGGGCTGGTTGGCTGGTAAACCTTGTCTCCCAAACCCAGATAAACGCGGTGGTTGGGGCGGTGGCGATCTCAGCGCCCATTCTTTTGATGCTTGGTCCTTCTCGACCTGCCTTTCTTGATCTTGCGCGGATACTGCTTATCCTCTTCCCCGTCTCAGTCCTGAGTATAGAAGTTTTGACCGCAAGCAGCGCACAAAACCTTTTTGGGGGCTGGCGACTATGGCCGCTTCTCTTGGCCACCTGTGCGGCAACGCTCTCTGCAAGTTTGCTGCGGGTAGATCACATCAGGACTACAGCCATTGGGTTAAGTGTGTTCATCTTACTTTTCTTAGGTGGGCTGTTCACAATGTTAGAAGAGGCGGCTATAGTAGATAGATGGGTTCTCAGAAGCCCAGTGCATTTTTTCATCATTATGATCGCACTAACGATTTTTGTTCTGCAAAGTCTTGCAGTTGCTCGCGGCGCTTTTCCGAGATCTGAGGCAACTTTTGTGGGTGGATTAATCCAACTTCTGCCACTTTTGGGCTTTGCTGGAACAATTCTGGGCATAATGGCCGCCCTAACTGCTCTGCCGGATGTTTTCAACACAGATCAGGCTTCAGAAAACAACTCTGAAGCTCTCGAGGCGCTGCTCGGAGGTTTGGCGCGCGCCTTTGAAACGACCTTGTTAGGGCTTTTGGGCAGCATTGCGGCCAGTTTTGTGAACACATTTGTCGCTGTATCTGAGCCATCATGAAGAAGTCATCTGAGCACAACATCGTAGAGCGGAATGTGGTGTCGGCGGATGTATTTTTTGGCCTTGGAGCGATTATGCTTGTTATCGTTGCGCTGCTTTCAGTCAATCTGCGCACGCTGCTTCAGCAATCCGGTGCAACGCGGGCGATCGAAAACCAAACGCTTTCTCGTGCGGTGGAAGCGTTCTCGCGCATAAACAGCCCCGTTATTTTGGCGCAACAAAACAGCGTTATAATTTTTGGCATACACCAAGATCATCTAGAGATAAGTCTTGACGATGTTTTGCGTGCTCCAGAGGTCAATCGAGCCTTGGGACAAAGGGCAATGCTGATCACCACCCCAAACGGGTTAGATGCTCATTTCCTAGTTCTTGCTAATGCGCATGCTGCAGGGATTACATCTGTAGAAACCCTGCGCTTGCATACATTCTGCCAGTATTTGGAACAAGAGATCGCTTCAGGACAAATCTTGTGCGGTAAAGAATGATGCGTATGGGCCTGAATGCCTGGCTTGCAGATATTGCGGCAAACTTTCTCATTATCGCTATGATTTTGCTTGTTCTGACCTCGCAATATCAAAGGACACCAGATTCCCGTTTATCTTCTGTGATACATTTTCAACCCCATATTGTTCAGCCATATGGAAGCCAAGATGCTGTAACGCTTTTGCGGTTACGTTTACAAACCCCTCAACCTATCCAAGCTTACGATGTATCAAGGCAAGGAGTCGAAGTCTTTGGCCCTGACAACAGTCCAATCGTGCTCTATGTTCTCGATCATGTGAGATATGCGGATGTTACAGCCGAGCTGTCACGCTTGGGCCACGACTGGACTGAATTCACACCCCCGCGTGCTTTGACAAATGGCGCAGGAGAATGGTCAGCAGAGTTTCTTGCACTGAAAAAGGTAGCAACAGATCAAGGTAAGTTTTCAAAATCTTTAAGTGCGCTTCTGGCTGCGGGTCATGGAACAAGCGCTTCTATCTTGAGCGATACTAACGCAACATCTGAAGCTACGCAGAGGGAAAAATTTCTCGGTTGGTTGAGACTGATCAAAGATATCGCGAGTCTTGTTTTCCTTATTTTTTGTGTCGGTGTGCTCTACATCATCCGGCGACGGTATTATTAATGACGCAACAGAGCTTTTTGGCGTTCAGACAGGGTTCGCCCCGTATATGAAGCCTTGGCCGTTTATGATGAGAACGGGGAAGGTTTGATCGACGCGACTGAACCGATCTTTGACCAATTACAGGTTTGGAAGGATCTCAACCAGAATGGTATTTCTGACCCAGGTGAACTTACAAGGCTCTGAAGCGTCAACTCTCTTTCGTGAAGGTATTCGAAAAACTTTCAAACGCTGTGACATAATTGTAGCACAATATACCGTTCCAGCCAACCGTCCTTTTAGGCCGGTTTTCGCGTCTTCTGAGATCATCTCCTTGCGAAAATCGAACAGACTAAAAGGACACAATTTCGCCACCGGAAACCGCCCTAGCGGTTTCTAAGGTAGGTGGCGCTGGAAATTTCAGTCAGACACGAACTGAAATTTTCGCATACAGAGCCCCAGAAGCGTGACGTCAGGCGCAACTGTGCCTTAATTGCCATAAGTACACCCTGCGCACTCAAGAGAAGGAAAAAATGAAGAAAATAGGGCATAAAGACAATAGCACAGAAAACCATTAAGTCTCTAAGCCAATAGTACATTAAGAAAGAAGCCTGGAAAGTAAGTTGCACATATACTCAACAAGACACTAGGGCTATTAGAGGTCTTGTATGGATGCCCCGCGTTTTGCAAGAGGTTTTTGAGCTAAATGTCT
>CAWUJT010000058.1:0-15500 GCA_963922715.1 uncultured Thalassobacter sp.
CCATGCAGCGCAATGCCGTTCATGGCCGCGGCCATGCCATGTTCACGAATGCCATAGTGAATGTACCGCCCCGCACGGTTTTCAGGATCAAACACCGCCAAATCGCCGGTTTTGGTGTTGTTCGATCCGGTCAAATCGGCCGATCCTGCGATGATTTCTGGCAAAAGCGGAGTGACAACGGCAAGAGTTTTTTCTGACGCTTTGCGTGTGGCGATTTTTGGAGCCTCTACACCCATGTGTTGCTTAAATTTTTTCAAGGCAGATGTGACAGATTTGGGCAAGACACCCGATATCTCCCGCTCAAAATTTTTCCGCTTATTGCTTGAGATCTTTCCCAGTTGTTCCGTCCACTGCGTATAAGCCTCCGCACCCCGCGCGCCCGCGGCTTCCCACCAGGATTTCACATCCCGAGGGATGTCAAATGCGGCATGCTCCCAGCCATAAACTTCTTTCGCAGCTTTAAGTTCATCCGCGTCTGTCAATGCACCATGACCCCGCGCGGTATCTTGGGCCGCGTGACCGATGGCAATATGGGTTTTACAGGCAATCAGTGTGGGTTTATTCGCAGTTTTCGCCGCAGTCAAAGCCGCATCTATCGCATCAGGATCATGGCCATCACAGTCTAAGACACTCCAGCCAGAGGCTTTGAACCGGGCTTTTTGGTCAGTAACATCGGCCATGGACACCGCGCCGTCAATCGTGATCCCATTATCATCCCACAGCACAATCAGTTTTGAGAGTTTGAGTTTTCCAGCCAGACCAATGGCTTCTTGGCTGACGCCTTCCATCAGGCATCCATCCCCCGCGATGACATAGGTGTGGTGGTCGACGATTTTCTTGCCATAGCGGGCGCGGTGATTTTCCTCGGCAATGGCCATTCCTATCGCAGTGGCAATCCCTTGACCAAGGGGACCTGTCGTTGTCTCAATGCCCGGCGCATGGCCATATTCAGGATGGCCAGCGGTGACAGAGCCCAACTGTCGGAAATTCTTAATCGCCTCAAGGGTCATCTTTGGGTGACCGGTCAGATATAGCAGCGCATAGAGCAACATTGACCCGTGACCGGCGGACAGAACAAAACGATCGCGATCTGGCCAATCGGGCGTGTCCGCATGATACCGCAGATGCTTGCTCCAAAGCACTGTGGCCACATCTGCCATGCCTAGGGGCATGCCGGTATGTCCAGATTTTGCCGCTGCAACCGCATCAAGGGCAAGCGCACGAATGGCTGTGGCATATCTCCAATGCTGTGGGTGATTGTTCTGAAGGGTTTTTACATCCATGTCACGCTCCTGCATGAAGATTCGCGTCTTCATGTGATAACAGCCTGAAATATCTGTGCAAGATTACTCTTGCAGTTTGCATCACACTATAGAAGTAATTATGTCACATTTAGAATATGATACACATCAACATTCATGCCGAGATGCTTCGAAGGGGCTCAGCCCTGATAAATGAACAAAGGACAAACGCATGTTAGAACAAGATCATCTTGAAGTGCTTGAAGATCGGCTGAAATCCGCATTTGATCGGATAGAGACCAGCTTGAAATCAATTGTCCCGACAAACGAAGTGGAGCGTTTGGCACGAACGCTCACAGAATTGCAAAGTGTCGTCGAACAAAAAGATATGGACATTGCACAGCTGACCGATGACTTAAGCACGGCGCGGGCCCAGATGCATTCTACACATCGTAATGGGGAAACAGACAACGCTACAAAAGAACTTGTAAAGACACAGGCAGAAACCATCAAAGATATGCAAGGCGCGCTTGAAAAAGCCCATGCTGAACTGGCCGCCCAGAAAACCGAACAAACACCTTTAGACGACTTGAAAGATCAAATTAAGAATAAAGGCCTGTTAGAGCTTATGGAAGAACTCAGAACATCAGCCCTTTCCGGTGTCACCGATCCTGATGTCATCAACCGCGCGATGGAAGCGGAACTCGACGCGCTGAAGGAGGCACGGGCGGCAGATCTTGAAGAGCTGCGTGCGCTGATTGCGGACCTCGAACCTATTCTAAAGGAAAAACGCAATGCCTGACATGACAATCACAATCGGCGGGCGTGAATTTGTTGTCGCCTGTCAAGCAGGCGAGGAAGACTACTTAATCGCAGCTGCAAAAATGCTGGATGAAGAAGCGACAATTTTGAATGAAAGCGGCGTTCGGCTGACGTTAGATCGTATGCTTTTGATGGCAGGGCTTATGATTGCGGACAAAGCCCTGAACATGGAAGAGGAACGGCACATCCTTGAAGAAAAGCTGGGCCAGCAGGCGGCGCGTATTGATGAATTGCAAGACCATCCCCCACCAGAGGTTCAAAGAGTGGAAGTCTTGCCTGAGCGCACCGTTGAGCGTTTGACAGAGATGGCCGAAAAAGCAGAACATATCGCGGCGCGTTTAGAAAGCCGCGACAATGGGTTTCTTGATTTGGACTGATTTAAGCCTGTGGGGCTTGATCTAATATGTTTGGCAGCAACATCCTGGCCATGGTTTGCGGGGTCTCTAGCCGTGATGTATCTTCTCCGGGGTAAAAGCGGGCGCGATGGGCCGTCGCCATGGGGTTTGGTTTTAATATCTTTATGATGGGTGCATTTGGCGTTGTGCTTTCCGCTTGCCACGAGATGATCAGCGCCCGCTGTGCCGCTTTTGACGCATGATAATAGGATGTGAACTTTGCAGCCGGATCATCATCGAAGAAAATGGCCCGCCCGGCAGGCGATTGCCCGCGTAACAAGGGATCGACATACACGATCAACCGTGACAGCGCCTGAATGTTTGTTGTTATACTCTTTGTCATGTCTTTCTCATCGACATGCTGTGCAGGCGTCAGCGGTGCGGTATGAAGGGCTGTATGTATCCATAAACTCAGACCGCCCCACCGATCATAAATGGACCGGCAGAGGTATGCCATGGCGTTGGCATCGGTGATGTCCATCGGCGCCAAAGTGGCCTGCCCGCCGCGCGCTTTGATTTTCGTGTCAAGCGCTTCCAAGCCACTTGTGGTGCGGGCAACGGCAAGAACGTGATACCCATGGGCAGCCAGTTCCTCCGCAACCGAAGCCCCTAAACCACGAGAGGCGCCTGTGATAAGTGCGAGGGGGAGAGATGTCATGATTTGTTGATGTGACACAGGCCACGGTCCAGAGCAAGAGAATATAGGCGTCACTTGACTTTGGTTTTGCAGATAGAGATAGGATACTAAAATAAAAAGGGAGTGAACAATGACACGAATGAACGCAGCTCTGGCCAAAAAGGATTTCTGGACACAGGCCATCCTTGTTCTTATGGGCACAGCGCTGATCGCGCTAGCCGCAAAAATAACCATTCCTTTTTTTCCGGTGCCGATGACCTTGCAAACCCTTGCAGTGTTGTTCATTGGATTTGCCTATGGCGCACGGCTGGGCGCAATCACAGTCAGTGTTTATCTGCTTGAAGGTCTGATGGGCCTGCCTGTGTTTTCCAACACAACCCCTGCAGGACCCGCTGCATTTGTTGGCCCAACCGCTGGGTTTTTGGTGGGTTTCGTGTTTATGGCGGCCCTTGCCGGTTATGTAACCGATAAAGGTCTGCGCGCGCTTTGGGCGCTTGTGCCCGCATCACTTTGCATATCCGCTTTGCTCTATGTGCCGGGTCTGCTTTGGCCTTGGGCTTTGGCCGGGATACCTGGGATCGAGGCAAACTGGATTGGCCTTAGCCTGGACCAGCTTTTTGCAGTCTTCGTCATGCCGTTTGTTCTGGGCGATGTGATCAAAGCATTGCTGGCGGCTGTGTTGGTTGCGGGCTGGTATCAATTTCGCCGGAGTGCATAAATCGACACGTAGATTGGCGTTTATGTCAAAATAATGAATTATTCTGCGGCTGGTTTTAAGGAAAAACCTTTTGCCAGCATATCGGTTGGGGAAACTGGATAGTCACCGGAAAAACACGCATCGCAATACTGCGGCGATTTTGGATCGCGTTTGTCCACCCCGACCGCCCGATAAAGCCCTTCGAGGCTGATGAATTTTAAACTTGTGACATCTAGGTGCTTCCGCATGTCCTCGGAACTCATGCTGGCGGCAAGAAGATGTTCACGTTGCGGCGTATCGACACCGTAAAAACAGGGCCAGGCTGTGGGCGGACTGGCAATCCGAAAGTGGACTTCCGCAGCACCGGCATCATAGACCATCTCTTTAATCTTTCGGCTGGTGGTGCCGCGCACCACAGAATCGTCCACCAGCACAACGCGCTTGCCCTTGATCAAGGTGCGATTCACATTGAGTTTCAGGCGCACCCCCATGTTGCGAATTTGCTCTGTCGGTTCAATGAAGGTGCGCCCCACATATTGGTTGCGCACAATCCCCATGGCATAGGGAATGCCAGAGGCCTGGGCATAGCCAATCGCGGCGGGTGTCCCGCTATCGGGCACAGGACAGACCACATCCGCGTCAACAGGGGCTTCTTGCGCCAATTCACGGCCAATGGCTTCGCGGGTTTCATAAACAGAGCGTCCACCTAAAAGAGAATCGGGGCGGCTAAAATAAACATGTTCAAAGATGCAAAACCGTGATTGCACCGCTTCAAACGGCCTGTGGCTGGTGAGCGTGCCCTCGGCGTCGATGACAATCATTTCGCCTGGCTCAACCTCTCGCAAAAACTCCGCACCAATGATGTCCAACGCACAGGTCTCCGAGGCCAAAGCATAGCCATCCCCCAACCGGCCCAGAACCAAGGGACGAACCCCCAACGCATCACGCACACCAATCAGTTTGGAACGGGTCATCGCCACGATCGAAAATGCCCCTTCCACACGGCGCAGTGCATCTTTCATCCGTTCAGGGATCGTTTTTTGCAACGAGCGTGCCATCAGGTGAATGATACATTCACTGTCTGACGAAGATTGAAAGATCGACCCGCGCTCTATCAACTCGCGGCGCAACTCTTCCGCATTGGTGATATTACCATTGTGGGCAATTGCCGCCCCCCCTTTGGAGAACTCGCCAAAAAACGGCTGCACATCGCGGATGGCGGTTGCCCCTTTGGTGCCAGCGGTGGAATAGCGCACATGACCAATCGCAAGTGATCCGGGCAGAGCCGCCATCACATCAGACGAAGTGAAATTGTCCCGAACATAGCCAAACCGCCGGACAGAGTTGAACCCTTGTTCAGGGTGGTGCGCCACAATGCCACCCGCCTCCTGGCCACGATGCTGCAAAGCGTGCAATCCCAATGCCACGAATTGTGCCGCATCAGAAGATCCGATAACACCAAAAACGCCGCATTCTTCGCGCAGTTTATCGTCGTCAAAGGGATGGCCGCGCCAAGAAAATATCTGTGTCATCGTCTCTGTTTCAGAACAGGTCGCAGTGTTACATACCTATTCGCAATGCGTTTGTCACCTCTCACAAAGAGACAGGCTCTTATTTCGCATGCCTGAGACACAATGTTATATAGTGTTTGCGTCGGGATACGTGAACATCAATGCGGTTTCACTCGGCGCACATTCGCTGACCAGATCTTCATAATATGTCACAATCCATCCCGGTGCATCGTCAGGAATTTGCGCCTCCAAGCTCTCTTCGATAGAGGCAAAAACGTCTGCTGATAAACTTTCATCCACCACCTCTATGGGTGCACTGGTTGTGACGCGATCATAGATCAGAAACCCAACAGCAACCAAAAGCGCCCCACGCAGAACACCAAACGTAAACCCTAATGTTTGGTCTATGCGGGAAAGGGAATTGGAACGTCTTAATGCCGCCGACAGCAACGGTGCAAAAAATGACAAGATAACAAGCGACACCGTTAAAACGGCTATAAAAGAAGCAATCATAGACAATTCACAACTGTCCCCCAAGAAATCATTCAGGACGGGGACTTCCATGATGATGGGTTTGAATGTGCCCGCGAACGCAAACGCCAAAACAAAGGCCAAGACCCAGGCCGCGATGGCTGTCATCTCTCGCACAAAACCTCTGACATAGGCCAGGATGCCTGAGATCAGCAACACAGCCAACACAATCAGATCTATGTAATTTATTCCATCCATCGCTTTTGCCTCTCTCACGTTTATGCAGCACCGAACGTTTCGCCGACAAATGTTGCAAGATCGGGAACTGTTTGAACGCGCAGACCCGAATGCGCAAGTGTTTCTGACCCGAACGTGCTGCCTTTTGGCACAATTGCCGTGTCAAAACCAAGTTTTTGCGCCTCTTTGAGCCGTGTTTCGCTCTGACTGACCGGGCGCAGCGTGCCTGATAAGCTGATTTCGCCAAAAACAACCGTTCTGTCTGGCAAGGCCGCATCTTCCCGTGCCGACAGCACCGCCGCCGCAACCGCAAGATCGGCCGCAGGCTCTGTAATCCGCAGGCCGCCCGCGACGTTGAGGTACACATCAAGCCCCTGGAACGAGATACCGGCACGCGCCTCCAAAACCGCCAACAACATCCCCAGGCGGCCCGCGTCCCAGCCCACAACAGCGCGGCGCGATTGTGCATGGACAGACGGCGCAACCAGGGCCTGTATCTCCACCAAAAGCGGGCGCGTGCCCTCAATGCCCGCAAACACCACCGATCCCGGTGCGGCCGTGTCGCGCCCGTCCAGGAACAAAGCCGAAGGGTTGGTGACTTCCGACAGCCCTGCCCCGGTCATCTCAAACACACCGATTTCATCCGCGGGACCAAAACGGTTTTTCACCGCGCGCAACAGCCGGAACTGATGGCCGCGCTCCCCCTCGAAATAAAGCACCGTGTCCACCATATGCTCCACCACCCGTGGGCCTGCAATCTGCCCGTCTTTGGTGACATGGCCGACCAGAATAACGGCCGTTCCAAACCGTTTGGCAAAGCTGGTCAACTCGTGCGCCGCCGCACGTACCTGGGTGACAGAGCCGGGCGCGGCCTCAATCGTGTCGAGCCACATGGTTTGCACCGAATCGATCACCGCCAGCGCGGGTTTTTCGGCTTCAAGTGTGGTGAGGATATTGCGCAAATTCGTCTCTGCGGCAAGGTTGACAGAGGCCGCGCTCAACCCCAAGCGGGCAGCCCGCAGCCGCACCTGCGCTGTGGCCTCTTCGCCCGAGACGTAAATCACGTTCAGACCTTGGGCCGCATAGCTGGCGGAGGTTTGCAACAGTAGGGTTGATTTGCCGATGCCTGGATCGCCGCCCACAAGGGTGGCGGAAGCAGGAACAAGCCCGCCGCCGAGTACGCGGTCCAACTCCCCCACACCGGACAAGACACGCGGCGGGGCCGCTTCTTCGGTGGCCAAGGTGCTGAGCGCCAGGCGTTTGCCTTTCACTGCCCCGAGGGATTTTGCCCCAGGCCTCTGGGAGAGCGGCACATCTTCCTGGATCGTGTTCCATTTCCCGCAAGCCTCACACTGTCCAACCCACTTTTTGTAAACCGCACCGCACTGCGTGCAGGAGAATGTGGTCACAGGTTTTGCCATTATGCGCGCCTCCGCTGCTGCACCTCAAGGATCGAGAGCAGAAGGCTCAGCAGAATACAAGCGGTGAACAGATAAAGCCCCCAGGCGGTTTCAACGCGGCCAACGCCGATGCCTTTGAGGACGACGATATAAAGCGCAATCAGAAACACATCGGCCATCGCAAGCTTCCCCAGCCACGTGAGCACGGGCAAAACCCGCGCCCGCATCAGATGGAATTGCACCAGCGCGAGGCCAATGCACTTGGCATACGGGGCAAAGATCGCCAGAAAAGTGACGACAAGCGCCAGCACAGGGTCTGTGCCCCACAGGGATTGCAAGCCGGTGATGATGGAGATTTCCGACAGCCCAAAGAGCGGCAGGAACCCGGCCCTGAGAAGCGGCGCGAACCAGGCGATGGGAAACAGAAGGAGCAACAGAATATTGCCGCAAATTCGATAATTGCGCATCCTGTTACCTCACCTGCACGTCGTCTCGATATTCCGCGATAACCTCAATTTCACCGATGATACCAGAATTAAATTCTTCTTGCCCTGTAGATCTATAGAGTATCACCGCACCGCCTCAATCGGCCCTTCGGCGCGGCCATGGATGAACTGTTGCACATAAGGGTCTGATGTTGTGTCCATATCTTGCACCGATCCGGACCAGCGGATTTTGCCATCGTGCAGCATCGCCACCTGGTCCGCAATCGCCCGCACCGAGCTCATATCATGGGTGATGGTGATGGCCGTGGCCCCCATCTCCACCACGATCTCTCGGATCAATGTATTGATCACGCCCGCCATGATCGGATCGAGCCCCGTGGTGGGCTCATCGAAAAAGATGATCTCCGGCTCCGCGGCAATGGCGCGCGCCAAGCCCACACGTTTTTGCATCCCCCCCGACAGCTCTGCCGGATAACGGTCCGCCACCTCTGGCCCAAGTCCCACACGGCGCAGCTTTTCAATCGCAATGGCCCGCGCCTCGGCCTTCGGGCATTTATGCGCCCCGCGCAGCAAGCGGAAAGCCACATTCTGCCACACGCGCAAACTGTCAAACAGCGCCGCCCCCTGGAAAAGCATCCCAAAACGATCAAGGAAGCGATCTCGATTGCCGGCATTGATCGCCTGCCCATCCACGGTAATCGTGCCGCGATCTGGATGAACAAGCCCCAGGATGGCTTTGATGGTGACGGATTTGCCGGTGCCAGAGCCGCCAATGATCACCAAGCTCTCTCCCTTGGTGACCGAGATGTTCACGCCGCGCAGCACAGCATGGGAGCCAAAGGATTTATGCACATCTGTCAACTCAATCATGCCGCGAAAAACGCCTCTGTCAGAAGGAAGTTCGCCGCCAGGATCAGGACAGAGGCAGAGACCACAGCATTGGTGGTGGCCCGCCCGACGCCCTGGGCGCCGCGACCTGACTGCATCCCATTGTAGCATCCCATCAGCGCCACGATAAACCCAAACACAGCGCCCTTCACCAGGCCAGAGGCCACATCCCAGAATTCCAGGAACTCAACCGTATTTTGCAAGTATGCCGCCGCATTAAAATCCAGCCGAGTGATGCCCACCACATAGCCGCCAAAAATCCCAATCGCATCACCGACGGCCACCAAGATGGGAACCGTCAATGTTGCAGCCAACACCCGCGGTGCGGTGAGATATTTCATCGGATGTGTTGAAAGTGTCACCAGCGCGTCGATCTGTTCGGTCACTTTCATCGTGCCGATTTCAGCGGCAATCGCGGCCGCCACACGTCCCGCAACCATCAACCCGCCCAAAACCGGGCCAAGCTCCCGCACCATGCCAATGGCAACGATGGAGGGCACCACAGCCTCGGCGTTAAAGCGCGCGCCCCCGGCATAGATCTGCAAGGCAAGCGCGCCGCCTGTAAAAAAGGCCGTCAGCCCGACAACCGGCAGCGACAGATATCCAATTGTCAAAAGCGCGTGAAGGAATTCGCGCATGTAAAACGGCGGGGTCAAAAGATGCCACAGCGTTCTTGCGGTAAACAGCGTCACCTGGCCCACCAGGCCAACCCCCGACAGGGTCGCCTTCCCTAGTGCGGCAAGGCTGGGGATGATCATGCCCGCAGGCCTTTATAACGGCGCCGGTATCGGGGGCTGAGACTTGTCAGAATTTCATAGCCGATTGTCCCGGCTCTTTCCGCCAGTTGGTCGATGGTTTGATACGGGCAGATCAGGGCCAATTCCGTGGGATCCGTATCAAGGTGTGAGACATCGACCCCGATCAGATCCATGGAAATCCGCCCCACCAGCCGGCAGGGCACTGGTCCTGCATAGACATCACACCGCCCCGACAAGGCCCGAAAAATACCATCGGCATATCCCGCCGATATGGTTGCGATCCGCGACGGCGCTTTCGCCGTCCAGGTGCCGCCATAGCCCACGCTCTCCCCCGGGGGTATGGTTCGGCATTGGATGACCGGCAGCGTCACCTCACAGACCGGCTCTGCATCTTCAAAGGGCGCGCCGCCATAAAGCCCGATGCCAGGACGCGTGACATCAAAGTGAAAGTCGCGCCCCAGCAGAATGCCCCCCGTAGCCGCAAGCGACCGAGGCACAGAAACCCCTTCCGTCATATACTGAAATTTTTTCAACTGTTGCGCATTCATAGGATGGCTTGGATCGTCGGCACAGGCCAGATGCGACATGATCAACTTCGGGCGCGCTTCAAGGGCGATTTCTGCCACCGCCGCCCAGTCCTGAAGGCCAAATCCAAGACGGTTCATCCCTGTATCGAGTTGCACCCCGAACGGATGCCCGGGCAAGGCTTCGAAAAACGCTGTCAACTGCTGAATCGAGTTGATCATGGGGACCAAACGCGCCTGTTTAAATGCCTGCGTATCGTCCAGCATATACCCCGACAAAACGCTGATTTCCGGGCCTTCACCTAGGATACGACGCAATTGCGTGCCTTCTTCGGCAACAGCAACGAAATAGTGTTTTACACCTTCATCCGCCAATCTGCGCGCCACAGGATAAAGGCCCAATCCATAGGCGTTGGCTTTTACAACAGCGGCAGTTTGCACCTCTGCGCCGCTTAGACGCTCCAGCGCACGCCAGTTCGCAGCAATCGCTTCCAAGTCGATATAAAGCTCTCCAGTCGCCATAAATGCGGTTTGACAGGTTTCGCAGCGTCGTCAAGCGTCAATCGAAATCGAGCGCAACATACCGAGATCTGTCATCGCGGTAAATTCGTCACAAAGACGTTCTAAAAAAGCCTTCTCAGAGAGATCAGAGGGCAAAGATGTATGCGCCTCCAAAGAAATGTCAGGCGGGCGTCCGGCATACTCCAAAAAGACATTTATTGCCGAGATGGCAGGGAACGCAGGGCGTTCAATCAGCATCAGCGCATGGGCCAGAACCACCATGCGGCTTGGATCTGCTTTTGCGCGCCGAATGCGCAGCGCGGTTCCGGCAAATTTTTGACCATTGCATACTACGTTGTAGGCTCCATCACAGAAAGAGTGCCGCTGCCACCCGCGCTTGGCTTGTCCGCCAAGTGCCATCTCAATTGGCGTGCAAAGCCGGTCATATTCTCGATCAAGACTGAACTGCGCGCCTGCGGGCACAGTATAGATGTGACTGACATTCACGATACCAGGGCCTTGTGGTGTAATATCACCGCCCGTGGCGCGCATAAAAATCGGCCACCCCCGGGCGTTTAGATCATCTTTCGCGGTATCAAACCAAGACGCCACAGCATATTTCCGCGGAACCACAAGGGATGGTGTGTGCGCCCGCCACACTGACAAGTAGCGCTGCAGCGGGGTCTGCGCAACAGCCGCGAACATTTTCTCTTCTTGGGTCAGGCCTTCAGACATCTGATATATGATCGGTTTCATGGGTGGTCGATAAAAAGAACACGCTATCAACGCAAGTTGCACTTTGGCCTTGAGATAGATACTGTGTTTTGAAGTGCATTTTCCGTCGCGTCAGAGTTGTCAAACAGGTCAATCGACGCCAAATTCGAAAAAAAAGACGTAAAAGCATATAATGGGAGGAACGATCATGGCATCTTTTGCCAATTTAGACGATATCAAAGCGATTGAAGCCGCAGAGCCTTGGCCAGAGGTCGCACCCGCCAAAACACTCCATGAATTGCTCAGCAACACTGCGGCGAAATTCCCTGACAGGCCCGCAATCACATTCCAGCTGACATCGGGACCAACGGATCCGGCTGAAACGCTCACCTGGAGCCAATTTCGCGGCCGCGTCATTCAAACCGCCAATTTGCTGCGCAGGCTCGGGGTGGAAGAGACCGACTCCGTCGCCTACATCTTGCCAAACTGTAATGAAACAGCGGCTGTGTTGATTGGCGGGGCGATTGTGGGCATCGCCAATCCCATCAACCCCTTGCTTGATGCCGAACAAATCGCTGCAATTTTGCGCGAGACAGATGCTAAGGTCGTGGTCACGCTGAAAGCGTTTCCAAAAACCGATGTGCCCCAAAAAGTGGCCGAGGCGGTGCGCTTCGCGCCCAATGTCAAAACAATTCTAGAAGTGGATCTGCTGCGTTATCTTGCCGGGGTCAAAAAGCTAATCGTGCCTTTGATTCGCCCAAAGAACCCGGTGTCTCATAACGCGCGTGTTCTATCCTATGCCAAAGAGATTGCGAAGGAACGGGCCGATGCGCTTACGTTCGCAGACAGTGACGGCGATCGGGTGGCGGCCTACTTCCACACCGGCGGCACCACAGGCATGCCCAAAGTGGCACAGCATAAATATTCCGGGATCATTTACAACGGT
The DNA here is from genome assembly GCA_963922715.1 of uncultured Thalassobacter sp. Classification (GTDB taxonomy): domain Bacteria; phylum Pseudomonadota; class Alphaproteobacteria; order Rhodobacterales; family Rhodobacteraceae; genus CAWUJT01. Next base: position 12,189 of record CAWUJT010000058.1, read on the forward strand.
TGGCTGGGACATCGCTTGTTGTTCTCTGAACAGGACAATGTCATCTGCCCCCTCCCCTTGTTTCATGTGTTTGCCTGCCACGTCATCTTGATGGCAATGATTGCAAGTGGTGCGCATGTGGTCTTTCCCACCCCGCAAGGCTATCGCGGCGAAGGTGTGTTCGACAATTTCTGGAAACTGATTGAACGCTATAAAATCAGCTTTGTGATCACTGTGCCAACAGCGATAGCCGCTTTGATGCAACGGGAGGTAAATGCCGATGTCTCCAGCGTAAAAACGGCCTTTTCCGGTTCATCACCGTTGCCGGTGGAACTTTTCAAGCGGTTTGAGGCGGCAACAGGTGTCAATATCGTCGAAGGCTATGGTCTGACAGAGGCGACATGCCTGGTCAGTGTCAACCCTGTGGACGGTCAAAAGAAGGTGGGTTCGGTGGGCATTCCGTTTATGCACACAGACGTAAAAATCCTTAGGCATATCAATGGCGATGTAATCGAATGCGGTGTGGATGAGATCGGCGAAGTCTGTATCGATAGCCCTGGGGTGTTCGAAGGCTCCACCTACACCGAAAAGGACAAAAACCACAACCTATTCCACCACGATGTGTATCTGCGCACCGGGGACCTGGGCCGTATCGATGCCGATGGATATCTCTGGATCACAGGCCGTGCCAAAGACCTGATTATCCGTGGCGGCCACAACATTGACCCGGCCGATATTGAAGAAGCGCTCGCCAGCCATGAAGCGGTGGCCTTTGTGGGGGCAATTGGTCAACCCGATGCTTTCGCCGGAGAGTTGCCATGCGCTTATGTCGAACTTGTGGACGGGGCCGAGACAACCCCGGAAGAGCTTTTGGCCCATGCCGATCAACACGTGCATGAACGCGCCGCTTGCCCAAAATATATCGAAATCCTCGATGAGCTGCCGAAAACCGCCGTGGGCAAAGTGTTCAAGCCGGATCTGCGCAAACGCGCCATCACGCGTATTTACAACCATGCCCTGCAAGAGGCTGATATCGCCGCAGAAGTCATACAGGTTGTCGAAGACAAAAAGCTTGGCTTGGTGGCGCATCTCAAACCCACGGGCGACGTGGATGACACCAAGCTGTCAGAAACCTTGGGGGAATACACACGTCCCTGGGTTTGGGCAAAATAAGTTATCGGCGCAGCCTCGAGAGGAGGCCGCGCCAGCCAGATAGTCACAATGGTGTCTTATTCGGCCAAGCCAGCCTCGATGGAGATTATCACCGCAACTTCATCGCTGACAAAGGGTGCAAACTGCCCTAATCCATAATCGGTGCGCAAAAGCGTTGTGGTGGCATCAAACCCAAGCCAAGGTTTCCCGGCCATCGGATGGGTGCCCGCGCTGTTGAGTTTCGCATCAAGTACAACGGGTTTTGTCACCCCATTCAAGGTCAGATCGCCGGTGATCAAGGCTGTATCCTCCCCGGTGACATCAATCGATGTAGAGGTGAAGCTGATCATTTCATCGTCACCCGCGCCAAAGAAATCATCCGCCATGAAGTGATTAAACCGCGCTTCCCAGCCTGTCAGCATCGAACGCACCGGCATGGACACAGAAACGCTAGAGGCTGCGGGATTGTCCGCATCATAGTCTATTTCACCTTCAAAACCAGAAAACATACCGTAGGTTGTGGAATAGCCAAGGTGATCGTAGGAAAAGATGATTTGGCTGTGGCTGGCATCCAAAGCATAAGTGTCAGCGGCCAGCACCGGTGTAACAAGCCCAAAGGACAAAACAGAGGCAGTGAGTGTGCGGATCATGGTGATAACTCCTGTTGTGATCTCGAATATAGAATATAGATGACATGGGGCACTTTCTTTTGTCCGGCAAGACGCATCAGCCCACATAAGATGTGCAAAGGTGCAATGATCGGTTGCATTTCGCGGCAAAATGCCTATACGAACCTTTATCCCGCAAAATAATTTACAGCGTGGGCTCTCGTGACAAGATGGCGGGATCAACTCTTGTCTATGAAACGCGCTCGATTTGAATTGGAGAGAAGATGCCTCTTTATGAGCATGTGGTGATCATGCGGCAAGACCTGTCTCAGGCCCAAGCCGAAGGTCTGGCCGAACATTTTGGCACGATACTGGAAGGCCAAGGCGGCAAAATCGTCGATAATGAGTACTGGGGCCTGAAAACAATGGCCTTCAAAATCAACAAAAATCGCAAAGGCCATTATTCCTTTTTGCGCACAGACTCAGCCGCCAATGGCGTGCAAGAGATGGAACGCTTGATGCGTATTCACGAAGACGTGATGCGCGTTCTGACCATCAAAGTTGACAAGCATGATGATGGGCCCTCTGTGCAGATGCGCAAACGTGAAGACCGGGACCGGGATCGCGACAGCGATGACCGCAAATCATCATCACGGAATTGAGGAGAGGGACCATGTCAACAAAACCGTTTTTCCGTCGCCGCAAAGTCTGCCCGTTTTCGGGCGATAAAGCCCCGAAAATTGATTACAAAGACACGCGGCTTTTGCAGCGGTATATTTCTGAACGGGGTAAAATCGTGCCGTCCCGCATCAGTGCCGTATCTGCGAAAAAGCAACGCGAACTGGCCCGCGCCATCAAACGCGCAAGATTTGTGGCACTGCTGCCATATGCAGTGAAATAAGGAGAGTAAGATGCAAGTCATCCTTCTTGAACGGGTCGCAAAAGTTGGCCAAATGGGCGATGTGGTGGATGTGAAACCTGGGTTTGCCCGCAATTATTTGCTGCCACAAGGCAAAGCGCTGACCGCGTCCGAGGCCAATATCGCGCAATTTGAGACACAAAAAGCCCAGATTGAGGCGCAGAACCTTGAAACCAAGAAAGAGGCCGAGGATCTGGCCGCGCGTCTTGAGGGCAAACAGTTCATCGTGATCCGATCAGCCTCTGACGCGGGCGCGCTTTATGGCTCTGTCAGTCCGCGTGATGTGGCAGATGTGGCCGCAGCCGATGGATTTATTCTGGACCGCAAACAAGTGGCCCTTGTACGCCCCATCAAAGAGCTTGGCCTGCACAGTGTCCATGTGCGGCTGCACCCTGAGGTTGATCTTGAGATCACGTTAAACGTTGCACGCTCAACCGAAGAGGCCGAGCTTCAGGCCTCGGGCAAATCGATTCAAGATCGCGCGGCGGAAGAAGAGGCTGCTGCGGAATTTGAGATTGCAGAGCTTTTCGATGATATCGGCTCTGCCGCCTCGGAAGACGATAATTTGGTGGAAACGCCCGAGTCGTAAAGTTTTGCCATAGAAACCGCCGCTTTTCTGATGTTCATTGATATCAGAAGAGCGGCGCGCGCGGG
>CAWUJT010000059.1:0-15416 GCA_963922715.1 uncultured Thalassobacter sp.
ACAAAACATGCCGTCAAATCACTCTGGAGGCACGAAAACCGGTACATAACAATTGACCCAGTTATTCAGTTCATTATTTGTTCTCGTATGGTGAGTGTTGTTTGGTTCAAACGTGACTTGCGGGTTGTCGATCACCCAGCGTTGGTTTTGGCGGCGGACCTGGACGGTCCTGTGATCCCGCTTTATATTGTCGAGCCTGAAATGTGGGCACAGCCCGATGCGTCTGCGCGACAATGGCGGTTTGTGGTTGAGAGCTTAGCCAGCCTGGATATGGCCTTGCACAGTTTGGGCGCGCCGCTGGTCACACGCTATGGTGAAGCCGTGCAGGTGTTGGAAAGTTTACGCGTATCTCACAACATCACGACACTCATCAGCCATGAGGAGACAGGCATCACCTGGTCCTATGCGCGCGACAAACGGGTGGCGGGATGGGCGCGGGCAAATGGTGTTGCGTGGCGCGAACTCCCTCAAAACGCTGTTACCCGACGGCTGAGATCCCGCGATGGGTGGTCGAAGGCACGGGATCGTTTCATGGCTGAGCCGTTTGCGCCACCAAAGCCGCTGCAAAAGATACCTGCAGTCTCAGAGCCGTTGCCGGAGGCGCGGGCTTTGGGCTTAGAGTGGGATCCCTGCCCAGAACGCCAAAAGGGCGGGCGAGATGCGGGGATGAAACTTTTGGCCTCATTTTTGACCGAACGCGGTGAACCGTATCGCACGTCGATGTCCTCCCCTTTAGACGGAGCGCAGGCATGCTCACGCCTCAGCCCGCATCTGGCTTGGGGAACACTCTCGACCCGAGAGGTCATTCAAACCACACTGACACGGAGGGGGGAGCTGAACGGGGCACCTATGTGGAAGAAATCCCTAAAGTCTTTCACATCTCGTCTCGCTTGGCGGGATCATTTCATGCAAAAGCTGGAAGATGCCCCCGATCTTGATCTCCGATGCCTCCACAGTGCGTATGAGGGCCTCAGGCCGTTTGAACCTAATGCGCAGCGCATCGCGGCCTGGGCTGCCGGACAAACGGGATTGCCGTTTTTCGATGCCTGTATGCGCTTTCTTCAGGCCACGGGATGGCTGAATTTCCGCATGCGCAGCATGGTGGTTGCCGTGGCCTCTTACCACCTTTGGCTGGATTGGCGCAGCACAGGGCCGGTGCTGGCGCGATTGTTCACAGACTATGAGCCCGGCATTCATTGGAGCCAAATGCAAATGCAATCAGGCACCACGGGGATCAATACGTTGCGCATATATAATCCGATCAAACAGGGTTATGACCAGGATCCCACAGGTCTCTTTACCCGCAGATGGGTGCCAGAGTTGACCCCCGTGCCCGCTGCCTATCTGCAGGAGCCCTGGCGGTGGCCAGGGGCCGGGACTTTTCTGGGCAGTCGTTATCCGGCCCCGATTGTTGATGCTGCCAAGGCCGCGCGCGCAGCAAGGGACCGGGTCTGGGCAGTGCGCCAAACGCCGGGGTTTTATTCCGAAGCCCAAGGCGTTGTGACAAAGCATGCCTCTCGCAAGGATCGTTCAAGGCAGTTTACACGGGATCCGGTGCGCAAGCCAAAACCCAATCCACAACTGAGCTTTGATCTGTGATGCCCCGGGGAATACGCAAATCGGACTTGCCACAGAAAATTTGCCCGATATGTCAGCGACCCTTTACGTGGCGGAAAAAATGGGAACGCGATTGGGAAAACGTGCGCTATTGCTCGGGGCAATGTCGGAAGGCTGCGGCCAAAAGCAATCTAAAGCATGAAAAGCGATAAGCGTCACTTGCCTTGCAACGACGCGTGATATAGCAGCGTGTAACTTTTCTGGAGAAACGCCAAACAAGATTTTGGAGGACAGATGCCACACCGCATGGAAGCTGCCGGGTTGCACGTGGATGACGCCTTATACCGTTTTGTCGAAGACGAGGCTCTGCCAGGCAGTGGTGTGCAAAGCCCAGAATTTTGGGCAGGGTTTTCCGCACTCATCCATGGTTACAAGGGTCAAAACCGTGCGCTTCTGGATAAACGCGCCGCCCTGAAATCCCAGATTGACGCCTGGCATCTTGACCATCGGGACAAGCCCCATAACCATGCGCGCTACCGCGCTTTTCTGGAGAAAATCGGGTATCTCGTGCCCGAGGGAGAGGCGTTTGAGATTGCCACCACCCACGTTGATCCCGAGATTGCCGAGGTGCCGGGGCCACAGTTGGTTGTCCCGATCACCAATGCCCGATATGCGCTCAATGCCGCCAATGCCCGCTGGGGCAGCCTCTATGACGCGCTTTATGGCACGGATGCCATGGCGGGGCCTATGCCCAGAGGCGAATACGACACAGGTCGCGGCGCACGGGTTGTGGCCCGGGCGCGGGTGTTTTTGGATGCCACGTTCCCGTTGCATGGCACCAGTCATACTAGTGTTCGGCGCTATTATGTGCACAATGGTGCGCTTTTTGTGGATGACAAACCACTGGACAACCCAGAGCAATTTGTTGGCTATCGCGGCCATCCCATGGCGCCTGATCGCGTGGTTCTGAAAAACAACGGGCTTCATGTCGAGTTGGTGTTTGATCGCACCCACCCAATCGGGGCGCATGACCGATGCGGGCTGGCAGATATCCGCCTGGAAAGTGCGGTGTCTGCGATCATGGACTGTGAAGACTCGGTGGCCTGTGTGGATGCGGCGGATAAGGTGCTGGCCTATCGCAATTGGCTTGGGCTGATGAAGGGCGATTTGGAGGAAACGTTTGAAAAAGGCGGCAAAACGATCACACGCCGCCTGAACCCTGATGTGACATACACAGGTCCAGATGGCGGGGCGGTGACGTTGAAAGGGCGCGCGCTCTTGTTGGTGCGCAATGTGGGGCATCTGATGACAACCCCGGCGGTGCTGGACCAGGATGGTGATGAAATTTTCGAAGGCCTGATGGATGCGATGATCACAGTGCTGATTGCCAAGCATGATTTGGCGCAGGAGGGCGGCAATTCGGTGGTCGGGTCCGTCTATGTCGTCAAACCGAAGATGCATGGTCCTGAAGAGGTCGCCTTTGCCAATGAAACCTATGGCCGTGTGGAAGAGGTGCTCGGTCTGCCACACTATACCGTCAAGCTTGGGATCATGGATGAAGAGCGGCGGACGTCCGTCAACCTCAAGGAATGTATTCGTGCGGCCCAGCATCGGGTGGCGTTTATCAACACTGGCTTTCTGGATCGCACTGGCGATGAGATCCACACCAGTATGGAGGCCGGGCCGTTCAGCCGCAAAGACATGATCAAGCACAAAGGCTGGATCACTGCGTATGAAAACCTCAACGTGGACATTGGCCTGGAATGTGGCCTTTCTGGCAAGGCGCAAATCGGCAAAGGCATGTGGGCCATGCCCGATCAGATGGCGGCCATGTTGGAGCAAAAAATCGCGCACCCCAAAGCGGCGGCGAATTGCGCCTGGGTCCCGTCGCCGACGGCGGCGACGCTGCATGCGCTTCACTACCATCAGGTGGATGTGTTTGCGGTACAGGCCAAATTGCGCGCCGGGGGGCGGCGGTCCTCCGTCGATGCGCTCTTAGAGCTTCCCCTGGCCCGGTTCGGCGGCTGGTCCAAAGCACAAATCACCCGAGAGGTGGAGAACAACGCCCAGGGCATCTTGGGCTATGTCGTGCGCTGGATCGATCAAGGTGTGGGATGTTCAAAGGTGCCGGATCTCAGCGGCGTTGGTCTTATGGAAGACAGAGCGACCTGCCGCATTTCAGCGCAACACATTGCGAACTGGCTGCACCATGGGGTGGTCACAGAAGAAGAAGTTGACACGATCCTGCGTAAGATGGCGGCGGTTGTCGACGGGCAAAACGCCGAAGACCCGGCTTATGTGCCAATGGCCCCTGGTTTTGATGGCGTCGCATTTCGGGCCGCACGGGCTTTGGTTTTTGAAGGCCGCAGCCAGCCCTCGGGCTACACTGAACCTGTGCTCCATGCCTATCGGCTAGAGCGCAAAGCACAGTCTCAATAGGAGCTTTTCCATGTCTCAACTGTCTCTCGACACCGCCAAGACCATCATCGCCAGCACAGTGTCCAAAGGCCAAGAGATGGGCTTGAAACCTCTTTCCGTGATTGTTTTGGACGCCGGTGGCCACGTCAAAACCTTTGAACGCGAAGACGGCGCCGCCCCGGGCCGGTTTCAAATTGCCCATGGCAAAGCCTATGGCGCGATCATGCTGGGGATGCCGGGGTCGGCACAAATGGCCCGGGCAGAGCAGCAGGCCTATTTTATGGCGGCGGTGAATGGTGTTTATGGCGGGCAAGTGATCCCAGTGCCCGGTGGTGTTCTGATCAAGGACACAGAAGGCCATGTGATCGGGGCTGTTGGCGTGACCGGCGACACATCGGATAATGATGCCACGGCTGCTTTAGCGGGCATTCAGGCGGCGGGTTTGATCGGTGATGCATAAGGTGTGTGCGCAGATAAACGGTAATTCTGTGTCTGGGTTTCGTGACTGACGCCTCGACACTATGTTAAACATGAATAAAAACGGAGAATACATGACCCGCCCCGTCGTTGGCATTATCGGAAATAGCTACCTGATTAACGATCAATACCCTGTGCATGCAGGGGGCACCATGAACGCCGAAGCAGTGGCCGCAGTCATGGAGTGCATACCGTTGATTGTGCCGAGTGATCCGACATTTGTGCGCGTTGAAGATCTTCTGGAGATATGCGATGGCTTTTTGTTCACCGGTGCACGCCCTAACGTTCACCCAGAGCACTACGGCGAAGAAGTGACCGAGGCCCATGGCGCGTTTGACGAAGCGCGCGATGCCCTCACGTTGCCGCTCATTCGCGCCTGTGTCGAACGTGGGCAGCCGATTTTAGGCATTTGCCGGGGCTTTCAGGAGGTGAATGTGGCCATGGGGGGCTCTCTTTATCCTGAAATCCGAGAGCTTGAGGGACGCATGAACCATCGCATGCCGCCTGATGGGACACTTGATGAGAAGTTTTCCAAAATGCACACGGTGGTTTTGACTGAAGGGGGACCTTTCGCCAAGCTGTTTGGCGCCACAGAGGTCACGACAAACACGTTGCATGGTCAAGGCATTAAAACAATTGGGCCAGGTATCGTGATTGATGGTCGCGCTGAAGACGGCACAGAAGAAGCGCTGTATATCGCCGATGCGCCTGGTTTTACATTGTCTGTGCAATGGCACCCGGAATATCGCGCCGCCCAAGACCCTGTCTCTCGTCAGCTTTTTCAAGCCTTCGGTCGGGCTGTGTATGATTGGGCAAGCGATACAAGCAAACGGCCTTCTGCGAACACACGGCATAAAGCTGATGTTAAAGCCATTTATGGGTGATCTCATTCTGCGTGACAGCGCAGCGTAGCATAGCGTCTTCACTCTTCTCCCATCTCAGTCTAGCGGTCTTTTCAGCAACTCGAAGCTGATGTGCGGCGTGCGCTTATATGGTTAACAAAAAATTAACTGCTACAAGGAAGCTTTAAGGGTGAAGCATTTATAGGCGGAGATGCTGCCCAGATGTTCATCGAACACCACATTTACAGGAAGGCTTTTCAAGCCTGTTTTCACACAGGAAGCACGGAACAAACGTAACGGTGGTTTCATCTACCCATTTGGTAAATCATATGGCATGACGGGAATAGCTTTTCGTATTGGCGACACGGTGATTGGCGGGACGTTTACCGGAACTGTAAACAAGGAAAATGGTATTCTGATCATTCAGGGTACATTCGATTTCTATTTGACGGATGAGTTTGCGGACCCAATTGACCTTGGGATCGAAGTTGTTGATCTTGGCGAGACGATCTTTGAGAACATTCACCGCCCCATCGATGACTATGTTCGCGGGCGTGTTGGCTTACCTTCGACGGGTCCACGGCGTCTTGGCGTTCACACGGGTGAGCCTTACTCCATAACCGATGCCTGGTCGGGTGCGCTGATGGGCCAAATCTACGCTGATACATCTCGAAGTTCTTATGGCTAGGGTTGGCAGGGCCTTTATCGGGGGCAGCCTAATTTTAGGTCTCAGTTTTGTGTATATCTGGGGCGTTCCAACCGCCTGTGTGCGTCTGCCCAATGGTCTAAACATCGGCAAACAGGCGCTTCTCGATCTTAGTCGACCTTACTTCAGGCCGGATATCGTTCCCAAGTTTCCAAACGGAAGGTCTTTGCTGCCGGGCGATGCTTGGCCATTTTATGCAACGGAAACAACAGTTCACGGTCGTGCCCAGCAAGAAAATCATCGTGATGACTTTTGGTTTGCATGGCGTGAGGATACCGGGCTGGTTCTGAAGCGTGAAAACCCAAAGGATTATGAAGATATCGTTTCTCAGGCTGGCGCATTGCTGAAGGGTACAAAATACGGAGGTTATGATTCACATATCATAATGATGGAGCTTGAAGAACTCTCAAAATACAAGGACCAAACCTGCCGCACGCGCTGGCTGACATGGTAAGCTGCTTCACAATAAGAGTGTTTGGGGGATAGGCTTGCTCTTGCCCGTCCGCGCCCCCTCGGTTAGGAACGCAAAGAGATTGCCAATGTGCTGATCGGAGGGCAAAACGTGACAAAGTATTTCCGCAATTTTCTATGTGTTTTTATATGTGGAGTGCTCTGTGCCTGTGGTGGCGGAGACAGGCGCGAGGCGCGCGCGGCCAATCAAGAGTTGCCAGAGGAGTTTAGCAACGAGCGGGGTTCTATCTTTGACTTATTTGAGAATACAGACGATCCGAATGTCACCCTTGAGGTGAACCGCTATATTTGGCAGGCAACGCTTGAGGTGTTGAATTTCCTCCCCATAGAGGCGGCGGACCCGTTCTCGGGCGTCATTGATTACGGGTTTGGCACCCCGCCCGGCGGCGGGCAAGCCTATGCCGGAACCGTGTTGATCACCGATCCCGCCTTGGATGCGCGCGCGCTTACCGTGGCTTTGCGCACCCGCTCTGGACCTGTCACTGCTGACGTGCAACGCCAGATCGAAGATGCAATCCTCACACGTGCGCGTCAGCTGCGCATTCAAGACAGCACACTCTAGACGTCTCATGGGCGTTTACGATCACACAGAGATAGAGGCCAAGTGGGCACAGGCCTGGGATCAGGCCAAGGTGTTTGAAGCGCACGCCGACGACCGTCCAAAGTATTACGTGCTGGAGATGTTTCCCTACCCCTCGGGGCGTATCCACATTGGCCATGTCCGCAATTATACGATGGGCGATGTCATTGCCCGCTATAAAATGTCTTGCGGGTTTTCTGTGCTGCATCCGATGGGATGGGACGCCTTTGGGATGCCTGCCGAGAATGCGGCTATGGCCAGCGGTGGACACCCCAAAGACTGGACATACAGCAATATCGATGTGATGCGCAGCCAGATGAAACCTCTTGGGCTTTCTATCGATTGGTCCAGAGAGTTCGCAACCTGTGATCCCGAATACTATGGCCAACAACAGGCGCTGTTTCTGGATTTCTTAGACGCCGGGCTGGTTTATCGCAAAAACGCCGTGGTGAACTGGGATCCGGTGGATATGACGGTGCTGGCCAATGAGCAAGTCATCGATGGTAAAGGCTGGCGGTCCGGCGCAGACGTCGAACGCCGTGAGCTGACACAATGGTTTTTTCGGATTTCCGATTTTGCAGACGATCTGTTGGACAGCCTCAAAGACTTAGACCATTGGCCCGAGAAAGTGCGGTTGATGCAGGAAAACTGGATCGGCAAATCGCGCGGCTTGCAATTTGCATTTGAGCGTACAGACGGGGGCGATCCGATTGCGGTCTATACCACACGGCCCGATACGCTGATGGGGGCGAGTTTTGTGGGCATTTCGCCAGGGCATCCCTTGGCGAAAGAGCTTGCAGCCGCAAACCCGGCTGTGGCGGCCTTTATCGCAGACTGTGCAAAAGGCGGCACCACAGCAGAAGCGATTGAGACGGCAGAGAAACTGGGCTTTGATACGGGGTTGAAGGTCAAACACCCGCTTGATCCCGCCTGGGAATTGCCTGTCTGGATCGCCAATTTTATTTTGATGGATTACGGCACCGGCGCGATTTTCGCGTGCCCTGCCCATGATCAACGCGACCTGGACTTCTGTCGCAAATATCGCTTGCCGGTGATTGATACGTTCTTTGCGCTGGATGCAGAAACACCCGTCGCGCTTGAGGCCTTTGTCCCCCCTAAGACCGAGAAAGTGCGGTGGATCAACCACTTTGCCGGGCTTGATATTGCCACGGGTGATGAGGCCATTGTGGCCAGTATCGACTTTGCGGAAGCCCGTGGCTGGGGCCAAGGGGTGGAGCAATACCGCCTGCGTGATTGGGGATTGTCGCGGCAACGCTATTGGGGTTGCCCGATCCCCGTGGTCCATTGTAAGACCTGCGGGGTGGTGCCGGAGAAAAAGGAAAACCTCCCAATCCGCTTGCCCGATGATGTCAGCTTTGATGTGCCGGGCAATCCGCTCGACCGTCATCCGGCCTGGCGGGACTGCGCGTGTCCGGCTTGCGGACAACCGGCCAAGCGTGAAACGGACACTATGGATACCTTCGTGGACAGCTCCTGGTATTACGCGCGATTTACCGCCCCGCGTGCCGAAACGCCCACAGATATGCAGGCGGCGGGCTACTGGATGAACGTCGATCAATATATCGGCGGGATCGAGCACGCAATTTTGCATTTGCTCTATTCACGGTTTTTTGCCCGTGCCATGATCCAAACGGGACATTTACCGGAAAACGCGCTGGAGCCCTTTGCCGCGCTCTTCACCCAAGGCATGGTTACACATGCGATTTATCAAACCCGTGATCCCCAAGGTCGTCCGGTTTATCATCTGCCCGAAGAGGTCAATCTTGAGACCCAAACGGTCAAAGCCACTGGGGAGCGGTTTGAGATCATCCCCTCGGCCAAGATGTCGAAATCGAAGAAAAACGTTGTCGATCCGATGGCGATCATCGAAGCCTACGGAGCTGACACAGCGCGGTGGTTTGTCCTGTCAGACAGCCCGCCTGAGCGCGATGTGGAATGGACGGCTTCGGGCGCGGAGGCTGCCAACAAACACTTGGGCCGTGTGCTGCGGATTGCCCAGGATATCGCCCGTGCTGATCGCCCGGATCAGCCACAAGCGGATGAGGCCCTTATGCGGGCTTTGCACAAAACGATTGATGCCGTGACCCGCGGGATTGAAGGGTTTGCCTTCAACAGTTCTGTGGCCCAACTTTATGCCTTCACCAACACGCTCAACAAATCCGATGCCGGGGCCACAACGCGGCGTCGGGCCATGAAAACCCTGGCACAGCTGATGTCCCCAATGACGCCGCATCTTTGCGAAGAAATTTGGGCGCTTCTTGGGGGTGAAGGATTGATCACCCAAGCTCCCTGGCCCAAGGCCGATGCCGCGCTTTTGGTCGAGGACAGCGTCACCTTACCTATCCAGATCAATGGCAAGCGACGCAGCGAGATTATCGTGGCCAAGGATCTGCCCAAGGACGAGATCGAGAAGATCGCTCTGGCGGAAGAGGCCGTGCAGCGCGCGCTTGCCGGTGGTGCACCGAAGAAGGTCATCGTTGTTCCGGGACGGATTGTGAATGTTGTGGTTTAGATATGCGCTTGTTACCTTCTGTCTCATGTCTTGTGGTTTCCACCCGGTGTATGGACCAGGAGACACTGGAAATTTGCAAGGGGATATAAGACTGGTGGACCCTGAAACCGTCAATGAGTTCACATTCGTGCGGGCTTTTGAAACCCGTATGGGGGTTCCGCAAAACCCACGATTTACCTTGAGTTATGAGATTACAACCGACAGCACGGGCCAAGCGATCACCGAGTCCAACAACATCACACGGTTCAACATCACAGGTGAGGCCGCGTACGCTGTGACGCCTTTGAATGCAGAAGAGCCGATATTGCAGGGACAGGTGTCAACCTTCACAAGCTATTCGGCCACCGCCACAAGTATTGCCACACTATCGGCAGAGCGCGATGCAGAGGCCCGGCTGATGACATTGCTGGCCGATCAGATCATCACACGGCTGCTGGTCAGCCCCGCGTTGCAATGAAGCTCACAAAATCAGAAACCTCACGTTTTTTCTCTCAACCGCCGGCCGGGCTCTGTGGGGTGTTGATTTATGGGGCAGATGCCATGCGTGTCGCCCTCAAACGGCAAGAGGTTATTGCCGCCCTTCTTGGTCCAAATGGCGATGCGGAAATGCGGCTCAGAAGGGTTTCGGGTTCGGATGTGCGCGCTGATCCCGCCGTGGTGCAAGATGGCCTCAAAGCCCAGGGGTTTTTCCCCGGGCCTCGTGTGCTCTTTGTCGAAGACTTGACAGACGCTCAAGCAACACCCACCCTTGCAGCTCTGGAGGCTTGGCACCCCGGCGATGCCAGCTTGATTGTGACCGCTGGGGCGTTGCGCAGTGGTTCTAAATTGCGCAAAGCCTTTGAGGCGCATCCCAAAGCCTATGCCGTGGGCATTTATGATGATCCCCCAACCCGCCCTGAAATCGATGCGGAGCTGACGGCAGTCGGGCTAATACATGTCACGGCAGATGCACGAAAAGATATTGATGCGCTTGCGCAAAGCCTCGATCCTGGTGATTTCCGGCAGACCTTAGAAAAACTTAGTCTCTATAAAATTGATGATGATACGCCGCTTACCTCGGAAGATGTGCAGGCTTGTGGGCCTGCAACGGTTGAAATGGCGCTTGATGATTTACTCAATGCGGTTGCGGAAGGGCGCGTAAGCAACATTGGTCCGCTCATGATCCGTCTGGAAAACCAAGGCATTGGTCCTGTGACGCTTTCCATTGGGGCCACACGGCATTTCAGAACGCTCTATGCCGCAGCCTGTCATGACAAGGGTGCCGCGGCAGGCTTATCCCGCGCAAAACCGCCTGTGTTTGGTCCACGGCGTGATCGTATGGTGCGCCAAATCAGCCGCTGGGGGGGCGCGAAACTGGAAACAGCGCTGACACTCCTGACGGAGACGGATCTTGTCTTACGTTCCCGTACATTGACACCACAGCTGGCTTTGGTGGAGCGGGCTTTGATCCGTCTGGCGTATATGGGGCAGCGGTAGGAGGGTTTTTTTATGTATCAAGTGATTGGCGCAACCAAATCTCGGACACTTCGGGTGCTTTGGATGCTTGAAGAACTCGGGGTGGCTTATGCGCATAGTCCGGCTTTGCCCGGCTCAGAAGAAGTGCGCGCTGTCAATCCGTCCGGCAAAATCCCCGTTCTGATTGCAGAGGGGACCGTGGTGACAGACTCGCTGGCCATTTTGACCTATCTGGCGGATAAGCATGAGCGGTTCACATACCCCCCTGGCACGCTACACCGCGCCCGACAGGACAGTTTCACAAATGCCATCATTGATGAGTTTGACGCTATTCTTTGGACAGCCGCTCGCCACAGCTTTGTTTTGCCGCAAGGGCAGCGTGTGCCTGAAATCAAGGACAGCTTACGTTGGGAATTTACGCATGCGGCGGAACGTATGGCGGCGCGCCTAGCGGATGGCCCCTATCTCATGGGAGAGACGATGACCCTGGCGGATATTCTTTTGACGCATTGTCTGGGTTGGGCAATCGTGGCGAGATTTCCTGTCGATCCCCCACAGTTGCGCGCGTATTTTGACACAATGAAAGCACGCCCTGCTTATCGACGTGCCTTAGAGGTGTAGTTCATGGCGCGCGTGTTATCATTTGGGGCATGGGGGGCAGCGTTGCTGTGCCTGGTCCCGATTATGGCCGCTATTGCCGCCGCGCTAAGTGGAGATTTAGATATCTGGCGCAGTTTGGCGCAAACGGTTCTTCCAGCTTATTTGACGAATACGATACTGCTGGTGATCTTAGTGGGAACCATCGCGGCGTTTCTGGGCACGGTCACCGCTTGGCTTGTGACGATCTATGACTTTCCGGGCAGCCGCTGGCTTGAAGTGGCCCTGGCCCTTCCGCTGGCCTTCCCACCTTATGTCTTGGCCTACGCTTATACAGATTTGCTGGATCATCCTGGGTTTGTGCAAAGCACTTTGCGGGCTCTGATGGGATGGGGGCCAAAAGACTACTGGTTTCCGGAAATCCGATCTTTGGGCGGGGCTGCATTGATGTTAAGCCTTGTGCTTTATCCTTATGTCTATCTTTTGGCGCGCGCTGCCTTTCGGCAACAATCCTGTACGAGTTTTTTGGCCGCCCGCGCCCTTGGCTCTGGCCCTTTTCAAGCGTTCTTACGGGTGGCCATGCCGATGGCGCGTCCGGCCATCGCAGGCGGTGTTTTAATCGTGATGATGGAGACAATTGCCGATTTTGGGACCGTTGCCTATTTCAACGTCCAAACTTTTGCGACGGGCATATACCAGGCCTGGTTTAGCTTTGCTGATCGCCCTGCGGCGGCCCAGCTGTCTGTGGGTTTGTTGGGCTTTGCGCTGCTTATCGCTGGCCTCGAACGCCTTCAACGACGTTCAAAGCGGTTTTCAACACGCGCAGGCACACAGTTCGCCCTTATCCAGCGCACACGTCTTACAGCGAAGACCGGCTGGATCGCCAGCCTGTTTTGTGCCGTGCCTGTTGTTCTTGGGTTTCTTTTGCCCGTTGCAATTTTGCTGCAACTGGCAACCGAAAGTGACCAGAGTCTTCTGACAGAGAGGTATATCGACTTCATCCAAAATTCGCTCATTCTGGGTTTGAGTGCCGCACTTCTCACCGTTTTGGGGGCGCTGTTGATTTCCTATCGTGTCCGAAGTCATCCTGGGCCGATGTCAACGGGGATGATCACGACGGCGGGTCTGGGGTATGCGGTTCCCGGCGGTGTGATCGCCATTGGCCTGATGGTGCCCTTTGCGGCTTTTGACAATGCCATGAATGCCTGGATGGTGGAGACATTCGGCATACGCACTGGGCTTCTGATAACTGGCTCCCTCGGGCTGTTGCTCCTGGCGTATATGGTGCGGTTCATGGCGGTTGCCTTGAACTCTATTGATGCGGGTATGAGCCAAGTGAGCCTGCCGATGGACGCTGTAGCGCGCACTCTGGGCCAAGACCAGCCGGGAGTTTTGCGGCATGTGCACATTCCTCAAATCATGGGGGCTGTGCTGACAGCCGGGTTGATCGTGTTTGTGGATGTGATGAAAGAACTGCCGGCAACGTTGATCATGCGGCCCTTCAACTTCGATACGTTGGCGGTGCAAGCCCATCGTTTGGCCAGTGACGAACGCTTGGCCGAGGCGGCCGTCCCGTCCTTGGTGATTGTCGCCTTCGGTTTGCTGCCCGTGATCTTGGTTTGCAGGACATTGGTGCGCCGTGATCAGGGCGCTGTGGGGGCTGTGTAAACGGCTACGCTTTGATGTGTGTATGAAAGACCGTTTCAGCCCGCGCCCAGACACCTTCATTCAGGGTGTTCAATCTGAGCAGGCTTGGCAAAAGTTGTGCTGCAAAGTCCTCGGAGGCCTCCATCGGTAGCAAAGAGGGCAAATTATCAATCGCCATCACATCGAGTATCGGGTTTTCATATCTGCGCAGGACAGGGTTGGCCCAGGTTGTGGGATGATCGTAGATTGGAATAGGATTATATGTGCTGCCGGGATCACAGGCGATATCGCCGATCACGGAAAGATTGCGCGGCAGAGGCAGCATCTCTGGGGAGACAAACACAGGCGTCTCTGGCCGCGCAAAAATGCAGTTGAGATAAATGTCATGTACCAAAATTTCTGGGAATGGACCGCCGTGGGCGGTTTCAGCTTGGTCCCAGCAGGTGAATGCAACGCCCATGGTGGTACAGAGATCTGCTGCCCCCTGACCAACGCGCCCTTTTGCCCCGATAATCAGCACAGTTGGCCGTGCGGCACCCTTTTCGATAAATGCTGCCTGCAAGTTCGACAACAGGCGGGTCGAGCTGTCATAGACGGAAACAGGTCCGCATATCTCTCCCTGTGATTGCGCAATCCAAGCTGTCAAAGACACAGCCGCGCCAACATATCCCGCCCAGTATCCAAACGCTGCAACGCGCCGCCCAGTATCTTCGGCCAGAGCCTCAAGATCGTAAAGCATTCCACCCCCGGTCCGAAAGCGGTTCAATAAGGTCTGGGCCGTGGGTTGACCTTTATAGGCATGGCCAAACATAATGTGGCGATGGTTCAGTGGGAACGTGCCTTCTGGCAATTCTTTAAG
The DNA here is from genome assembly GCA_963922715.1 of uncultured Thalassobacter sp. Taxonomy (GTDB): domain Bacteria; phylum Pseudomonadota; class Alphaproteobacteria; order Rhodobacterales; family Rhodobacteraceae; genus CAWUJT01. The sequence continues at coordinate 14,143 of CAWUJT010000059.1, forward strand.
GCCAAAAATGATGGCGTCTTTGGGCGCGTTAATCCATGATCCTTCGGGCATAATTTCCGCCCCAACAGCGGCATAGGCGTCATAGGGCACGATACGCTGGTCGCTTTTTTCAACTGTGACATGTATGCCATGGGCCTGCAATGCGGCAACGCCATCTGGCATTATCCCTACTCTTTGTTCGTTTGCGCGTTGCTCTGCGCGGACCCAAAGATGTGTCATGCTTCTTCCCCATGTGCCATATGATATGCCTACTGCGCGTTGTGTCGACAGTACGCATGGAGTGTACCTAGGAGTGCGGTGGCCCACGTGTTTGAAGCGTCATAGAGTGTCCACATGGCTGTGTTGCCTCCTTTTTTGTCGTGGTCGTTTCATCGCCTGCCTATCACAGAAGTACAAGATAAGATGCATGCTTAAAACAGAGCGTTGGTGTATGCGCATGTTTCGGGTCGCATTTCCGAGGCCGTGTTCTCATAACTTTCTTATAAAGATGCTATGGAGACCTTTTATGACCTTCCAAATCCATGCCCTTCCAAAATCTGATTTTGAGCGACTATTTTCGTTATCGGATCAAGAGCTTAAGGCGAGAAACATTCACAGGATGATCGCTGACAGTGCACCAGGCTTTCCCTGTCGGGTGAGTTTGCAAGACGCTGAGATCGGTGAAGAGCTTTTGCTTTTGAACTACCAGCACCTTAGTGGACAGACGCCCTATGCGTCCTCTCATGCCATTTATGTGCGCAAAGGGGCGCAAGAGGCGCGCCTCGCCGTGGGCCAGGTCCCTAAGGCGCTGTCGCGGCGATTGCTTTCGGTGAGAGGTTTTGACAGCGAAAACCTCATGATTGCCGCTGATGTTGTGGACGGAGAGGAACTGTCGCAAAAGCTTATCAGTATGCTTGAAGCTAGTGATATTGCGTTTGTTCACATCCATCATGCCAAGCAGGGATGCTATGCAGCCAAAGCCACGCGAGCTTGACTTTGATCTCTCACGCATTCAAAACTACCATCGCAACACAGTGTTTCATATAAACTCTAACAGTGGCTACTTCATATATGCGAGCCTCATTTGCACCGAACGCATGTTTCGGGACAGGCCATCAGCGTCGAAGACGGATTTATTCTCGCATCGCAATTTCTTGGCTTAGGTCACACCTTCGATGAATATATCGCATTTGTGCACCTTTGGATTGGCAATGCACTTCATCTCAATATTCAAGCGGCCCTTTGCAACAGTTTCGATGGGAACGGCTTTGGGATCGTGCGTCAGAAAAGGCCAT
>CAWUJT010000060.1:0-15303 GCA_963922715.1 uncultured Thalassobacter sp.
CAAGCCCGAGTTGCGGGAACAAACAAAACACTTTTGTCACGATAAAACCCTTTTACCTCATTAGATTTTTTTGGATTATTCTCATAATTCAGAAAATATATATTCCAAAAGGCGATTACTGTCATCCGAAGAGGACGCGCGCCGCTGATTTATGTTTCGCGCAACCTTGGGCGCGTCGGCATTTCCTTTAATAGCCCGCCAACGCCCATGGACATAATATCATGGGCAGTCACCTCTATACCACAAAGCACACGATTGAGAATCCAATCCGCGCCGTTGAGGGCCGGGCTGCGCGCACAGCCCGGCAGGCCGATCACGGGTTTTTCACCAATCTGTCCCAAAAACAGCAAGTTGCCAGGATCAACCGGCATGCCATAGTGAATAAGCCGCCCACCGGCCTTGATCAAAGCAGCAGGTGCTACATCGCGAATATCTGATGTTGCCGATGCTGTGAGGATCAAAATAGCCTCCCCAGGTGCCTCTATGATCGCCTGGGCCAAAGCACGTTCTTCATGGGCAACCTTGCAACGCGGGGTCAACGTCACATCAAAGGGGCGCAATCGCGCAGCGGTGACGCGGCGCCCCTTATCATTATAGGTCTTCGCTTTGAGTTCGGTCTCAATCAACGTAACGCTCTTTACAACTGGTGGGCAGATGTGCAGCGCGTCGTTTGCAAAAGCGCAGGCCTTGCTGAGCTTGTGTTGCGCAACGGCATAGGGGATGATCTTCACAGTTGCGATCATCACACCTTCTGCGATTTTGGCATAATCCGGCAAGGTGGCCAATGTCAGACCCGGGTCTTGCATGTTCAACGCAACCACAGCGGTCCGGTTGACACGCAAGAGGCCTGGCATCTTGGCAAACAGATTAACACGTCCCACAGAAGCAGGACCAAGCGTGAAAGATGCTGGCTCTGCAACCAGGGCGTCAGCCAATTGTCTGGCCGCAATATCCTCTGGCACGTCATTTTCATCCAAACGTGCGGTGATAACCTCTTGGACGCCTTCCTGCTTTAAGGCCGCGATGTCATCCTCTGTTAAAACCGCGCCTTTGGGTATTTTTCGGCCCAAAACATCCTGGCCGTGTGCAAGGATATCCCCCTTGGCCGCTTCCACTGGAACAGGTCCAAATTTCATGGCGACCGTCTTAATGCCGCTGTGATTTCCGCCAGAACGGCAACAGCGATCTCAGCCGGCGTCCGGGCCCCGATATCAAGGCCGATGGGAGCATGTAACCGCGCGGTTTGCTCTGCCGTAATCCCATTCTCTGTGAGCCGCGTGATCCGCTTGGCATGGGTGCGTGTCGATCCAAGACAACCGATATAGAATGCCTCCGATGTGAGGGCGGTGGCCAGAGCCATATCGTCGATTTTGGCATCATGGGTCAGCGTGACAACAGCCGTGCGCGCATCAATCCCAAGAGACTGCAAAGCACTGTCCGGCCAATCCACATGCAAGTCTGTATCTGGAAAGCGGGCGGCAGAAGCGAAAGCCTCCCGCGGATCGATCACCGTCACGTCATATCCGGCAATCTTAGCCATCGGCACAAGCGCTTGGGCAATATGCACCCCGCCAATCACATACAACCGCAAGGGTGGATTGTGGATCACCACGAATGTGTTTTCGTCTTCAAACCCACTCTCATCACGTTGAAACCTCTGTGAAAACTCTGGAGGCACGGCAACTTTTCCCGCACCTGTCGCAACATCGATGACATGGGCAACAGGCTGTTTTTCACGGCGCATTCTCTCGATATGGTGCAAACTTGGATAAATGCCCCCTGCCCCAGACACAGGTAACACTAAGATTTTGATCTGTCCGCCACAGGCCAGGCCCACCGCAAACGCATCATCATCACTCACACCATATTCGAGTATTTTCGGCGCACCGCCGGCCATCAACTCCAATGCCTCGGCCACAACCGCCCCTTCAACACACCCCCCCGAGACAGAGCCGACCAACTCCGCCTGCTCTGAGATCGCCATCAGACTTCCCACAGGGCGCGGCGCAGAGCCCCATGTCTCAACAACAATGGCAAGACAGGCTGAGTGACCGGCATCATGCCAAACAAGGCTATGGGACAGAGGATCTGATACGTCATTCATATGGGGACTTTATCGTATCATACTTGTCCTATGTACAATATCTTTCTGAGTATGATCAAAAAAAGTACACATAAGAATAGGGACAGTTTTTCAGCTTCGTTTATGTTATGAATTGAGTACACCCAATATATGCAACTTAATCAGAATGCACAAAGTCCCGGTCAATGGGGGCGTGTCAGTCCTTAGGGTTCTCGCGCTTTTCGGGGGATCGCTTTAAGCCAAATGCCATCTTTCGCGCGCACCGTCAGATGCGCAACAGGAACGGGAATGCGTGTAGAATCCGCTTCAAATCGATAGTGCTCCAGGAGTTTTGCTAAGATCAGAGGTCCTTCAACCATCGCAAACCCAGCCCCCGGACACACACGCGGACCGGCAGAGAACGGAATATAGGCCTCCCGGGCGGCCGATTTTGTGTCCACACGCCCCCAGCGGTCTGGATCGAAGGCATCTGGGCTTTCCCACAGACGATTGTGACGATGCAAATGCCACGGGCTCAGAACCACTTGCGTGCCGGGCGCAGCCGCCCTGCCCCGGAATGTTTCCGATTTGACCGTCTCTCGCACCATCATCGGCACCGGGCTATAAAGACGTAGTGTCTCTCGGAAAACGTTTTTGGTTAATGTAAGCTTACCAATGTCTTCGAATGTCTCAGCACCATGTATCGCTTCTTGGTAGACTTTGTCTTGTATGTCGGGATGTGTGGCCAAAAGATACAAAGACCACGCCAAGGCAGAGGCCGAGGTTTCATGTCCCGCCAGAAAGAAAATCGCCACTTGATCGATCATTTCCTCAGGGGAAAAACACACCCCCGTTTCAGGATCAGGTGTGGTCATGATCTTTGTGGCCAGATCATCCGGGGCTTTACCTGATGCGATGTCCTGTGCTCTGAGATGAGTGATTTCGGCAATCAACTGCCGGATATGACGGGCATTTCTAAGCGTTTTGCGCTTGTGAAAGCGCGGCATCCAGCGGGGAAGCGGCACCAGCGCGGAGAGGTTTAACAAAGGTTGCGTGCGTTGATAAGCCCGAAAGGCATGAAAGACCCGACGCGCCAGATGGTGTTCAATCGGCATCGAAAACAGCGTCCGGAAAATGACATCTGCGGCGACATGGCTGCAAATTTCTTCGATCTCGACCCAATCACTTGTCGGGTCCAAATGTTTTTGGGCCGCGACTGCTGCGTCATACATCTGCGGGAACGTGGCTTTGAGACGCCCACCCGCAAAGGCTGGATCAATTATCCTGCGTTGTGCCTCCCAATGTGCCCCATTGGTCACAAAAACCGATTGCCCGAGAAGTGGCGCTAACCCTTCGCGCACACGATCGGATTTCGGAAAATCCTCTGGGCGCTCTTTTAGCACCAGAGACACAAGTTTGGGATCGTTCATCAGAAGCGATCGAAAAAACGGCGTCTTAAAATCAGCCATCCAAGCGCGGTAGAGTTTTTCCGGCTGTGCAGAGAGAATGTCCTTGCGAAACAGGCGCATATACCGCCACTGACTGATTGCGTCTGGGCGAGATTTTGGCTTTGGGGGCAGCGTCATGGCGAAAGGTCCGTGTAGATGTTCACAGGCTTTGTGATTACCGACGGGGAGTTTTTGCGCTTTGCAAACCGTTCAGCCAACGTATATGGGCCTGCCGTAATCTGAAAATAATCATATCCTTTAGGACGATCAAACGCGTGAAGATATTGGAAATGCAAGCGGTAATAACGCCGCTTGAGCGCGTTCCAGCGTTCCGGGCTGAGAGTGGTGGAAAAAGCCGCTGAAATGACCAGGGGCCATCGTTTGGCCTTTGGGGCAACGCCACTGACCGCAACCGGATCACAGAGCGCAAAGGCACAACCATCACCCAGCGCGCTGACATCAATCCATGTGAGACGTGTTTCCATAGAAAGATAGGCAAGATCACGTCGCAGGCGATGCGCATCGGGCAAGAAAGAAACCATCGGCACAACATGCCCAAGCGTCAAAAGCGCCAATTTTGGGCGCAGCGCACCTGTATCTGTGTCTTGATCGCGCAGATAATCCGCCAAAATCGACACGGCCAGATGCGCACCCGAGGAATGGCCAACAACCAACACCTCTTCTACATCGCGTGACATCGCCTCAGACAGCGTAGCACGAAACGCCCCAAGGCGGTCTTCCAGCTCTGACGGGTTTGCGCCGCGAAATTGCGCAGAATAGGCGTAATCGTGCATCAGATAATACGCCAAGAATGTGCGGTCCCAACGGCGGAAAAGGTGTAAAACGCCATATCCTACACACAGGGCAATCAGCGCCGCCAACCCATTTGAAAATCTAAACGTGAAAAATGTGGCAAACAGATCATAGACCCAAACAGCAAGTCCGATGGCAAGGATGGCCTGAAATATCAGAAAAACAATCGGGTAAAGGGCGGCAATCACAGGGCCCCGGCGCAGTTGGATCAAACGCCACAGTGTGCCCGAGGCGATATAAGTCCAAGACGTGTGCATAAGTTGCCGGTAGGTTTCAAAAATAGACCGCCCCATAGACCGCTGCACGATGTCAGACCAGACCAAAACCTCGATCACAGCCTCTGATGTCAGATCTGTGTCCTGATACTGCACGCGCCATGCAAAATTTTTGTGGTCCTTGACGGCCTCTTGCTGAAGTTTGTACCCACAGATCGCGGCTTGCCTCTGGCCCTCACTGCGATACATCTCTCGGTAACGTCGTGCTGGGAAAGGGTCATAGCCTGGGATATACAGCACATGCCGACGTTTGACGGATTGCATGAATCTCTTTCTGTTTTTTGATACCATACCAACATGAAGGTGAAAAATGAAGATCGAGAAATGGGACATAACAGTGGATGCCATAGGTCTTCTGTGCCCCCTGCCCGTTCTGAAATTGCGCAAATGTTTGGCTGCTTTGGGCCCAGGTCAACGGGTGTGTTTGTTGGCGGATGATCCTGCCGCTGCAATCGATGTCCCACATTTCTGTCACGAAACAGGCCACAGCTTCTTAGGCCAAGACACACACCCAGACGCAACGGCATATTTTGTCGAGAAGCGTGAAAACGCCTCTGCCAAATGTGTTTCATACAATGCGGAAAACGACGACACAAAGAGTTCACAAGACAAAGCCTCTCTGTAATACTCTCGCATAGGATACCCATGTGACACACGATTGGAGAAAGCATGGATTGGGACAAACTGAGGGTTTTTCACACAGTTGCATCAGCGGGGAGTTTAACGCTTGCTGGTGAGAGATTGCACATCAGCCAATCGGCTGTCAGCAGGCAAATCCGCACCCTCGAAGAAAGCCTGAACACCACGCTTTTTCACCGGCATGCGCGCGGACTTATCCTGACCGAACAGGGCGAATTGCTGTTTGATGCAACCTGTGTGATGACCAAGCGCCTAGACACCGCCGCCGCCCGGATCAGAGACAGTAAAGAAGAGGTCTTTGGCGATCTTCGGGTGACCACAACCATTGCCTTTGGCTCCCTTTGGTTGGCCCCGCGCCTTGCCACGCTCTATGACAAATACCCCGATATTCATATTGATCTCATGCTGGAGGAACGCGTCCTTGATTTGCCGATGCGAGAGGCAGATGTCGCCATTCGAATGAAAGAACCCTCCCAGGCCGAGCTGATCCGCAAGCGGCTTATGGACATCAAAATGCGGCTTTATGCAACGCCCAGCTATCTGGCAACCCATGGCGCGCCCCAAGCAGTATCGGAGCTGCTGATCCACAGAATCATCTGTCAAAGCCCGCATTCGGCACAAGTGGCCGCCGGGGCACACCTTGTGCGGGATTTAATTGCACAAGGGGCCAGTAATTTTCTGACGGTCAACAATTACTTCGGGGTTTTGCAAAGTGTTCTTCATAATTTGGGGATTGGCATATTACCAGATTATCTTGTCACCGACTTTCCACACCTTGTGTGTGTTATGCCCGATTTGCAGTCTAAAAATGTGCCTGTCTTTCTGGCCTACCCAGAGGAGCTGCGTAATTCCCGGCGCATTGAAGTCTTTCGGGATTTTGTGACCGAAGAAATCTCGGCGTTTCGCAAAGCCACACGCAACACGCCCTGATTTGTCTGTTCAAAAACTGCATAGGGGTTATGCAAAACCAGCAACCCCATCTCTATTGCCGCCTGTAAAGCAGCCGCCTAAATCAGACTCATGAATGGGAATACCACTCTTATTCTCGTTCCCTCCCTGTTAGACTTTGGCCGAGCTGTTGGCTCGGCCATTTTTAACAACGAGATGTTTCTGCAACCTGCCTGATACGCTGCACCATAGCGCGAAATCCATTGGACCGTTGGGCGGAAAGATGATCCTCTAGGCCGAGCTGTTGAAAAATCGCCTCTGTGTTCAGTGTCTGGATTTCACTCACCGTCCGCCCAGCATAGATGATATGCAATATCGCAATCAACCCGCGCACAATGATGGCGTCACTGTCCGCGACGAAATCAAAACGGGCGGCTTTGTCGTCGCCTTGCGTAAAAGGATAAAGCCAAACCTGGCTCGCACATCCATCTACCTTTGTTGTGGCAGTCTTAAGTGTATCATCCATAACGGGAAGGGTTTTGCCCAAATCAATGATATGGGCATAACGGTCTTCCCAATCTTCCAGAAACGAAAACGTCTCAATCAGGTCGTCCAGTTCAGGTTGTGCCATTTGCAAGCGTCCATTTTCTTTGACTAGCTAGAGAAGTGCCGCAATAAGGTCCATAGCTTTTCAGCCGCGTTAAAGTGCGTTAAGGATCAATGAATGATTTTGGAGGGAATGATGCGCGTCCTTTTCACTGCCTTGGCCGCAAGTCTTGTGCTGGCTGGGTGTTCGCAAGTCTCACAGAGCCGTGTCAACCCGTTGAATTGGTTTGGGAGACAGGACTCTGATGTGAGTTCTGACAGAGCAGATCAAACCATCAATGAGAGCAGAGATGATGTTCTGATTTCACAGATCATAAGCTTGGATGTCGCCCCGCATCCGGGCGGCGTCCTGATAACCGCCAAAGCCATCGCCGCAACCGAAGGGTTTTATGACACGGCGCTGATCCTGCGCGGGCAGGAAGACAGAAGATTGATCTATGAATTTCGCGCCAAAGCGCCGCCCTCCGTCAATCCACCCGTTGGAACACCTGTGACACGTGAACTGATCACGGGGCGTTTTATCAGCACCCAAGACTTGAACAACGCCGAGCAAATAACGGTTATCGCGCAACAAAACCAAAGGTCTGTGACACGCGCGGAAAATTAGTCGTTTTTATTTATTGGCCACGATTGCAGACCAAAGCTTCATTGCAGTTACGTATCTGGTGTCGCCATCTCCACAACGCCTACAACATCTGCCATAACCTGCTCCAGCAAATCTTGATCTGTGCTTTCAACCATAACCCGGATCAAAGGTTCTGTCCCAGAGGCCCGTATCAACAAACGCCCCTGCCCAGACAAGGCGTGTTCGGCTGATGTGATCGCGGCTTTCACCGCTGGTTGTTCTAACGGCTGCGCGCCTGGCGTGTAGCGTACATTCACAAGCTTTTGGGGAAAAGGTTCAAATATTTTGACCAAGCGCGACGCTTTTTCTTTTGTTCTGACAAGTTCCGCCAGAAATTGCAGCCCGGCAATTAGCCCATCGCCCGTTGTGGCATAATCTGTCATCACGATATGTCCAGATTGCTCCCCCCCAAGGTTGAGACCCATCTGCCGCATCGCCTCAACAACATAGCGGTCCCCGACAGGGGTGCGATGCATGAGAATGGCACGCTCATTCAAAAACCGTTCCAGTCCCATGTTTGACATCACTGTGACCGCCAAGGCGGGTCCCTTCAATCGGGCTTCTTCTGCCCAACGATCCGCGAAAAGCGCCAGAAGTTGATCACCATCGGCAACACAGCCGCGCTCATCCAGGATCATGACGCGATCAGCGTCCCCATCAAGACAGATCCCGACATCGGCACCATGGGTCACAATCGTCTCTGCTGCCGCACGGACATCTGTGGATCCACACTTCAAATTGATATTATGTCCATTGGGCGACACGCCCACTTCAATCACCTGTGCGCCCAACTCCCATAACACATCGGGGGCGGCGCGGTACGCCGCACCATTTGCGCAATCGATCACCACCTTCAGCCCATCAAGACGCAATCCATCGGGAAATGTGGTTTTGGCATATTCGACATAGCGGCCTCTGCCATCATCGATCCGTCTAGCGCGGCCAATGTTTTCCGCAGCAACAGGTTTCACACCCGTCAGAGCCATCTGTTCGATCTCTGCCTGAGCTTCATCGGATAGCTTATAGCCATCCGGGCCAAAGAATTTTATCCCATTATCTGTGGCGGGATTGTGGCTGGCGGAAATCATCACACCCAGATCGGCGCGCATGGAATGGGTCAACAGACCGACAGCCGGGGTTGGGATCGGACCCAGCAGAAGAACGTTCATGCCTGTAGATGTCAGCCCCGCGGTCAAGGCATTTTCAATCATATAACCCGACAGCCGCGTATCCTTACCGATCACAACACGGTGTCCTGGTTGATGATCCCGACGGAAGTATCGCCCTGCCGCAGCCCCAAGCCGAAGCGCCATATCCGCAGTCATCGGATAACTGTTTGCGCGCCCGCGCACCCCGTCTGTCCCGAAGATTTTAGTCATGGATTTCTCCCCCCAGCTTGGTACAAACCAATTATTTTATAGGTGATATCCGATGTTAACACCACGAACCGATTTTCGGTGCAAGCTGAAAGCGGTGTCCTGAAACAGATCGCTAAGAGCCTCTGGGCTATCTAACTATGCACGATTAATCTTGGAAAGCGCGCGCCCGCGTACGATTGATCGGTTGTATAAGGTAATCGATCACACGACGTTTGCCTGCAAGGATGTCGACCTCTGCCGTCATACCCGGAATGATCTGGACTTTTTCGCCCTCAGCATCATAAAGCGCTCCGGATGTGCGCAAAATCGCCACAAACACTTCACCGCTGTCTTGCTGTTGGTCTAGCTCAATGGCATTGGCGCCAATGCGCATAATGGTGCCATCCAGCGCCCCATACCGCGTAAAATCATAAGCTGAAAGCTTGATGCGCACAGGCTGATCCACCCCGATAAAGGCAATATCTCTGGGGTGGATATATGCTTCCACCAGCAGTTCGTCATCCAGTGGAACAATTTCGGCGATATCTTCCCCAAGCCGCACGGCCCCGCCAACAGTGCGCCTATAAAGCCGATTGACAACGCCGCGCACAGGTGAACGGAGAGTGGCCCTATCGGCCAAATTCTCCAACGCAGGCAGCGACGGACGCAAGCTGGCCAGTTCCGCCGTGGCCTCTGACAGTTCGCTCAATGCTTCGCGGCGAAAGCGATTGCGAGTGGTCTCGATGGTTTCTTGAATTTCAGCCTCGGCAAGATCCAAGCGCAATAATGACGCCTCGGCACGGGCAATCCGATTGGCCTGCTCGCGTTCTTGCCGCTCAATCTCGATCATGGACAGACGAGACTCGATCCCACTTGCCACTAGGGGGGCGATAATCGCGCGCTGTTCAGCCAAAAGCGCAGAAATTTCCTGCGCCGCGTTGAAATCGCTTAAAACTTCATCACGTTCCCGCCGACGCTGTTCCAGCTTGCGCTCAAGCACGCGCAGCTCCCCTTGCAACTCACGCAGACGCCCCTGATGCAGTGCGCGCTCACTGCGCAGAAGCTCTTCTGGGGCGGTCTCAAGCTCATTGGAAAAAACCAAGGGCGTTTCCCCAATTTCCGCGTTCAATCGTTCGATCTTGGCTTGCAAGGCCAGAGCACGTTGAACCTCACGATCAAGTTGGCTGTTTTGGACGAGAGCGTCAAATTCAACCAAAATATCGTCAGGGTCCACTATGTCCCCTTCAGCCACATGCACAATGCGAATAACCCCCTCATCGGGGGATTGGATCCGTTGAATATCCCCGCTGGGCACAACACGGCCCTGTGCGCGGGTGACATCATCCACCTCTGTCACAAAAGCCCAGGTGAGAATCGCCCCAATGGCTGCCGCAATTGCAAAAAGCACCAGCGTTTCGCGCAAGGGTTGGCGGCCCTCAAGCTCATCGATCAAGATATCCAGATCGCCGCGACGCTTCATGACATTTGATCCTTTTGGGAGGTCTTGCGTGTTCCATCGGCGTGGATTTTGCCGTCCTTTAAGACAATCACCCGGTCGACAAGCTCCAGCATGCTTTGCCGATGCGTCATCACAAGAAGGGTTCGCCCCTTAAGTGTAGATTTAAGATTGTGAATAAACTGCGCTTCATTTTTCGTGTCCATCGCGGCGGTCGCCTCATCCAGAACCAAAATCGGCGGATTAGACAACAGTGCGCGGGCCAAGGCAACCATCTGCCGTTGTCCACCCGAAAGCCCCCCACCATTTTCAGACAACCGCATATTATAGCCATCAGGATGCACAGCCGCAAACGTCTCAACACCAGACAAACGCGCCGCTTGCAAAATTTGATCGTCCGTTGGAAGAAAACTGCCAAGCGCAATATTTTCACGCAAAGTGCCAGAGATCATCCAGTTGTCTTGCAAAACAACACCGAAATTTCGGCGCAATTCAGTGGGATCGAATTGACGCACATCTACCCCGTCAACTTGGACCACACCCTCTTGCGGGGCATAGAGCCCCAAAAGCAGTCGGGCAATTGTGCTTTTCCCGGATCCAACCGCCCCCATGAACGCGACACGTTCGCCCGCTGAGATGGTGAAATCAATGCCATCAAGGGCGGCTTTGTCTTGATCGGGATAGCAAAACGTAAGATTTTTAAAATGGATTTCACCCGTGAGGCGTTTTCGGGTCATCCAGGTTTTCCCCGAAGGTCTTTCACTTGGGGTTGCCATAAGAGTATTTAGACTGACATAGGCACTTTGCGCTTGGTGATATCGTGTGAGCGTTTGTGAAATTAATCCTAAAGGTGCCAAAGCCCGCCCCGTTAGGATAACTGCCGCAATCAGCACCCCAGAGGTGATTTCACCCGCCATCACCAATAATGCACCATAAACGATAATCCCGACCTGCGCCGCCTGCTGCACAAAACCAGTTGCATTGATGGCAAATTGCGTCAGGACCCGACTTTTGACCGAAAATTGAGACTGGCGCCGCATCGCCTCATCCCAGCGGGCCCGCATTTGGCGGATCGCCCCAACGGTTTTGATGGTTTCAATGCCGGTCAATGTTTCCACCAGAACGCTTTGCTTGGTTTGCCCTTCCGATAAGATCCGGTCTGACAGACGTTTCAGCCTCGGCTGCACCAAAATACCGATCAGAAGAACAAGAGGCACAGCCATGATCGGGATCAGGGCCAAGGGACCTGCAACGATGTAGATAACGCCGACAAACAAGCATACGAACGGCAGATCAACCACCGCTGTCATGGTTGCAGAGGTAAAGAAATCACGCAGATTTTCCATCTCGCGCATAGAGGCCGCGACCTCCCCAACTGATCTGCGTCGTGCGCTCATTTCAATGTCCACGATGTGATTGAACAACCTTTGACCAATCGTCAGATCAACCTGTTGTCCCGCATGATCGATAAACCCTGCACGAAGTGTTTTGATAATAAAGTCAAAGGCCAGTGCAATCGACACGCCAAACGCTAAGACTAAAAGGGAGTCGGTCGCCCCTGTGGGGAGGATGCGGTCATAGACAACCATGGTAAACAGCGACACAACAAGCGCCAGCAGGTTAACCACAGCAGCAGCTATGGCCACCTGGGTGTAGGCCCATGAATTTGCCATAAGGGCGCTGCGAAACCAATGACGGTGCGGGGTTTGACCACTTTCCGGGTCGTAATCGGAAAGCTCTGGCTTGAAAGACAAGACATGAACATCCTCTGCGGCACTCCAAGCCGATATCGTGTCGGGGGTCAGTTCGATCAGACCAGCTCCAAGCTTTGGATCATGCGCAATAAAATTTTCTTTGCGCTTGCCATGCAGAACCAATGCAGCGCCGTTTTTCGGAAACACAACAGCAGGTAAAACGGAAAGTTCAATGTGATCTATGGACCTGCGTCCCAACGCAGTACGCATGCCCGCCCTTTCAGCCGCGACAATTGCGGCCTTAATCAAATCTTTGCGCGATAGCGTATCTTCACGCGCATGCGTTGCTGCAAACGAATCTCGTAAGCCAGCCCGACTGATGGTGTGCCCCAAATGATCGGCAAGATGGAGAATACAGGCTTCATCGACCTGGATATCACTGGCCGACACACCGCTAGATTTATCGCTTTGTGGCGTTTGCATCATGCCTTATTGGTTGCCTTCGCTGCCCGGATCGTTTGCAAGATCATTCAAGTCTATCCCGAAAACATCCAAAATATCCCCTGTTGCGGCCAGAAGCGCATAACCGATAACAACTTTATCATGTTCTGAGGAAATAAACTGACGTTCAGCGGCAAGCGCCTCGCGTTCTGTATCAAGCAATTCAAGCAAGCTCCGTCTAGCGATACGAAATTGTTCTCGTGCAGTTTTGACATTCTCTCGATTGGCCTGTGCTGCGCTGCGCGCAGCTTTGAGACGTTGATCCGCTGCCCGGCTTTCCGCGGACAAGATTGCAACCCTGCGCTCGATCTCACGTTGTGTGGCTTGTACATCCGCCTCTCGGACGCCCAGGCGTCCCTGAAGAGCTGTAATACGTGCGCTCTGACGCCCCCCCAGCGGGATCACATCCGTTGAGACCAATTCTGCTTCAGGATCTTCTCCATCAATCTGGGAGATCGTAACGTTCACCGGTGACACCCGACCTGCCTCCGCCTCAGTTAAATCTGACAAGGCGGCAAGTCGTTCGGCTTCAGCCTCTAACACAGTTGGACTGGCTTCGATGGAGAGGGAGGGCAATTGTGGGGCCGTTGGCGGTAGCGAAAAATCATCTTTTGCAACTTCATCAAATATCTCGGCGTATATCGCTTCTGCGCTTGTGACATCTGATTGTGCTGCGGCCACACCTACACGTAAATTCTCCAGTCGGCTTTGTGCTGTGAGAACATCCGCGCTTGATCCTGCACCAGCTTCAGCGCGTTCTACAATCTGTTGCGTAATACGCTCCAACTCTGCAAGCGAGGCTTCATTGACAGCCAGAATTTCACGAGATGTAACCACACCGACCCAAGCCTCTACCGCTTCGAGCGCGGCTTGGGCCCCGGCATCCATACGCCCAGCTGTACGTCCCAAAAGACGGGCCTGTGCCGCGACTTGGCGCGCGCGCAACCCGCCAGCATCAAAAACCAATTGCGTTAAACTCAGACCGGGTAAGAAGCCTTCCCCTGACATCGGCAGTTGCAGTGTTGCGCCAATGCTTGGATAATAACTTGAACCTACGGCTGTAATTTGTGCGCGTGCTTCTTCCACCTCTGCAAAACTGCGCGCCAAACGTGGACTATTTTGCACCGATGCGACAACGGACTGTCCGAATTCCGTTTCACCAAGCGAAGCCGGAAGCCTTTGCTCACGCTCAATTATCGCCTGTGCTAAAGGTTCTAAATCAGGTGGTTTAGCACAAGCAGACATGCACAAACACATCAAAGTTATAGCACCAGAACGCACAAGGTTTGAATTCAATTTTGGCAAACCACACTCTCCCCAATGATTTCGCGCGAATAAAACACTCAAATTGCAAGATTTTTTTGTTTGCGAAATGGACTAATCAAAATATCCAATATCTTTAAGATATCAACCATTAAAGCACTTACATAGCACGATTCTTACGAATGATGGAAACAATACAATTCTATTGACGTCAAGTAGATCAAGGCGAATATTTAAAAATATAAATCAGGATATCTTCGTTGTTAGCAATTTTATAAATGATTAAATAAAAAATTATAATCCAATAAAACCATGCAATATGGAAATATAATTATTTTATATAAAATGAAATCAAACAATCTTTATTAAACTCTAAGCATTGTATCGCAATAAAAGATAAATAAGTCGCTTTTCAAACAAACTATTTACCCAAAATTTACATCTTCCTTCAATAATCTCACATTCAAATGGTGATTTGAACGGATTAATGAACTATGACTATTTCCTTGCCACATTCAATATCTGAAAAATCAAACAGACCCATAAATCACTTAATAAATAATTTGAAAACTCTTTTACTTATTTTCATAATATTTTGTTTTGCGTGTATGCCAGTCTCTAAGATTTATGCAAGTAAGATAACACCTTATATTGTAAGCAATGACCGTGGGGGATATGTGCATCATAGAATCATCGAAATCATGAACATGGAAGCACAGCAAACACCTGTCGAAATCCGTGGTAGTGTGTGTTATTCTACTTGCACAATGTATCTTGTGCTCACGAATATTTGTGTTGAACAAGATATAGTGTTTGGCTTTCATGGTCCAAGAACCCAGGCATATGAATTATCCCAAGATCGCTTCGATTATTTTTCCAGAGTGATGGCGGATTATTATCCTGAACCACTAAAGTTATGGTTTATCGAAAAAGGAAGGAATCGTGTTAATGGACTTTATAAAATTCATGCAGAACAGATTATAGATATGGGTATTCCGGCCTGTAGCGAAACTTAAAGTTTAAGGTTTTGTATAGTATTAAAAATTCTACTCGTTTCGTTAAGAATGTCTTTGCACTTGTCAACCGAAGTAATCAATGGTTCGGAGCGCGCTTTATTTTGCTGATTCATTAACTAATTCAGAAAAAATATCAAAAATTTTGTTGATCTTTAGTTAAATTTTTGTCTTTTGGCTCTTGTGGGAATAACTAAGGGCCAAAAGATGCGATTTCCGAAGAACTTTAAAAAGGCATCCAGCCAAACTGTGCAAACACTTGGAGTAGGTGCTGCCGTCATAACACCAAATGTTGTACAAGCGAATCTACCCATTGAAGGGCCAAATATTGACACGTCAAACATTACCTCTGTTACACAAAATGTAGATGGAACATGGCGTGTTGTATTGTCAGACAACAGTGTTCTCACATTACCCGCTGATCAAGGTGTACTGCTGGCAAATGGAGCGGTACAATTCACCCCTCAAGCGCTTGCGGCGATTCAAGCCGCGGCCGAGGCTGTTGTTGGTTTTGCTCCAGCGCTTGCCCCAGCCCTCGGTGCAATACCTGCAGCAGGGGCACTTGCTTTGACAGGTGGTGGTACAGATGATGATGATGCAAATCAGTCCGCCGTGATCACGGGCGAGACCACCGGCGATGTGGCTGAGGATGCCGATGACCT
>CAWUJT010000061.1:0-15275 GCA_963922715.1 uncultured Thalassobacter sp.
CAATTGTTATGTACCGGTTTTCGTGCCTCCAGAGTGATTTGACGGCATGTTTTGTTGGCTATAGATGTTTCGTCTATGCGCCGTGTGTTGAATAGCTTGATCATCGTTGTCGTGATCTATGGGGTTATCGCCGGGGCGATGTTTCTCTTACAGCGCCGTATGATGTATTTTCCGTCGCACAATAACCCTGAACCAACAGCTGTGGGGCTTTTGGATGTTTCTGTTGAGACTTTGACAACACAGGATGGTGAAAGGCTGACGCTGTGGTATAAACCTGCTGTGAAAGAACAGCCCACTGTGTTGTTTTTCCATGGCAATGCAGGCGAGATTGGGGATCGTGCTGATCGCTTTGCCGCCTACAGCGCCTCTGGCTTTGGTGTGGCCTTCGTATCTTGGCGGGGCTACGGCAGCAGCACAGGAACACCCAGCGAGACGGGCCTGGTAACCGATGCGCACACGGCTTACGATTGGATCATGGCGCAAGGTGTGACCCCAGATAAACTTGTCATTGTCGGTGAGTCGTTAGGTTCCGGCCCAGCTGTGCATGTGGCCGCCGTACGTCCTGTTGGTGCCGTTGTCCTTGGGGCGCCTTATACAGCCACAGTGGATGTTGCCGCCCAAAGATACCCTTGGCTTCCTGTCAGGCTGTTGATGAAGGATCAATTTCGCAGCCGCGACTATATTGAGGGCATTTCCGCACCGCTGCTGATCCTGCACGGAACCGAAGATACGGTGATCCCCTTTGCACATGGTCAAAGGCTTCACGCAATGGCCACAGCGCCCGTGACATTCATCGCCTTAGAAAACGTTGGGCATGAGGCGCTCTTTCACCCCACCACCTGGGCCCAAGAAATCGCTTTCATACGCGATGTGGTTTTCCCTAAATAGCAGACCCTATTCGAAACGCTCTCAAACGGTCCCGATTTTTGCAGCCAGTCGGACGCCCTGATCGATCGCACGCTTGGCGTCTAATTCCGCCGCCACATCGGCGCCTCCGATCACATGCACGGGAATATCTGCGGCCAGAAGCTCATCCGCCAAGCCACGCTCCGAGACTTGGCCAGCACAAAGGACAATCGTATCGACAGCAAGAACCTCGGAGGTGTCATTGTGCGAAATATGAAGCCCCTCTGGCGTTATCCGGTCATAAGTCACGCCGCCCTGCATCTGCACATCTTTCATCTGCAAGCTGCTTCTGTGAATCCAACCGGTGGTTTTGCCCAGACGCCGCCCCAGCTTTTCAGCCTTGCGTTGTAACAGCGTAATCTGTCGGGCCGGTTTGACGGGGCGAGGACCGTCGGGATTGAGCCCGCCCCGTGCGCTTGCGGGATCGGTGACCCCCCATTCCTGACGCCAAAGCGTGGGCACTTCTGTTGGGCTGTCGCCGTGATGGGCCAGATATTCTGCGACATCGAACCCGATGCCCCCTGCCCCGACAATGGCCACACGCGGCCCCACCTGGGCGCCATGGGCCAGAACATCCACATAGCTCAGAACATGGGGCAAATCTTGTCCCGGAATGTCAGGATCACGCGGTGTCACACCCGTGGCCACGATCACCTCGTCAAAGGCTTTGAGATCAGAAACCTTTGGCATGGTGTTGAAATGAATGCTCAAACCAAAGCGTTGACACATGGTGTCATACCACCCCACCAATCCTTTGAATTCTTCTTTCCCAGGGATCATTTTCGCCATGTTGAGTTGGCCCCCGATACGATCGCTTTTCTCAAAGACGGTCACATGGTGGCCACGCTCATGCGCTGTCATCGCCGCCGCCAGCCCTGCGGCCCCAGCCCCGACGATGGCAATGTTTCGCGGGGATGCGGCAGGGGTGATGGTCAACTCAAGCTCATGACAGGCGCGGGGATTGACCAAGCAAGAGGTGAGCTTGCCAGAGAACGTATGGTCCAGACAGGCTTGGTTGCAGGCGATGCACGGCGCGATCTCGGCGCTTTTGCCACTCTTGGCTTTGCGCACGAAATCCGCATCCGCCAGAAACGGCCGCGCCATAGAGATCATATCAGCACAACCGTCTTTCAGAACCGCTTCGGCAACCTCCGGCGTATTGATGCGGTTTGAGGCGATGAGCGGGATCGCAACTTCCCCCATCAATTTTTGCGTCACCCATGTAAAAGCGCGCCGGGGCACAGAGGTTGCAATCGTCGGGATACGAGCTTCATGCCAGCCAATGCCCGTATTGATCAGCGTGGCCCCCGCCTTTTCGACGGCTTTCGCAAGTTGAACCACTTCCTCCCAGCTGGAGCCATTGGGGATCAGATCGATCATACTCAGACGGTAGATCACGATGAAGTCGGAACCAACAGCGTCACGGACGCGTCCTAGAACCTCAAGCGGCAGACGCATACGGTTTTCATAAGAGCCGCCCCAGGCATCGGTGCGCTTGTTGGTATGGGTGACCAGAAACTGATTGAGGAAATACCCTTCTGAGCCCATGATCTCGACGCCGTCATAGCCAGCCTCGCGCGCGCGCGCCGCTGTCGTGGCAATGTCGGAGATTTGTTTCTCGATACCGGCGTCATCCAATTCCTTTGGCGCAAAAGGCGAAATCGGCGATTTTATCGCGGAAGGCGCCACGCAATGAGGGCTATAGGCATAGCGCCCGGCATGCAAAATTTGCATGGCGATCTTTCCGCCGGATGCGTGAACTGCCTCTGTCACGCGCCGGTGGTTGGCGATATCGTCTGACGAGAAAAGCCCCGCCGCCCCTGGAAAAACGCCCCCCTCAGTATTGGGCGCCATCCCGCCTGTGACAATCAGAGCCACGTCGCCTTCGGCCCGCGCTGCATAAAAGGCGGCCACACGCCCCCAATCTTTGGTTTCTTCAAGCCCTGTGTGCATTGATCCCATCAGCACCCGGTTTTTGAGTGTGGTGAACCCAAGATCAAGAGGCGTAAAAAGATGCGGATATGTTTCCATTTGGCCCTCCTACTCTTTCGCTATTCTGCCTGATATACAGAATGCGGTCACCTGTTAACGTCGCGTCAGATTTCAAAGCGTGGATGACGAGTCAAAGCAAGATCATGAATGATGACATCTGTGTGGGCAGGATTTTCGAAAATGATGTCGATCCAAGCGTGATCCATAGCCTTGTCCTTGATCATCGCTTCTCCGAGATCGAGCTCCACTTTGAAGCTACCTGCTTCCTGGGTCAACGCGTCCAGAACGCGTTCCGTGTTGGGGCCATGTTTGACGTTCACCCGTGCAAACGCTTTTATGTCGAGGGGAAGCTTTATGCGACCTGAAATCCCGATAATATGGATGATGTCCATACTGGATTGTGCCTCTCGCGGCAGATCGAAAACAAGAGAAAAAAAGCTACCGTCAAACTTTCCAACTTTTATTGAAATGTCAAAAGGCGCGTGACTGTCTGGGCACTCCGATTGCTCAACGACAATATCGCGTATAGGGCAATCGTGGAAAAGTGTCAGGCCTTCGCCAATTTGAGTTCCGCTTTTCAGGTTTTTTGATGTTTGACGTTTCAAAGCATGGGACCAGGCTTTAGGACGCCACGCCCAATCACATTGATCATGGATTTCAATACCTTCTATGTCTGTGTGTTGACGTTGCAGGATTGATTTTGAATTTGCCGACATTGAATATGCTTACCCCAAGATACGTCTCAGCAGACCAACCTGGTCTAATGTCCGTACCGTGCCGGCTGGTGGACGTTGCGGTGCAAGATCAACGGTCTCCATAGATTGTGTTTGAGATGTATTGACCACCAGAGGTCCACTTGCTGCTGCGGTTCTTTGCTGAACTTCCGCAGCAAAGGCCATAATCAGCGCCTTTCCTTCCGATTGTAACAGAGGCGCATCCGCAAACCCAAGAACGGCCAAAGAAATTAGTCTCCCACGAACATCAAAATAGGCGCGCCATTCTTCGGGCGATATATCAAGAAGCATACTTCGACTAGTATCATTCGTATGTATAAAATAGATGTCATTCGATATAAAACTATCAAGCAATTCTAATTGCGAAGGATCACCACTGCGACTGAGTGTTTGGCGACCTTCATCCGACCAAAAAAACTCTGTCAGCAGATCGTCGCCACCCTGCATAAGCGCATCACCGGACCCGACGTCTCCGACAGAGGCGGTCAGAACCGCTTTGTAGGCCGGTTGTGCATCTCGGCTGTTTCTGGATATCGCCGCACAATTGCCCATCACAACAAAAGGAATTACAGCATTCCCTTGCGATGAAGATGGATCAACACAGTACCCAGGTGGACCGCTAATCACAATGCTATCTGGTGTGACCGTGATATCACGCGCCGCTTTTGTGGTTGTGCCTATTCCACCTGTACTGGCAAACCGTCCATCCCCACAGCCTGTGACAAAAATCAGACTAATGAAACTCAGGTGTCTAAATATCCATATAAACATGCGCCTCGTCTGCTCCACCAGGATGTGTGACAGCCCCCTTCTTCGTGGAGCCGACAAGCTGGGCGTATTTCCATAGCGCACCTGAGGTGTAAAGTGTTGCGCGCGGCCCCTGCCAAGCTGCTTTACGCGCTTTTAAATCATCCTCAGTCAGTGCTACAGACAGCACACCCTTTGTAGCGTCAATTGTAATCAAATCGCCATCTTGGAGCAAGGCAATTGGTCCGCCATGGGCGGCCTCTGGCCCGACATGGCCCACACAAAATCCGCGTGTCGCCCCTGAAAAGCGCCCATCCGTAATCAAAGCCACCTTTTTGCCCATCCCTTGCCCCGAAAGTGCTGCTGTGGTGGCCAGCATCTCACGCATGCCCGGCCCGCCTGCAGGACCTTCGTTACGGATGACGATGACATCGCCCTGTGTATAAGCGCGCTGCTTCACAGCCTCAAAGGCATCCTCCTCGCACTCAAAAACACGGGCCGGGCCGGTGAAAATTTGGTGCTCTTCGGCGATGCCAGCGACTTTGACAATCGCACCATCTGGCGCAAGATTGCCCTGGAGGCCCACCACGCCACCTGTGGGTGTGATCGGTGTCTCGATGGGATAAATGACGCGCCCATCAGCCTTGCGTGTCACGATGTCAAGCTCTTCGCCTATGGTGCGTCCTGTGACTGTGACACAGTCTTCATGAAGAAGGCCAGCCTTTCGCAACTCTTTCATCACAACGGGAACGCCGCCTGCTTCATAGAGGTCTTTGGCCACAAACTGACCACCAGGCTTAAGATCAACAAAGTATGGGGTATCACGGAAGATTTCACAGACATCCATCAGATCGAATGCAATGCCAGCCTCATGCGCGATGGCGGGTAAATGCAACCCTGCATTGGTCGAGCCCCCCGTGCAGGCAACAACACGGGCCGCATTCTCGAGCGATTTGCGCGTCACAATATCGCGCGCGCGGATATTTTTCTCTAAAAGCCGCATCACGGCTTCGCCGCTGGCAATGCCATAATGGTCCCTGCTTTCGTAGGGCGCAGGGGCGCCGGCAGAGTTTGGTAATGCCAGGCCAATCGCCTCTGACACACATGCCATAGTATTGGCGGTAAACTGCCCCCCGCAAGCGCCCGCAGATGGACACGCGACGCGCTCCAGCACGTCAAGCTCCTCATCGGAAAAGTCACCCGCTTGATGGCGCCCAACCGCTTCAAAGACATCTTGAACCGTCACGTCTTTACCATTCAACCGCCCGGGAAGGATGGAGCCGCCATAGATAAAAACCGATGGCGTGTTCAGCCGCACCATCGCCATCATCATGCCAGGCAGGCTTTTGTCGCACCCGGCCAACCCGACAATCGCATCATAACAATGCCCCCGCATTGTCAGCTCTACGGTATCGGCAATGGCCTCCCGTGAGGCCAAGGAAGATCGCATCCCTTCATGCCCCATGGCGATACCATCTGTCACAGTAATGGTCGTAAATTCGCGCGGTGTGCCGCCTGTTGACTTTACACCCAATTTCACAGCTTGGGCCTGTCTGTTCAGCGCGATATTACATGGCGCAGCCTCATTCCAGCAAGTCGCGACGCCCACAAAGGGCTGATGAATTTCCTGATCGCTCAACCCCATGGCATAAAAATAACTACGGTGCGGGGCACGCGCCGGGCCTTCTGTCACATAACGGCTTGGAAGATTTGTTTTGTCGGCGCGACCTTTAAGCATATGTACGATACTCCTTTATCAATTATGGCATAGTCCCCTGAGCAAAAGGAAACAAGCCGGATTGCCAGTTGTCCTTAGTGTGGCTTATCATGTGACAAAAAGAAAGGTTCAGAGCAGCATGCCTTCATCCTCATACCAGAATTACATCTTACCCGCACAAAAATACCCACAGCTTTGGCGGTTGTTCTTCGGCATTTTTTTAATTGCAGTTATTTATATAGCTTGGACCATCCTTGTTCTTTCCGCATCTTATTTCGCCTGGGGATATGGTACACCACTGATAAGTTGGCTTGAAGATTTTGTGACCGAACCGACACCGACATCATCACTCTCTATGCTGATAACCATTGTGGGCTTCGGTATGGGTACATTTGCAGCAGTATCGCTTTTGCACAATCGCTCCCCGGGAACGCTTTTCGGTCCAACGAAACAAACATTCAAAGATTTTCTGCTTACGGCATGGGTTGTCTCAACGGGTTATATGATATTACAAATCATCCTTCTGCTCTTTGATGACGTCACCCCAAATTTAGATTTTAGACTTTGGCTGAATTTTCTACCATTAGCGCTGTTTGTGCTACTTCTTCAGACGGGTTCTGAAGAAGTTCTTTTTCGTGGATACCTTCAGCAACAGCTTGCCGCGAGATTTCAAGCGACATGGGTGTCGATTTTATTACCATCGGTCTTATTCGGGCTTCTTCATATTCAACCAAACGATGATAGTTTTGTCCCAATCTTTTATTTTACCGTCACAGCATTGTTTGGTCTCGTTGCGGCCGATCTCACGCGGGTTACGGGGTCTTTAGGGGCCGCCTGGGGCTTTCATTTCGCCAATAATACAATGGCGGCTTTGCTTTTTTCCATCGAAGACAGTCCTCTTTCAGGATTGGCGCTTTATACGTCGCCACTCGATAAAAGTAGTATGACTGCACTCGCGCTCCAGCTTCTGCCAGGCGTTGTCGTTGTTATTATGATTTGGGCAGGTTTACGCACTTGGTTCAAACACCGCAGGTCTTAAGAAGATTGCAAAAGACCACGTCCAGCCTTATTTGACTCACAATTATTAGGGAGATCACGCATGAACTGGATCTCGAACTATGTTCGGCCCAAAATCAACTCGCTGTTTTCACGCCGCGAAATTCCCGAAAATCTCTGGTCCACATGCGATAATTGCGGCACCATGCTGTTTCACCGTGAGCTCAAAGACAACCTTTATGTCTGTCCAGAATGTGGCCATCACATGCATATCTCCCCACGTGCACGCTTCCAGGCGCTTTTCGATGGCGGAGTATTTCAAGAAGTTGATGTGCCCGAGCCGCTTGCTGATCCGCTCTCCTTCCGCGATCAAAAACGCTACCCTGAGCGTATGCGTGCGGCGCAAAAATCTACTGGGGAGGCAGAGGCAATGCTGGTTGCCGAAGGCGAGATCAACCGCACCCCCATCATAGCCGCTGCCCAGGATTTTGCGTTTATGGGCGGGTCTATGGGCATGTATGTTGGCAATGCCATTATCGCGGCCTCTGAACGCGCTGTGACTTTAGGACGCCCACTTGTTTTGTTTTCCGCCGCTGGCGGTGCGCGTATGCAAGAGGGCATTTTAAGCCTGATGCAAATGCCCAGAACGACGGTGGCGGTGCAAATGCTTCGGGACGCTGGCTTACCGTATATCGTTGTGCTGACACATCCCACAACCGGCGGGGTGACGGCCTCTTATGCGATGCTTGGGGATGTTCATATTGCTGAGCCCAACGCCTTGATCTGTTTTGCCGGGCCCCGCGTAATTGAACAGACCATCCGCGAAACCTTGCCAGAGGGCTTTCAGCGCGCTGAATACTTGCTAGATCACGGCATGCTTGATCGTGTTGTCGCTCGCAAAGACCTGAAAGAGGAACTGACCGTGATTTTACGGATGTTGCAGGGCATGTCTCCGGCTGTGAAGGGAGATTTGCCCAAACCGTCAGAAGATATCCTGCCTACTGCACCCCAACAGCTAAGTCTCGAAGACACAAAGAGTGACGCTGAGCAAAAACAATAATGGCACATTCCGATGCGCTTTTGGAGAGGATGCGCACCCTTCACCCGAAGGTGATTGATCTTACCCTTGATCGCGTTCACCATCTTCTTGATGCGCTTGGCAACCCCGAACGCGCTTTGCCCCCGGTCATTCACATCGCCGGGACCAATGGCAAAGGTTCCACCCTTGCGATGCTCAGAGCGGGGTTAGAGGCCGCTGGCCAAAGCGTGCACACCTATACCTCACCGCATCTTGTCAAATTCCATGAACGTATCCGTTTGGCGGGGACGTTGATTGACGAAAGCGCTTTGACCAAACTCCTTGAGGAATGTGAAATAGCCAATAACAGGCAGCCTATTACCTATTTTGAAATCACAAGCTGCGCTGCATTTCTTGCCTTTGCGCGCGAACCGGCAGACTGGCTACTGTTGGAAGTTGGCTTAGGCGGGCGTTTGGATGCAACGAATGTGATTGAGAAGCCACAGCTGACCATCATCACCCCGGTTTCCATGGATCATGAAAGGTTCTTGGGCGACACACGCGCAAAGATTGCCGCTGAAAAGGCAGGGATCCTCAAACGCAACACGCCTTGTGTCGTCGGCCCACAAGACGATGATGCGTTAGAGGTTATTGAGGCAAAGGCAGCCCGGCTTGGCGCCCCTGTGTTGGTTTATGGGCAACACTGGCACGTGTGGGAGGAGCGGGCGCGCCTGATCTTCCAAGATGAACGCGGCCTAATGGATTTGCCGCGGCCGCGCTTGGTTGGCGCCCATCAGGTGTATAACGCCGGTATTGCGATTGCAGCTTTGCGCCATCTCGGATTTGGGGAAGATGCCATCGAAGCGGCCCTGACAAACGCCGAATGGCCAGCACGCCTGCAACGTCTTATGAACGGGCCCTTGGTTGAGGCTGCGGTCACAGCCGAGCTTTGGCTCGATGGGGGGCATAACCCAGCGGCGGGTGCCGCGCTGTCGGAGACGCTCAAACACTTACCGCGGCGACCGCTCTATCTGATTTGTGGGATGTTAAACACGAAGGATGTCGCGGGATTTCTCGAGCCTCTGAAATGGGCGGAACGACTTTACGGTGTGTCTATTCTGGGAGAAGATAACACTCTCAGCGCCGAGGAAACGGTCGACCATGCGATGCAGATTGGTCTTTCTGCAGAGCCTGTGCAGACCATTTTAGAGGGTGTGAAATCTATCGTTTCACAAGCACCTTATGCACGCATCTTGATTTGCGGCTCTCTCTATCTGGCCGGACAGGTTCTTAGGACAGAGCGCTAGGGGTATGCTTATTCCGCATCCAAACTGAAGCATTCAAGGCCCCGGCAATACTGACCCAAATAATATAGGGGAACACGGCCCAGAAGGCCACTTTGTCTAAGGGCCATAGGCTGATCAAAAGCCCCAAAACCGCGCCCCATAATAAAACGATAATGATCAAGGCGGCTTTCATACGGTTTAACCCGAAAAACACCGGGCTCCAAAGGGCGTTCAACGCAATCTGCAAGGCCCAAAATGCCATGGCATAGGCAGAGCCCTCCAAATGCGCCACGCGCGCCCCGGCAAAGGCCAGCGCGCAATAAAGATAGGTCCACGCTACCGGAAAGACCCAATCCGGTGGGGTCCAAACAGGTTTCGACAGGCTGCGATACCACTCCCCCGGCGGAAAGAGGGATCCCGTCGCGCCGGCGGCGGCACAAGCGCCCAAAAATATCAGAAAAAGCCCCCAATCCATCTGGCTCAGCTCGCGTGTGATTGAGGATGATGCATACGTCTATCCCGCGCTTCAAGTTGCGCAAAAATATCAAGCAGTGTGGTGCTCCAGCCGGTCTGAGGCTTGGGTTCGGCCGCTGCCTCAACCAAAAAGGCCACTTCAGATAAAGGGGCCGCGTAAAGGCACGGCGACGCGGGTAAGACTGTGCTGAGCATACTGCGCGTCATGGATAGAGCTAACCATCCTACTTTCTGCATGCCCGTGGTGCGGGCTCTTGACCCGATAGAATCATATCCGTTACGCGCCACAGCCTGTCCGATGCCCGCATAAATATGGCGCGCGGCATAAATACCAGGACGTGCAGCGAATGGCAAAGCTTCAATGCCAGGGGTGGCCCGCTGATAGAGCCTGTCCGCTTCTCGCAAAAGCTGTTTGACCATTCTGCGCATGTCATCAGAAATGTGCGGTGCCGACAAAAAAGCCTCAGGATCAAGACCTGCATCATCAAACCACTCTAAGGGCAGATATATGCGCCCCGCACGCGCATCTTCGCCGACGTCACGGGCAATGTTTGTCAGCTGCATGGCCACCCCAAGATCACAGGCGCGGGCCAGCGCATCTGGATCGCGGATACGCATCAAGACACACATCATCGCGCCCACCGCGCTGGCAACCCGCGCGGAATAGGCACGCACCTCTGACAGCGTTTCATAGCGACGCTCCATCCCATCCCAGGCAAACCCCTCCAACAAAGCCTCTGGCAAAGCGCGCGGCATATCGTATTCTGTGATCAGATCGGCAAACGCCCGATCGGCGGCTGTGTTTTTGGGACGCCCGGCATAGGCACGTTCAAGTCGATCACGCATCTGCAAGACTGCCAAAGATTTTTGATCCCGCGCCACCTCGTCAACAGCGTCGTCCGCCATGCGGCAAAAGGCATAAAGGGCAAGTGCGGGATGACGAATGGAGGACGGCAAAAGACGTGACGCAGCCCAAAACGACCGTGAGCCGTTTCTGATGGCTGCTTCACACTCCACAAGATCAGATGCAGTCATTCGGCTGCCTCCGCATAAAATGCCGCTGGCAAAGCCGCAACATCTGGAATGAGGGCATCAATCACCTCTGCCGAACTCACAACGCCGGGCAAACCCGCACCCGGGTGCGTGCCCGCCCCAACCAGATAGAGGCCTTCAACGTCCTCACTGATGTTGTGCGGGCGAAACCACGCAGATTGTAAGATACGCGGCTCGATAGAAAACCCGCATCCATAGGGAGAAAGATAGCGGTCCCGAAATTCATTGGGTGTAAACACCATGCTCGCACGCAAGTGTTTCCAAAGCCCTGGAAGCAGCTTCGCCTCTAAAACATCTTGAACTTTCTTACGATAGGTGTCGACTTGCTGAGACCAATTGATCGGATGCTTTACACCCAAATGCGGCACCGGCGAGAGCGCATAAAATGTATCCCCTCCGTCTGGCGCAACACTTGGATCGATCACCGAAGGGCGATGCACATAAAGGCTCATATCATCCGCAAGGCGGCCCGCAATAAAGATATCTTTCAACAACCCCTCATAGCGCGGCCCATTCAGGATGGTATGCTGGCCCACATCGGGCCACATGTCCCGCGTGCCTTGGGTTCCGAAATACCAGACAAAAAGCCCCATGGACCACCGCTGCCGCCGAAGCTTTGCATTTGTCCACCGACGTTTGCGATGATTACGCAAAAGGGACTTATAGGTGTGCCCCGCGTCTGCATTGGAAACAACGATGCCCCCTTCGATTGTCGCCCCTGTGGCCAAGCGCACACCCTGCACAGATCCCGACTTCACTGTGATTTCATCAACATCTTCTTGCAGACGAATGTGTCCGCCTTGCGCCCGTATGACCCGCGCCATCGCATCCGCAATGGCTTGGACGCCGCCCATCGCATAGTGGACACCGTACTCTTTTTCTAAGTGGCTCACCAACGCATACATGCTGGTGACATGCATCGGATCGCCCCCGATAAACAAAGGATGAAAGCTCAGGGCCATTTGCAGCCGCCGATCACGCACATGTTTCTGGGCCAGCTTTAGGATCGATTGATCCGCCCGCAAGCGGGCAAAGGTCGGCAATACTTTGATCGTTTCCCAGGCCCGATGCATTGGCTTTGCAACCATACCTTCAAAACCTACGACATATCGCCGCTTGGCATCTTCCAAAAAGCGCCGGTAGCCTACAACATCCTGAGGCGACAGCCGCGTAATTTCCGCCTCCATCTCCGCCGTCGAGCGGCGAGCTTTGAACGTTGTGCCATCGTCGAACCGAATCTCATAAAAGGGATCGAGCGCCCGTAAATCGACATCTTGATCAAAATCACGCCCGCAGGCCGCCCAAAGTTTGCGAAAAACCTGCGGCACCGTCACAATCGTTGGCCCCAGGTCAAACCGATGCCCGTTCGATGTAATGGACGAGGCCCGCCCGCCGACACGATCAAGCCGATCCAAGAGTGTCACGCGATAACCTTTGGCCCCTAGTCGCATGCCCGCGGCCAGTCCGCCCAAACCAGCGCCGATCACAATGGCATGGGGCTGGATCTGATCAAATCGGTGTATTGCGGGTGCTTGGTTCATAGGCGAGACCTTCAATATGTCCACTTATATTTACATTTAGCCCAGTTTGCCACACATAGAAAGGCTATTTTTCTATTGAAAATCATAATGCAAATGTCACAATAACTTGACAGTTTATAAAGGGGATTGCGCGATTCAGACCGTCACGCTCAACTTTTTTCGCTTTGACACCTGGAGACAGCGGTCATGGGCCTTCGCCCAGATGGGGCTCGCCCGGCGACATATGGCGCGCCTGCCTGGGGTGCAGTTTTGGAAGCTATGCGGCTCAGGCACGGGTGAGGGATTTACACCCATCCCGAATACAGCTGTTTATGCGATTCTGTGTGTTTGGGATACGCCGCAATGCGCGGCGGATGGGCTGAATGCAGATCTTTTTCAGACATGGCACCAACATGCGACAGAAAGCTATGCTGTTTTTCTGAAACCCGTTTCCTGCCGCGGGGCGTGGTCAAGCCGCGCGCCGTTTCACCCGCAAGAACCCACCCTTGGCCCGATAGCGGCCCTGACACGCGCCACCATAAAGCCCAAAATTATCTTTAAGTTTTGGGGGCGCGTGCCCCGTATCTCCAAGATGATTGGCAATGACCCAAATGTCATGTTCAAAATTGGCATCGGAGAGGTCCCCTGGCTCCATCAAATCACGTTTTCTGTTTGGCCGGACAAATCATCCATGGCGGCTTTTGCCCGTGAAAATGGACCACATGCAGACGCGATAAAAGCTGTTCGTTCAGAGAACTGGTTTTCTGAAGAATTATATGCCAGGTTTTCTGTGCTCGGGACCGAAGGCACATGGCACGGGCGCGATCCGATCAAAGGGATAGACGTAACATCATGAGTTTTCCGTTTTCCGCCATTGTGGGCCAAGAAGAGATGAAACAGGCCATGGTTCTGACGGCGATTGACCCCACCATCGGCGGGGTGCTGGTATTCGGCGATCGGGGCACCGGCAAATCAACGGCTGTACGGGCTTTGGCAGCACTTTTGCCACCCATCAAAGCGGTTAAGGGCTGTCCAGTGAATTCGCAGTCAGACGGGGATATTCCGGATTGGGCAGAGGTCACCGAACGGCGCCTTGTCAACAAACCAACGCCTGTTGTGGATCTGCCGCTCGGTGTGACAGAAGACCGTGTGGTTGGAGCCCTGGATGTCGAGCGTGCGCTGACCCGTGGTGAAAAAGCCTTTGAGCCGGGGCTTCTGGCGCGGGCCAATCGCGGGTATCTTTATATCGATGAAGTCAATCTTTTGGAAGACCACATCGTTGATCTTCTGCTTGATGTGGCCCAATCTGGGGAGAATGTGGTTGAGCGCGAGGGACTGTCTATTCGCCATGCTGCAAAGTTTGTTCTGATTGGATCTGGAAACCCCGAAGAAGGAGAGCTGAGGCCGCAACTTTTGGACCGTTTCGGCCTGTCTGTCGAAGTTATCTCCCCTCAAGACGCAGAGGCACGTGTCGAAGTGATCCGACGACGGGATGCCTATGAGCGTGACCGCACAAGCTATGCAAAAAAATGGTCCAGCGCAGATGGGAAATTGCGTAAGAAAATCTTGGAGGCGCGGTCTCAGCTTGAACTGGTAAACGCCTCAGATGCTATCTTGCATGATTGTGCCGCCCTTTGTTTGTCGCTTGGCTCCGATGGGTTACGGGGTGAATTGACCCTTCTGCGCGCCGCGCGTGCGCTGTCCGCGTTTGAAGGCGCGCAAGAGGTCACCCGCGATCACTTGCGCCAAATCGCACCGTCGGCCTTGCGCCATCGTCTACGGCGTGATCCCTTGGATGAAGCTGGCTCAACCACACGTGTCACACGCGCGATAGAGGACATACTTGTGTGAAGGCGCAGGGTCATCTCTGGGCGAATGCTGCTCTGGCCATTGCAGCCCTCAGTGTTGATCCCATCGGTCTGGGGGGATTGGCGGTGCGCGCCCGCGCCGGACCGGTGCGAAAGAGATGTCTCAAAGCCCTGACGGAAAGCCTACCGTTACCAATCAAACGGCTGCATCCAAGCATTGACGACACGGCGCTGTTTGGGGGCGTCGACATCGCCGCAAGCCTTGGACAGAAACACGTGATCCGAACACCCGGCATCCTTGCGTATCCGGCGGCCCTGTTTCTGCCTATGGCAGAACGGACCCCACATGGACTTGCGGCGCGGCTTTCGCAAGCCCTTGATCGCGGCGCGGATCATTGTGTGATTGCGCTGGACGAAGGGGCGGACCCAGAGGAACATCTGCCCGATGCGCTCTTGGATCGGTTGGGGTTGCATATCGATCTTGAAACTATCGGTCTGTCTGATGCCCTTGAGATTGACGTCAAGCCCGATTTACTGGCAGAGGCACGGGATTTGCTCCCACATATCAAGGTGCCCAGCGACGTGCCGTCACAGATGGTTCGCGTTGCCTCTGAACTTGGGATCAGTTCTCTGCGCGCGCCCCTTTTCGCGCTGCGCCTTGCGCGTGTGTCCGCCGCCCTGATGGGAGAACAGCAGATCACGGAAAGTGACCTCCACCTAGCCGTTGAATTGGGTTTGGCCCCAAAGGCCACTGTTTTCCCTGCCCCCCCGTCTGAAACGCCCGCTGAGGACACCACACAAAAAGAGAACGGACAGCAGGGGCCGGAAAACGAGACACATCTCGTCCCCGACGATGTTTTACTGGAGGCCGCGCGGGCGATCCTCCCCGCCAATCTCCTTGAGCATCTTG
This sequence comes from uncultured Thalassobacter sp., assembly GCA_963922715.1. GTDB lineage: Bacteria > Pseudomonadota > Alphaproteobacteria > Rhodobacterales > Rhodobacteraceae > CAWUJT01. Next base: position 15,162 of record CAWUJT010000061.1, read on the forward strand.
TCAGCCAAAAACCGGCACAACACAAGAGCGGCCTAGGTGGCGCGGGTGCTGCAAAGCGTGGCAATCGGCGCGGGCGGCCCCTGCCCTCCCGTCCAGGCAAGATAAACGCTGCAC
>CAWUJT010000062.1:0-15273 GCA_963922715.1 uncultured Thalassobacter sp.
CATGCGCGATTTTCATCTCCCCGGGCGGTCCGCCGTTTATGCCACAAACGGGATGGTAGCCACGTCCCACCCGCTTGCGACTCAGCTGGCGGTTGAAACGCTCAAACGCGGGGGCAATGCCGTGGATGCAGCGATTGCAGGGGCTGTTCTTTTAGGCCTGTGTGAGCCGCAGATGACAGGCCTGGGTGGCGATTGTTTTGTTCTTCTCAAACCCGCAGGCACAGAGAACATTCTGGCGTTGAATGGCTCTGGGCGGTCGCCTACTGCCCTTTCGGCTGACGTTTTGCGCACCAAGGGGCATGATACGGTGCCTTTGGGGGATGTGGCCTCTGTCACTTTGCCGGGCGCGGTCGATGCGTTCTGTAGTCTGAGCGAACGGCATGGCAAGCTTGGGATTGAAGATACTTTGACCCCTCTCGTGCCGTACTTCCAAGACGGTGTTCCGGTTGCCCCCCGTGTGGCGTTCGATTGGATCATCGCCGCCGACAGGCTTCAAGGCACAGCGCGGGAGGTTTATCTGCCTTGGGGACGTGCGCCGGACGTGGGGGCGCAATTTGCCCTGCCCCGACAGGCGGAGGTTCTGCGCCTGATTGCGCAAAAAGGTCGGGCCGGGTTCTATGACGGGGCAGTGGCGGAGGATATGCTGACAAGTCTTGCGAAGCTTGGAGGGCATCATACCCCAGAAGATTTTGCGCAAACGCAAAGCGATTGGACCGATCCCATAGCCGGCTCCTATCAGGGCGTTGATCTGATCGAACATCCGCCAAATGGGCAGGGGGCCACGGCTTTGTTGATGGGGAAGATTCTGTCCCACTTCGATATCGCCGCGATGGCGCCCTTTGGTGCGCAACGCGCCCATATCGAAGCCGAAGCCGCGAAACTCGCCTATGACGCCCGCAACCGGTTTATCGCCGATCCCGATTATACAGCACGTCTGGATCATATGCTTTCAGACGCAACGGCGGCAGAGCTTGCCGACTTGATCGACCCAAAACGGGCGATGCAAACCCCAACCGCGATCTCTGAGGCCGTGCACAAAGATACCATCTACATCACCGTTGTAGACAAGGATCGTATGGCGGTGTCGCTGATCTATTCGATCTTTCACAGCTTTGGCGCGGGGTTGGCGTCTGAGAAATTCGGTATTCTTTTTCAAAACCGTGGCGCAGGATTCACGTTAGAGCCTGGACACGCCAATGAACTGTCAGGCGGAAAGCGCCCCATGCACACGATCATTCCTGGCATGTTGGCCGAAGGCGGCCGCGTGACAGCCGCCTTTGGTGTTATGGGTGGCGCTTACCAGCCAAATGGGCACATCCGGTTTCTCTCCAACCTCAAGGATTTTGGGCTGCCTTTGCAAGCCGCGATTGACGCCCCCCGCAGCTTTGCCGAAGGGGATGAGATAAAGGTTGAGCGCGGATATTCGGATGCGGTGCGCGCGGCACTTGTAGAGATGGGCCATACTGTTGTGATCCCCGAAACTGCGATTGGTGGCGCGCAAGCGATCCGCATTGATGCAGGTGGATATCTCGAAGGCGCCTCTGATCCGCGCAAAGATGGATGTGCCCTTGGGTATTAAAAATCACCCTCTTGTGCAGGCATTTTAACACCGAAGACACGGCGCATCGTCCTGAAAAAAATCCCTGCTGTGACACGCACAAGCAGGGATTTAAGTGGCGCACCCTGGAGGATCTATCAGAGTGCGCTGGCGGAAACTGTTTTAATTGCTCGGGGGTTATCTAGGGGATAAGGTCTCCGCACGGATTTGTTGACGTAAAAGATCGATGGGAAGGAGCTTCCCGTTGCGTTTGAAAGACCAATAGGTCCAGCCATTGCAGGATGGTGCCCCTTCAAGTGCGGCACCGACTTGGTGGATGGAGCCTTTGACGTCATGGCCGATCAAAGTCCCATCAACGCGCACTTTAGCCCTATAGCGGCCATTGACAGAAGTCAGCTCCTCACCCGGGCGCAACATGCCACGTTCGACCAGTTGACCGAACGGCACTCTGGGCTCGGACCGTTTTCCGCTCGAGACACTCAGGGCTGTTTTATCGTAACGTTTGATTGCGCCCAGCCGCTTGGTTGCGATATCTCGATAGGTGGCCTCCCGCTCAATGCCGATAAAATGCCGCCCCAACATTTTCGCAACTGCACCAGTGGTGCCCGTACCAAAAAAAGGGTCCAGCACAAGGTCGCCTGGGTCAGTGGTGGCCACCAAAATGCGATGCAAAAGCGCCTCGGGCTTTTGGGTTGGATGGGCTTTTTCACCTGTCTGTGTTTTGAGACGTTCATGGCCCGTACAAATCGGCAATGTCCAATCCGAGCGCATTTGCACCCCTTCGTTCAAGGCCTTCAGCGCTTCATAGTTGAAGGTGTATTTTGCCCCTTCGGTTTTGGAAGCCCAAATCAGCGTTTCATGGGCATTGGTCAGCCGTTTGCCCCGAAAATTTGGCATCGGGTTCGACTTACGCCAAATGACATCGTTCAAAATCCAATAGCCTTGGTTTTGCAGCTCGGCGCCAACACGAAAAATATTATGATAAGATCCAATCACCCAAATTGCGCCATTTGGTTTCAGAAGTCGCTTGGCCGCAGCAAGCCAGTTTTGGGTGAACGTGTCATAGGCCGTAAAACTGGAAAAGTGGTCCCAGTGATCGTTCACAGCGTTCACTTGGGACTGATCGGGGCGATGCAACTGCTGCTTGAGTTGCAGGTTATAGGGGGGATCTGCAAAGATAAGATCAATCGAGCCTGCAGGCAGGGCATTCATCTGTTCAATACAATCACCACTGATAATGCTGTCGACGGGCAAAGGGGTCTCTGCCGTCTGTTTGGCCTGCTTGGTCATAATTTCCTCAACTATCCGCCAGTTTGAAATCTCTGGTCTTAAATTAAGGACAGTATGCGGTTGCCCGATGATTAGGTCAAATACGGAAACAACTGAAATTTAGTCAAAATTTTGGCGACTATATATTGATATCGGTTTGAAAGAATACCTATGATGTGGTGTTGGCCCAAGCTTTTTAAGTGCTGCGATATGTTCCGGCGTCCCATATCCGACGTTGCGCTCCCATCCATAGCCGGGGAAGTGTTGCGCAAGTGCCACCATGCCCAAATCTCGCCGTATTTTTGCCAAAACCGAGGCGGCAGCGATTGATGCGCAACGCGCATCACCCTTGATGAGGGTCTCGGCAGGGCAAGGCAAGTCACTGGGACAATCATTGCCGTCTATCAACAGATGATCAGGTGTGCAGGGCAAGGCCGCCACGGCCCGGCGCATGGCCAAATGGGTGGCTTGGCGAATATTGAAGGCATCAATTTCCTGGGCGCTGGCCGCGCCAAACCCAAAGACAGCCACGTTCTTTAATGCCTTAGCCATGTCACGGCGGCGTTTTGCAGGCAGTTTTTTTGAATCCGAGAGCCCCTCTGGCGGCGGACCTGTGAGATGTACAGCACAAGCCACAACAGGCCCGGCCCAGGGGCCGCGCCCGACTTCATCGACACCTGCCACGATCTGCGCCCCTTTTGCTTGCGCGGCGGTTTCAAACTCAAGGGTCGGCTGTGATGGCATCGCTCAGTCCAGATCGAAGCGTTTCCATATTTTATCGACGATCCGCCCATCGGCAAGCTGCACATCTTTGACGTATTTCCAATCGCGGAAGCCTCGCGATTGGTAATAGGTCAGGCCAGAGGTGTTATCGGCGCGGATGTGGGCGTTGATCCAAGCATATCCAAGGGCGCGCGCAATGCGTTTTGTTTCTTCAAAGAGTTTTGACCCAACCCCAAGCCCCGTGTGACCTGTGGCGACAAAGCTGCCAATGTCACAGGCCTCAGGCGGCAGTTGCTCCCATGGCTCAATGACTTGGAAGCCGTGAAGCACTCCTGCCTTCTCTGCGACAAGCCAGGACGAACGGCCTGGCGCACGTTCCATCCAAGTCCGCATATCGTTTATATCTATTGGCGTTGTCAACGCAGTCGTACTGCCCTCTGCAATGATTGGATTGAGCAGAGCGGCCAGAGCGCTGGCGTCGAATGGATGCGCAGGACGGATTTCAAGCATCGATGGCCTCCAACAGCTTGCCGTGTCGTTCAGTATAAGCGGTACGGACGTCTGCAGGCGGGCGCAATTGCAAAGCGATTTGCGCAATCACATCCTCTTTTGGCTTACCGAAAAACTTGTTGGCTTCTGCAACGGTGAACCCCGCAATCTGCACCGCTTCCACCCAAGCCGAGATCTTATCAGCGCGCTTGATGGTGCGTTTCACAGTCAAAGGCAGCTTTGCCGGAAGCCCAAACCGCAGATGAATGGCGGTCATCAGCCGCTCATCCAATGCGCCATATCCGCTGCCCACAGCCGCTTTGACCGGAGAGATCATATCGCCCAACACATATTCCGGCGCATCGTGCAAAAGCGCCGCCAGCCGCCACTTTGCCGGGGCATCGGGGGTAATCAAACCGTAGAGATGCTCCACAAGTAACGAATGTTCGGCCACGGAATAGGGCCAATCGCCCAAGGTCTGACCATTCCAGCGGGCCACAAAGGCCAAGCCATGGGCGATATCCTCTACTTCGATGTCCATAGGCGTTGGATCAAGCAGATCAAGCCTGCGGCCCGAAAGCATCCGTTGCCAGGCGCGTGTCACGTCAATACCACAAGATCATTGGGAAATTGCCTCAGATAACGGGCAATACGTGATCCGGATGTGAGATGTTTCAACAGTATCTTGCGCATTTTCCAGCTGTTTGCTGGCAGGGGCTTCTGGTTTGTATCTGGCCATATGAAATCGGGAAAATAAATCTCGGCAAAGCGCCGCATAGCATTGGCGTAACGCGGGCTCAACTGGCCTGTGGGATCACGCCAGGGTTTGGTAGGCCCAATAAAGTGCACAAGATGTGGCTCACACGTGGCAGCAAACAGCCGGGATGCCCAGCTGAACTGCCAATTCCACGTCGGGCTGATCTCGGCCCATCCGCCTTGCAGGACAGCGTTGTAAAGGTTCTGATCATGGCGGATCATCTTGTCCGCATGTGCTTTGCCCAAGGCAACGCATTGGGCCAGAAGATCTTGATCATTATAGCGTACGACATGCATCAAGATCACACCGGCATTGAAATAGGGTGCCCCCGGCAAGCCGAGAACCTTGAATTGCTTCGGTCGTCGGTTCGGTGTGCGCCATTGCGTGTTGTCCCGTACAGCCGCAATCGGATGAGGCGCGAAATCCAGATCTAAAAGCGCGCTGAAATCGCCACCCTGAATGAAGATATCACTATCGAGATAGAGGATCCGATCATAGTCTTCGGCAAGCGCAAAAGGAAGGGCGAGGCGCAGATAGACATCATGGCTTTTGCCTCGATCGAGCCTCAGACCATGAAAGAGGTCACCGGTATCAATATGCAGCGTACGAAATCCAAAGGGTGCCAGGCCATCTGGCAAGGCGATAGGCCGGTCACCATAGGCAAAGCAGATGTCGAAATCGCGATCAGGGTGTAGCGTTGCAATCTGGTGGGCAGCATGGGCGGCATAGACCAGATAGGTCTGGTCGCAGCAAAAAATCACCGCCTTCCGGTGTCGCGCTGGCGCGGAGGCATTGACTGTCACACGCGGTTTTGCGGTGTTCATACTGCGATTTTCCCTAGTAGAGACTGACATCTTGCGCTATCTGACATGATCGTTTTAACCCTGCAACCGCATCAAGCATAAAGGGGCACTGTTAACCCCATACTCACCAAATTGACAGAGACAGCGTTGCAGCCCCTAAGGCCCAGTGCTAAGGGCCACACAACCATAGCGAGAAGCCATCGAGGATGTAAATGAACCAGGACTATATTGTTAAAGATACCACACTTGCGGACTTTGGCCGCAAAGAGATCGCCATTGCCGAAACCGAAATGCCAGGGCTGATGGCCCTGCGAGAAGAATTTGGCACAAGCCAGCCCCTCAAAGGCGCACGGATTGCGGGCTCTTTGCATATGACCATCCAGACCGCTGTCTTGATCGAAACCCTTACCGCCCTCGGGGCCGATGTGCGCTGGGCCTCGTGCAACGTCTTCTCCACCCAGGATCACGCCGCCGCTGCCATTGCCGCTGGTGGCACACCTGTCTTTGCCATCAAGGGCGAAACCCTACCCGAGTACTGGGATTACGCTGACCGGATTTTCCACTTCCCTGAAGGTGGTGCGAATATGATTCTGGACGACGGCGGCGATGCGACGCTGTACATTCTGCTTGGTGCCCGCGTGGAAGAGGGCGAAGAAGAGTTAATTGCTGTGCCCACGTCCGAGGAAGAAGAGGCACTTTTCGCACAAATCAAAAAGCGTCTGGCCGAAAGCCCCGGATGGTTTGTCAAACAACGCCACATGATCCAAGGCGTGACGGAGGAAACCACCACAGGTGTGCATCGTCTCTATCAGATGATGGAAAAGGGGCACCTGCCGTTCCCAGCGATCAATGTCAACGACTCTGTGACCAAATCGAAGTTCGATAACAAATACGGCTGTAAGGAAAGCCTTGTCGATGGCATCCGCCGCGCCACAGACACCATGATGGCCGGCAAAGTGGCCGTGGTCTGTGGCTATGGTGATGTGGGCAAAGGCTCCGCCGCGTCATTGCGTGGAGCGGGCGCGCGGGTAAAGATCACCGAAGTGGATCCGATTTGCGCGTTGCAGGCGGCCATGGACGGGTTTGAAGTGGTGCTTTTGGAAGAGACACTTGATGCCGATATCTTCATCACCACCACCGGCAACAAGGATGTGATCCGGCTGGAACACATGCGGGAGATGAAGGACATGGCGATTGTGGGTAATATCGGCCACTTCGACAATGAAATCCAAGTGGCAGCCCTTAAGAACCACAAGTGGACCAATATCAAGGATCAAGTGGATATGATCGAGATGCCCTCGGGCCATCGGATCATCCTGTTGTCAGAAGGGCGGCTTTTGAACCTCGGCAATGCCACAGGCCACCCATCTTTCGTGATGTCGGCCTCTTTCACCAATCAGGTGCTGGCACAGATGGAACTCTGGACAAAGGGGGAGACATATCAAAACCAGGTCTATGTGCTGCCCAAACACCTTGATGAGAAAGTCGCAGCACTTCACCTGGCCAAAGTGGGGGCAAAACTGACAAAACTGGACAAAACCCAGGCTGATTATATTGGTGTTGCCCAAGATGGCCCGTTCAAGCCCGCGCATTATCGGTATTGACAGAACTGCGTTGCTCTTGTCTGGATGGAACATCTAGTCAGGTTGGGGCAATTTGCACATCAAAGGGAGATAGTCATGGGCAAACGAGATGAACTCATCGCAAAATATGCGGAAGATTTGAAAGAAAAATGCGGGATGTCGCCCGATATGGAGCTTTTGAAAAAAGTAACCATCGGCTGCGGCCCCGCCATCTACAACGATGATTCCTCAACCGTTGCTGCCACCCAACCGGCTGAGTTAGAGACGGTGAAGAATAATTTCTTAATCAAGAAACTGGGCCTGTCTGATGGTCCAGAGCTTATGGAGGCGATTAACAAGGTGATTGAGACCTATGGCCGGTCCGAACGCAACAAATACCGCGCTGTGATCTATTACATGCTTGTCAAACACTTCGGCAAAGAAGCAATCTACTCTTAATCTGACAAAATTTTTCAAACAAAAGGGCGCGATCACGGGCCCTTTTCGTGACGAGTACATTTATCGATTGAGACTGGTCGGTTAGAGTGATGGCCTGAGTGGGTCGTATGGCCCGTTGGTATCTACCACCCACCATAAGCCTCGTACATGTACCAACACAGACTGGTACGGCGCAGATGCTTTTCCATTCGTTTGGTCAGTCCGGAGCCAAACTTCTGTACCCAGCGATAGACAGTCGATCTATCAAGACGGATGCCACGCTCGGCCAACAGATCAGATCGAGGGCACGCAGATAGCAGAGAAGATAACGCAGGTACAACCGCACAGTGCAAGGAATAATATCGCACGGGAAACGACAATACATAAGCGGAGATCAACGTGGCATGAGACGCCTCAGACACACACGGGTGACAATCAGATCGATGACTGCAAGAGTTCCCGAAAAATGCTTTGGTGGGTGGTGAGGGACTCGAACCCCCGACATTCTCGGTGTAAACGAGACGCTCTACCAACTGAGCTAACCACCCGTACTGGAATGCCTTACCGCAACACGGCCAACGGAGGCAAGTCTATTCGGTGAATGTTTTACAGTCTCCATGTTCCAAAACATGCACAACACCTTGTGCATCAGAGAAATCTGCCCAACGCTCTTCTGGCCAATTCAAGGCCAGCCCCATCAAAACACGCGATGTCACACCATGGGTCACGATCACGGTTGGCCGGGTTAGGGTGTCTAAAACCGCCTGTGTGCGCGCAATCACGTCATCAAGGCGCTCGCCTTGGGGGGCGGTGAAATTCCACAAGAGCGGCGGGGTCATATCGATGCGATGCGCCAAATCCGAAAGATACTGCCCTTGCCAGCGCCCCAGATCAACTTCCATCAAGCGTTGATCGAAAGTGATCTCCAGAGCTAAGCCTGACAATGCGATCTGCGCTGTTTCCCTGGCGCGCCCCTGGGGGGAACATAAAGCGACAGCATCTTGCGGTAGAATGCGCGCCAAGATATTCCCCTGCTGGGCCGCTTGGGTACGCCCCTTGGACGTGAGGGATGAGTCCAGGCGGCTTTGCAAACGCCCGGCCACGTTCCATTCGGTTTGACCGTGGCGTAAAACAAACAGCGGCGGGATATCCCTCACGGTCTATTTGACCTCAGACATAGTGGTGTCCTTGATCCCGCAAGACCTAATGTTGCAAAGACACACTACCGTCGTCTTTCTGCGCCAAACGTGCCGCCGCAGCCGCTTCTTCGGCCTCGGCGTCCCATTCAATGGGCTCCGGCTGGCGTAACAAGGCATGTTGCAGCACTTCTTGAACATGACCGACAGGTAATATCTCAATACCGTCTTTGACAACATCAGGGATTTCCGCCAGATCTTTCACGTTTTCTTCTGGGATCAGGACCGTTTTCACCCCACCGCGCAGCGCAGCAAGAAGTTTCTCTTTGAGGCCCCCGATGGGCATGGCTTTGCCGCGTAAGCTCACCTCACCGGTCATGGCGATATCCTTGCGCACTGGGATTTCTGTAAGAACAGAAACGATTGATGTCACCATTGCCAGCCCAGCAGAAGGCCCATCTTTGGGTGTCGCGCCATCCGGCACATGGACGTGGATATCAAGGCTATCAAACTTCGGCGGTTTGACACCGATCTCTGGTGAAATCGAGCGGACATAAGAACTGGCAGCGTCAATGGATTCTTTCATAACATCGCCAAGTTTGCCCGTGGTTTTCATGCGGCCCTTGCCAGGCAGCTTCAAGGCCTCGATGTGTAACAGATCACCCCCCACAGAGGTGTAGGCCAGCCCTGTGACAACGCCAATTTGATCATCATCCTCGGCCAAACCATAGCGATACTTTGGAACGCCCAAAAAGTCGTCGAGATTGTCAGGTGTCACGGTAACATTTTGTGACGTTTTGCGGACGATCTGTGTGACAGCTTTCCGCGCGCATTTGCCAATTTCACGCTCTAGGTTACGAACGCCGGCCTCACGAGTGTAAATGCGGATGATATCTTTTAGGGCGGCATCCTCCAGTTCAAATTCTCCCTTTCGCAACCCATGGTTTTTGACTTGCTTCGGCGTCAGATGCTGCTTGGCGATTTCCGTCTTTTCTTGCTCTGTATAACCAGCCAGCGAAATGATTTCCATACGATCCAACAGTGGGCTTGGCATGTTGTAGCTGTTTGCGGTTGTGATGAACATCACGTCGGAGAGATCGTATTCAACCTCAAGATAGTGATCGACGAAAGTGGAATTCTGTTCTGGGTCAAGAACTTCAAGCATCGCGCTGGCGGGATCTCCACGGAAATCATGGCCCATCTTGTCAATCTCATCAAGCAGGATCAAAGGATTGGTGGATTTCGCTTTTTTGAGAGATTGGATGATTTTTCCAGGCATAGAACCGATATATGTCCGGCGATGCCCCCGTATTTCACTTTCATCGCGCACACCGCCCAAGGATATCCGGATGAACTCCCGGCCCGTGGCCTTGGCGACACTTTTGCCCAAAGAGGTTTTCCCAACACCGGGTGGCCCAACCAAACATAAGATCGGCCCTTTGAGCTTTTTGGATCTTTGCTGGACAGCCAGATATTCAACGATGCGCTCTTTGACTTTTTCAAGCCCGTAGTGATCATTATCCAAAACGGATTCGGCACGGCTAAGATCTTTTTTGACACGGTTTCTGACACCCCAAGGCAAGCTCAGTATCCAGTCAAGGTAATTGCGGACAACCGTAGCCTCGGCACTCATGGGGCTCATGGTTTTGAGTTTTTTGACCTCAGCTTCGGCCTTTTCACGTGCCTCTTTCGACAGTTTTGTGGATCTAATACGTTCCTCGAGCTCTGCAACCTCATTGGAGCCATCCTCACCATCCCCTAATTCTTTTTGAATGGCTTTCATTTGCTCATTGAGGTAGTATTCGCGTTGGGTGCGCTCCATCTGATTTTTCACGCGCGATTTTATCTTTTTTTCGACCTGCAGAACATTCACCTCGCCCTGCATTAGGCCATAAACCTTCTCAAGACGACTTGCGACCTGAAGGTCTTTCAAAAGCTCCTGCTTTTTAGCAATTTCAACCCCAAGATGACCAGCGACAAGATCAACCAGCTTTCTGGGATCCTGTGTTTCTATAGCGGTTTTTAGGGCTTCTTCCGGAATGTTCTTTTTGACTTTCGCGTAAACCTCAAACTCTTTAGCAACAGACCGCATCAAAGCATTTACGGCGACTTCATCGCCAACTGTTTCCTCCAGGGGTTCACAATAAGCTTCAAAGTAATCATCGTTTGATGTGAATTCTGTGATCTTGACCCTTACGCTGCCTTCGATCAGGACTTTGACGGTTCCGTCGGGGAGTTTGAGCAACTGCAAGATATTTGCCAAAACGCCCGTGTCATAAATATCCTCTGTGGTTGGTTGATCGATTGCAGGGTCAACTTGTGCACTAAGCAATATCTGACTGTCATCGCGCATGACTTCTTCTAGCGCACGCACTGACTTTTCCCGTCCCACAAACAAAGGGACAATCATGTGTGGAAAAACGACGATATCACGGAGTGGCAAAACGGGATAGGATTTATGATCCATGTACTTTCCTTCCTATGTCGCAAAAGGGTCTGTCCCGATCATCGGCAACAAGACCTTTTCCGTTTTTTATAAATTGGGGGGGCGCTGTCTGCTTTCAACACCCCATGAAATTTATCAAACTCTGCACCTCAGTTTAAGACACTGCAAGAGGTATCTAAAAAGCAACTCAATATTCTTGGAGGAGCGGTAGATCACCTTCTTGTCGTTTGTGATGAAAGTTGACCTCAAAAGCTTTGAAGTGTCCGTGTGATATTGCGGCGCGCATCTCTGACATCAAATCTTGGTAATAGTGTAGATTATGCCAAGTCATTAACATTGAACCAAGAATTTCGCCAGAACGGAACAAATGATGCAAGTAGGCCCGGCTGTACTTTCGACATGCTGGACAGGTACATTCCGCGTCCACAGGCCGCGGATCGTCCCCATGGCGGGCGTTTTTGATATTCAGCACACCGCGCCGCGTAAACAATTGCCCGGTACGGCCAGAACGCGAGGGCAAGACGCAATCAAACATATCCACACCGCGCGCAACAGCGCCCACCAGATCGTCGGGCTTGCCAACGCCCATAAGATACCGCGGCCGATCATCGGGAAGTTGCTTTGGCGCATAATCAAGGCAGGCAAACATGGCCTCTTGCCCTTCTCCGACTGCCAGCCCACCAATCGCATAGCCGTCAAATCCAATGTTTTGTAGAATTTCCGCGCTTTCGGCACGCAAGTCTTCCTCAAGCCCACCCTGTTGAATGCCAAAAAGCGCGTGCCCGGGACGCTGGCCAAAAGCGTCGCGCGACCGCTGTGCCCACCGCATGGAAAGCGCCATGCTTTCGGCCACTTGTGCGCGGGCGGCCGGAAGTGCGGGGCATTCGTCAAAACACATCACAATGTCCGATCCCAGCAGCTTTTGAATTTCCATCGACCGTTCTGGGCTGAGGTGATGTTTCGAGCCATCGATATGACTTTTGAACGTCACACCCTCTTCTGAGAGTTTGCGCAGGCTGGACAGGCTCATCACCTGAAAGCCGCCAGAATCAGTCAAAATCGGACCAGACCAATTCATAAACCGATGCAGCCCCCCCAGGCGCGCCACACGTTCCGCCCCTGGACGCAGCATCAGGTGATACGTGTTCCCAAGCAGAATTTGCGCGCCGGTTTCCGCCACACTTTCGGGGCGCATCGCTTTGACGGTTCCCGCTGTGCCCACGGGCATAAAGGCGGGTGTCTCAATAGGACCACGGGCCGTTTGTATCCGGCCACGGCGCGCCCGCCCATCGTTTGCCAAAAGCGCAAAGGAAAAATCAACTGTCATAGCATGGCTTTACCGCGTCCACAGAAAAGAGGAAATGCTCTGGACGTCTGACATCACAAACCTTATATATTTTGTCAGAATTTAGGCGCATAAGAGTAACGACACAATGGCACAGGACATTCCGATGGATCTAGAGGGTACAGTATTGATCAAACCGTCTTCAACGGATCATCCTTTGCACGAAAACATTGTTGAGGCCTGCCGCTCTGTTTACGACCCGGAGATTCCGGTGAACATCTTCGATCTGGGTCTGATCTACACGATTGAGATCAATTCTGAGAATGAGGTGCGTGTGATCATGACCCTGACCGCCCCAGGCTGTCCGGTGGCCGGTGAAATGCCAGGATGGGTGGCCGATGCCATAGCCCCCTTGCCCGGCGTGAAACACGTCGATGTCGAACTAACTTGGGATCCGCCCTGGGGCATGGAAATGATGAGCGATGAGGCGCGCCTGGAACTCGGGTTTATGTAAAAAGGGGCCGCTTACGGCTTGAGCCGCCGTCCATACAAAGCGCACAGAAGGTTAAGTACGAGCCCATTTTTACAGATGCTATGGCTCGTACGAACAACTGCTATTTAGATCTATTTAAAATGGATCGACAGAAGTCGCAAGTTTCCAAGACCCTAAATTGTTGAAAAAGACTACACATCCTCCTCAGTTGTCTAATTTCAAAGGCAACTTGCTGCACTTGCTTTCGCAACAACGACGTTTGAACTTGGCTGCAAATAAGAAATTTTGCCGTGAGTTGCGGCCAACGGAAGCACATTTTGAAGTAGGGAATAAAGTCCTCTCAAAGCAAGCAATTTTCACTCATGAAGAATACAGAAGCTGATCACCTACATTCCCAAAAATCTGAAAACCGATGCGAGGTACGGACATTTTGTCTGATCTCAGATATGGAAAGCAAATTATAGTTGGTCGATCTTGCCAGCACCCTTGAAAACATAGGCATGCCGCGGCTTCACGAGAAACTCATTCTTCTCATTGTCGTCCGGGTGAACTTTAAAAGTAGAACCTCCAGCAGCGATTTCACCAGAATACCCATTGGCTATATTCGGTTTCGAATACGCAACTGCTGTGATAAAATCACCACCATTGTAACAATAAAAACGCACCGCCTTGCCGCTGTGATTATAGATTAAAGCGGTACCTGCATCGAGTTCTTTGGCGAGTTTGGCAGCTTGATCGACAAAAGTATTGAGGTCGACCTTTCCGTTTACATTCATTGTTGAGCCACTCATTGGAAAACCCTTTCAATCCGATAGCACAGAAACATAACAAGGTATTTGTATCATGCTACCGCCATTCTCGCAATGATCATTCCTCTTGGACGCGCTGTGACGCGACCTTGTTCTGCACTGAAAAACGTCTGCAGTGGTTAAATCAATATTGACTGCAATAACGTTTGGGCCTGTCACGGCTTGCCGCCACTTTCTGATTTAACAGTCCTGTCTTTCTGCTTTACCCTATTATGTGATATCCAAAAGCTGCCGTTGGCTCAAACCTGCCATAGCTCTGTTTCGTCTCACACTGTAGACCTATGACATGCTGTGGCTGATGTGCGTAAGAGGTGCATCATAAAGACTGTCATTGTACCAGTTTTGTGACATAGAGTGGACGATAAAATCCAGGGTGCTGAGGCTGCATCGATGTCAGGTCCCCTTACGGGCAAGGCTTGGCGCACGAAACAGGCTATTCCGCCCCCCGCTGTCAGCGCCCCGAAAGACCTACGGCCCTTTCCTATCTTACCATCCCGATAATTTCATAGGTTTGATCCAGAATAGGCCCCGCGATGTGCCTTGCGCGCGCAGCATGAAAATTGCGGCATAAGCGAAATTTATCATGCCGCCGCGCGGCGGGAAAAACGGTCATTGGTACGGTCTGTGGCACAACACAAGCGCCAAATTCACTTGCCGCGGGACAAACCCGCGGCTTGTTGGCGCATCACAAACGTCAGCTGTTATGTGTAGAAGTATGTTGGCAGTGTTCTTCTGAAGCAGTCATGGAGCAGCTATGCCACAGTTATTTTTGCCTATCCCTACGGCGCGCCTGAAAATTCGCCACCTGTCAGACGACGACTTAGAACCTGTGTACGATACACTCCGACCAGAAACATCAGGCGGGCGCGTCTTCGAAAAGAAGACTGTCGCAGCTGCGGAGCGCTGGCTTCACAATCGAATCGCTGAACATTCAGAGTTGGGTTACAGCATCTGGGGGATTGAAACGCGAAAATCAGAATTCGTTGGTGTATGCGGACTGATACCGTGGGGGCCCGCCCCCATGATTTGTTACGCTGTGCGTAAGAAATTCCAAGGCAATGGTTATGGTACGGAGGCCGCCAAAGCCGTCATCGAACGCGCTGTCGATAAATTCGGCTCGGTCATTTCAACAATAAGAAATACCAATAGAGCATCAATCCGCGTTGCGGAGAAGATCGGGATGAGAGTTAGCGAAGTACCATTTTCAGGTGACCAAACGTTAATCTCGTTTACATACCCTTAATGGTGGAAATCGCCGAATCTGACTTTCGCTGCAACGCGGGAGCCATACTGTTTGGGTTCTTAGACGCCAAATAGACTCGTGGAGACGGCAATAGCTAGGTCCTTCTGACATCAGTCATTCAATTTGATGGTATGATCTTGGCGGCAGCGTTGTGCTGATGCCTGGGTATGGAGGGAGGAGCGGAAGGCATATATTATGCCAAGAGTCCAACTTCCCGCTGTCACGCCAAAACGCAGAGCCTGGAACAAGGGGGCGCATCATT
>CAWUJT010000063.1:0-15029 GCA_963922715.1 uncultured Thalassobacter sp.
TTCCATTACAACCCCGCACATATGATCGCGGTGTCGCTTTTCTTCACCACAACCCTGGCGCTGGCGCTGCATGGCTCTTTGATCCTGAGTGCCGCCAACCCTGAAGAGGGTGAAGAGATGCGCAGCCCCGAGCATGAAGACACGTTCTTTCGGGATTTCATTGGGTATTCCATTGGCCCCTTGGGCATTCACCGCCTGGGGCTGTTGCTGGCGATTAACGCGGGCCTTTGGTCGGCGCTATGTATCGTGATCTCTGGTACCATCTGGTTCGATGCCTGGGCCGATTGGTGGTACTGGTATGTGGATTTGCCCTGGTGGGTCGATATCGCAGGAGGCGTCAATGGCTGAGTATCAAAACATCTTCACCCAGGTCCAAGTCCAAGGCCCGCCCGAGATGGGCATGGTCGAGGATGCAGACCTGAACGAACGCGGCACAAGCGCCAGCTTTTCAAAGCTCTTTGGGTGGTTTGGCAATGCACAGCTTGGCCCGTTTTATCTGGGCGGACTGGGGATTGCTGGCTTGGCGTCCGGCTTAATCTGGTTTGTGATGGTTGGGTTTTCGTATTGGGATCAAGCGGGCTACAACCCGGCGGTGTTCCTGCGTGACCTGTTTTGGTTCAGCCTGGAGCCACCGGCGCCGGAATATGGCCTGTCGATTCCACCCATGGACGAAGGCGGCTACTTTCTGATCGCCAGTTTCTTCTTGTTGGTGTCGGTGATGTGCTGGTGGGCGCGGTCTTGGTACCTTGCCAAACAGATGAAGATGGGCAAGCATGTGTTCTGGGCCTTTGGCTCGGCCATCTGGTTGTTCCTGGTGCTAGGGCTGATCCGGCCTGTGCTGATGGGCAGCTGGTCAGAGGCCGTGCCCTATGGCATCTTCAGCCACCTGGATTGGACGATGAACTTCTCGGTTTTCTACGGCAACCTGTTCTATAATCCGTTCCATGCGCTCTCAATCGTATTTTTGTACGGTTCTACGCTTCTGTTTGCCATGCATGGCGCGACTATCCTTGCGGTGTCGCGCTATGGCGGAGATCGGGAGCTGGATCAGATCGCAGATCGCGGCACGGCGTCTGAACGCGCTGCGCTGTTCTGGCGCTGGACCATGGGCTTTAACGCCACGATGGAAGGTATTCACCGCTGGGCCTGGTGGTTTGCGGTGCTGACAACGCTCACGGGCGGTATCGGCATCTTGCTGACAGGCACAGTGGTGGACAATTGGTATCTTTGGGCGCAGCAGCATGGCTACGCACCGCTCAACTAAGGGAGGGCAGAATGTCACGAAAAGATAAACCTTTCACTGACGGCACGCCTGCCATGAACACAGTCTCCATCACTGGCCAGATGTTGACAGGTGCAGGGATCGCGGGCGGCATCGTCTTTGGCTCTTGGGCATTTATCGCTGGCCTGGCCTGGCTTGGCACCTTTCTGCCGCCCGAAAGCAAAGAGGCCGTTGATCCCACACCCGATAGTTTCGTCAATCGGGTGATGGAGTAAACATCAAAAAAGGGCAGCTTGATCGGCTGCCCTTTATTTTCAAGGGGGAGTAAAAATGACCGCCAACCGCCCCACCACACCGACACTGGACAAGGTAACCTATCCGGCTGATCTGCGTCGCTTAAGCGATGCCGATTTGGCCAATTTGGCCGATGAACTGCGGGCTGAGACGATCTGGACGGTGTCGAACACCGGGGGACATCTTGGGTCTTCTTTGGGTGTGGTTGAACTGACCGTTGCTTTGCACGCTGTGTTTAACACCCCTTATGATAAGCTGATCTGGGATGTCGGCCATCAGTGTTATCCGCACAAAATCCTTACCGGACGCCGTGACCGAATGTTGACGCTGCGCCAAAAGGATGGATTGAGCGGCTTCACCAAGCGTGCAGAAAGTCCCTATGATCCCTTTGGGGCGGCCCATAGCTCGACGTCCATCTCAGCGGCGCTGGGCTTTGCCGTGGCGCGCGACATGGGCGAACCCACAGGCGATGCCATCGCAGTGATCGGAGACGGCTCAATCTCAGCCGGGATGGCTTATGAAGCGCTTAACAATGCCGGGGCTGAGGGGCGCAGGTTGTTTGTGGTTTTGAACGACAATGACATGTCGATTGCTCCGCCTGCGGGTGCGATGAGTCACTACCTGCGGGATTTGGCAACATCTCCCCTGGGGCAGATTGCCGATGACATTGCGCGCGTTCTTCCTGGCCCACTACGCGAAGGGGCAGAACGCGCCAAAGCGCTGCTCCAAGGGGCAACAGGGGATGCAACGCTGTTTGAACAGTTAGGCTTGACCTATATCGGCCCTGTGGATGGCCATGATATGCGGGCGCTTCTTCCTGTCCTGAGGGCCGCGCAGGCCACAGCGAAAGGGCCTGTGCTCATTCATGCGGTCACCGTCAAAGGCAAAGGTTACAATCCTGCGGAACTGTCGGACTGCTGTTATCATGGCGTCTCAAAGTTTGACATCGCCACAGGCCAGCAAAAGAAATCCGTGTCGAATGCGCCGCAATACACTAAGGTTTTCGGGCAGGAGTTGCTGAAGCAGGCACAAGCCGATACACGCATTGTTGCGGTGACCGCAGCCATGCCGGGGGGCACCGGGCTTGATATCATGCAGACCGTCTTGCCAGGACGGGTGTTTGATGTGGGCATTGCTGAGCAACACGCCGTGACGTTCAGCGCAGGCTTAGCCGCTGGAGGTTTGAAGCCGTTTTGTGCGATCTATTCGAGCTTTCTGCAACGGGGCTATGACCAGGTGGTGCATGATGTCGCGCTGCAAGGCTTGCCCGTTCGGTTTTGCATTGACCGTGCGGGTCTTGTGGGGGCCGATGGCGCCACCCATGCAGGAGCTTTTGACATCGGTTTTTTGGCAAACTTACCCAATATGACAGTGATGGCCGCCGCCGATGAGGCAGAGCTTGTGCATATGATGGCCACCATGGCCGCGCATGATCACGGCCCAATCTCTTTGCGGTACCCGCGCGGGGAGGGGGTGGGTGTGGAGCGTCCAGAGGTCGGACAGGTCTTAGAGATTGGCAAAGGCCGTATTATTCAAGAAGGTCACGATATCGCGTTCTTGAATTTCGGGGCGCATCTCGATGAAGTGCAAAAGGCAGCGGAGATATTGCAAGCGCAGGGGCTTTTCTCAACGATTGCCGATGCGCGGTTTGCCAAACCGCTTGATACGGATTTGATCGCGGATCTTGCGGCCAAGCACACGGCGCTGATCACGATTGAACAAGGGGCCCAGGGCGGCTTTGGCGCGCTTGTTCTGCACTGGCTGGCAAACACCGGCCTGATGGATGGCGCGCTTGCGGTGCGGACACTCACCCTTCCGGATCGATTCATTGATCAAGCCAGCCCTGCAGAGATGTATCACGCCGCCGAGCTTAGTGCTGCGCACATTGTCAAGATGGCTCTGAACGCACTCGGCATTGCGACCTTACACACAAATCGCAAGGCTGCAGGATTTTAGGTGCATTATATGGATTTCGCCATTTGGCTGGGATGACAGGACTCGAACCTGTAACCTACGGTACCAAAAACCGGCGCTCTACCAATTGAGCTACATCCCAAACGTGCGCTACAAATAGAGATGGCTCGGCAAGGCTTCAAGCAAAAAGTGCGCGCTCACCTTCCGATCGCACCTTGATGTGCACCAATTTGGCCCCGGTGACGCAGGAAATGATCGAGCAAGACGCAGGCCACCATGGCCTCCCCCACGGGGACGGCACGGATGCCTACACAAGGGTCGTGGCGGCCTTTGGTCACAATCGTGGTGTCTTTGCCCGTTTTGGTGATTGTCCGCCGTTCCGAGAGAATGGAAGAGGTGGGCTTCACAGCAAAACGCAGGACAATGTCTTGGCCAGTTGAAATCCCGCCCAAAACGCCGCCTGCATGGTTTGAGCTGTATTCAGGGCCATTGGACCCCATCGTGATCTCATCGGCGTTTTCGCGTCCCGTCAGGCCAGCCGCGGCCATGCCCGCACCAATCTCAACACCTTTGACGGCATTGATCGACATGCAGGCGGCGGCCAAATCCGTATCGAGTTTGCCATAAATGGGCGCGCCCAGGCCCGCAGGCACACCCTGGGCTGTGACTTCGATAACGGCCCCCACGGAATTATGATCCTCCCGCCGCAGCCAATCTAAGTGATCTGCAAAGGCCAGGGCCGCCTCTGGATCAGGGCACCAAAAGTCGTTTTGGTCAATCGCCGCCCAATCAAAGCGGCTGCGATCAATGCGCAAATGCCCCATCTGCACCATATAGCCCTTGATGCGAATGTCGGGGGCAAGCTGGGCCAGGGCTGCGCGCGCCACACCACCGGCGGCCACCCGTGCGGCGGTTTCACGGGCCGAGGATCGTCCGCCGCCCCGGTAGTCGCGGATGCCGTACTTCTGCCAATAGGTGATGTCGGCGTGCCCCGGGCGAAACTTTTCCACAATCTCGGAATAATCTTTCGAGCGCTGATCGGTGTTTTCGATCATCAGCTGTATCGGGTGGCCTGTACTTTGGCCCTCAAAATGGCCAGAGAGGATACGCACCTGATCGGGTTCTTTGCGCTGTGTGGTATGTTTCGATGTGCCGGGTCTGCGTTTGTCGAGCCAGACTTGCAGGTCGGCTTCGTCAAAGGCAATGCCAGGTGGACAGCCATCCACTGTGGCCCCAAGGGCGGGGCCGTGGCTTTCCCCCCAGGTGGTGACGCGAAACAGATGACCGAAGGTGTTAAACGACATATTAAAGCCTCCTTGCCATTCGCTTACTCTCTTAAAGCGCGTTTCAAAACCCCTTGCAGGTCTTCAAACAACATTCTAGGGAAGAGATACCTCGGGGGACCCTGGTAGCACAGGGGTGAGATGACGCGCATATGTCGGACCCGTTGAACCTGATCCGGTTAAAACCGGCGGAGGGAAGGTTTGCTCTGCACACACTCCATCCGTTAAACCAATGGGAGTGAGAAATGAGACAGAGCTTAATTGCAGCAACCTTATGTGTAAGCGCTTCAATCGCCCAGTCTGACACACTGACGGTCTACGCACCGGATTATTTTGCCTCCGAATGGGGGCCAGGTCCGGCGATTAAGCAAGCGTTCGAGAGCACATGCGCATGCACCATAGAGTTTGTCACAGGCGATGTGTTGCCACGTTTGCTGCTTGAAGGTGCGCGCACGCGCGCAGACGTGGTGATTGGTCTGACAACCGATGTCACACAGCAGGCGCGGAACACAGGGCTGTTTTTGCCCCATGGGCAAGATGTGAGCGATCTGACGATGCCGATTGTTTGGGACGATACGGTTTTTCTGCCGTTCAACTGGACATACACAGCCTTTGTCTATGACAAAACCCGCATCACAGAGCCGCCTGCGTCTTTTGACGCCTTTCTAGCCATGCCGGATGATGTGAAGGTTGTCATTCAAGACCCACGTACCTCTGTCGCGGGCCTGTCGCTTTTGCTATGGGTCAAAGCTATTTATGGCGATAATGCCCAAGCTGTTTGGGCGCAGATGGCCCCTAAAATCCTGACGGTTACAGCGGGCTGGTCAGAGGCTTATGGCATGTTCACCAGTGGTGAGGCGGATATGGTGCTGAGCTTCACAACATCGCCCGCTTATCATATCATCGCGGAAGGGGACCGCTCCAAAGCAGCGGCGATATTCGACGAAGGCCATTATGTGTTGACAGAGGTGGCCGGACAGCTGAGCACCAGCGATCAACCCGAGTTGGCGCAAGCTTTTATGGACTTTATCCTGACACCTGCGTTTCAGCGCATCATCCCAACGGGCAACTGGTCTTACCCCGCGCGGCTTGACCGTGATGACTGGCCTGAAGAATTTAGCGCATTAGGGGAACCGCCTGTGGCGCTGGTGTTCTCAGAAGAAGACGCCGCAAACCTACGTGCTGAGGCGGTTGAAGAATGGCAAACAGGTCTTTCGCGCTGATCAGAGGGGGTGCTGCAGGTGTTATTGCGGCCTCACTGCTGTTGCCGCTGCTTTGGGTGTCGCACCGTGCTGATGGATTGACTGCGCTCAGGCCAAGTGATCTGCAAGCCTTATGGTTTACCCTTTGGCAAGCCGCTGTCTCTGCTGGGTTGTCTTGTGCCTTAGCCATTCCGGTGGCACGCGCTTTGGCACGGCGGCGCTTTTGGGGTAGGCGCGGTTTGATCTTGCTTCTTGGTGCTCCGTTCATATTGCCGGTGATTGTCGCTATTCTTGGGCTGACGGCGGTTTTTGGGCGCACCGGTCTTCTGAATCAAGCCTTTGGGATTTTGCATATGCCAGAGGTGTCAATTTACGGGCCGCAAGGTGTGATTTTGGCCCATGTGTTTTTCAACATGCCCTTGGCAACCCGGTTGATCTTGCAAGGTTGGAACAGCATTCCGGCGGAACGGTTTCGTACCGGCGCAAGCCTAGGGTTCTCTCATGGTGCCATTTTTCGACATATCGAGCTGCCGATGCTTGCACGTGTCTTGCCGGGCTTGTTTGTCGTGATTTTCCTGATCTGCACCACGTCTTTTGCTGTGGCGCTCACCTTGGGGGGCGGGCCCCGGGCCACAACGCTTGAGCTTGCGCTTTATCAAACCTTCCGTTTTGCCTTTGACCTTCCACAGGTTGCAATGCTGGCGCTTTGCCAGCTTGGCCTGGGCCTTGTGGCGTGTTTTCTGGCACTCTATTGGCGCTTGCCCGAAAACTTCGGGCCAGGGCTTGATCGCGCGCAACAGCATTGGGGCATTGATACCATCCGCTTGCGCCTTCTGGATACCGTCGTCATTTGCCTCGTCACAGCATTTTTACTGACACCTTTACTGATGGTATTCGTGCAGGGCGTCATAGCGCTGTTCGATTTACCCTCCTCTGTGTGGCAGGCTGCTTTAAGGTCGCTTGTGATAGCGTTTCTAAGCACAGCTTTGACACTCTCCTTTGCTTTGATTTTTGCGATGACAGTCGCCCAAACGCGCACGGCTTGGGCCTATGAAACACTGGCCCTGACCACGCTCTCAGTTTCGCCTTTGGTGCTTGGCGCAGGATATTATCTTATGCTGGTGCCCGTCACCAATCCCATCGCCTGGGCTTTGCCGATTACGATCTGGGTGAATATGCTGTTGTCGCTGCCCTTTGCAGTGCGCGCTTTGGTTCCAGAGGTTCGTATCTTACGTAAAAACTACACCCGTTTGAGCCAATCTTTGGGGCTGAACGGGACGACATGGTTACGATGGGTTGCCTGGCCCCGGTTGCGCCGTCCCATTGGATTTGCCGCGGGCCTCTCTGCGGCCCTCAGCGCCGGGGATCTTGGCGTTATTGCGCTGTTTGCAACACCTGATCAGGCCACGCTGCCCTTGCAGATTTACCAGCTGATGGCCGCCTACCGTCTTGAAGACGCAATGGGTGCGGCGGTCCTTTTGATGTTGATGAGCCTGTCTTTGTTCTGGTTGTTCGACCGTGGAGGCCGCCATGACACTGCGGGTTGAGGGGATGAATGTCCAACAGGGCGATTTCACTTTGGCAGCAGATTTTTCTCTCCCAAAGGGCAGTATAACCGCCGTTATTGGTCCGTCTGGCGCGGGCAAGTCCACACTTTTGGATTGCCTGGCTGGGTTTCAAACCCTCAATCAGGGACAGGTCTTTTTCGATGACCGCGAAATCACCTTTAGTCCTCCAGAAACCCGCCCGTTGTCCATTCTGTTTCAAGATCACAATCTTTTTCCCCATATGACGGCGTTTCAAAATGTGGCTTTGGGGATGAAACCAAACTTACGTCTATCACAGCAAGAGCGGGAAAAGGTCGATGACGCCCTTGCTCAGGTCGGGCTTCAGGCGCTGCGTGATCGTAAACCAGCAGCACTTTCCGGAGGCGAACAAGCGCGGGTGGCTCTGGCTCGCACCATTTTGCGCGAACGACCGCTGTTGCTTTTAGACGAACCGTTCAAAGCCCTTGATCCAGCCCTTCGCCAAGAGATGTTAAAACTTGTCCGCGCGACATCTCAGGTGTCACATACAACCGTTCTGATTATCACCCACGACCCTGAAGATGCCCGCAGATATACCGACCTGACACTCTTTATCAACAAAGGTCATGTTTTTCCAGTAGAACCGTCTGATCTTTTTTTCGCAGATCCGCCCAGGACTGTGAAAGATTATTTAGGCTATAGATGATAGTCAGCTTTGAAACCAACTTTTATCGTTTGTTTTGTTCATTTGCCATCAAGGCCATTGTCATGATCGTGGTTGAAATATTTGTTGATGTTTCTGCGGTGCATTTGTCTTCAGACGCACATATTCTGCGCAATGGTTTGCGATAGCATACCGCCACTCAATTTGATGTTAGTGCAATTTCAAATCTTTCTTGGCGCGTGATTGAAAAGTTCTCTTTACGTTCTCTTAAAATCATTTGAGAATACCCATGATTCACTTAAGTGAGTCATGGGTGAGGGATGAATATGGCAGAGCAGAAATTTATCGAAGTCCGCGGCGCGCGGGAGCACAATCTCAAAGGTGTCAATGTTGATATTCCAAGGGACAAATTGGTCATCATAACGGGGTTGTCAGGATCTGGGAAGTCGTCGCTTGCCTTTGATACGATCTATGCCGAGGGGCAACGGAGATATGTCGAAAGCCTTTCCGCCTATGCCCGGCAATTTCTCGATATGATGCAAAAACCCGATGTGGATCATATCTCTGGCCTAAGCCCTGCTATTTCGATCGAGCAGAAGACCACCTCTAAAAATCCACGCTCCACTGTCGGCACGGTGACAGAAATCTACGATTACTTACGTCTGTTGTTTGCCCGTGCGGGCACTCCGTACAGCCCTGCCACTGGTCTGCCGATTGAGGCACAACAGGTCCAAGACATGGTGGACCGTGTCATGGCAATGGAGGATGGCACACGGGGCTACTTGCTGGCCCCGATTATTCGCGACCGAAAAGGTGAATACCGTAAAGAATTTCTGGAGTTGCGCAAGCAGGGATTCCAACGGGTGAAGGTGGACGGTTCGTTCCACGATTTGGATGATCCGCCCAAGCTCGATAAAAAATTCCGCCACGATATTGACGTTGTTGTTGATCGGATTGCAGTCAAAATCGGGATAGAGACACGGCTCGCCGACAGTTTCCGCACCGCGCTTGATTTGGCCGATGGAATTGCCATTTTGGAGACAGCGCCGAAAGAGGGCGCGCCAGAGCGGATCACCTTTTCAGAGAATTTTGCCTGCCCCGTTTCAGGCTTCACCATCCCGGAAATTGAGCCGCGTCTGTTTTCATTCAATGCACCTTTTGGGGCCTGTCCAACCTGCGACGGTCTTGGCCGCGAATTGTTTTTCGATGTGCAGTTAGTGGTTCCTGACCAAAATTTAAACCTTCCTCAGGGCGCACTGGCCCCTTGGGCGAAAACGAAATCTCCGTATTTTCTGCAAACGATTGATGCGATTGCCAAGCATTATGGATTTGACCAAAAGAAGAAATGGAAGGATCTGCCCGAAAAAATCCAGCAGGTGTTTCTGTATGGCTCGGGCAATGAGGAGATCACATTCCGTTATGATGAAGGCGGGCGCGTCTACCAAGTGACGCGGGTTTTTGAAGGTGTGATCCCGAATATGGAACGCCGGTATCGCGAAACCGACAGCAACTGGATCAGAGAAGACTTTGAACGATATCAAAACAATCGCCCCTGTGGGGCATGTGGCGGACATCGGCTGCGCCCAGAAGCGCTGGCTGTTAAAATCGCGGGCCTACACATTGGCGAAGTTGTCGCAATGTCGATCCGAGAGGCTTTGTCCTGGGTTGATACAGTGCCAGATACGTTGAGTGCGCAAAAGAATGAGATTGCCCGCGCCATCCTAAAAGAAATCCGTGAACGGCTTGGGTTCTTGAACAATGTGGGGCTTGAGTATCTGACGCTGTCGCGGTCAAGCGGCACATTAAGCGGCGGGGAGAGCCAGCGCATCCGGCTCGCGTCGCAGATTGGCTCTGGCCTGACGGGTGTGTTGTATGTGTTGGATGAGCCCTCAATCGGCTTGCATCAGCGGGACAATGATCGCTTGCTTCACACTTTGAAAAATCTGCGCGATCAGGGCAATACTGTGATCGTTGTCGAACATGACGAAGAGGCGATCCGAGAGGCGGATTATGTGCTCGACATTGGGCCGGGGGCCGGCGTGCATGGGGGGCAAATCATCGCCGAAGGCACACCACATGATATATCTGTGTCAGCTTCTTCGCTGACGGGTGCGTATCTGAGTGGTCAAAGGGAAATCACTGTGCCGCCGCGCCGTCGGGCGGGAAACAAGAAATCCGTTAAGGTCATCAAGGCGTCTGGGAACAATTTGCAGGATGTCAGCGTTGCCTTTCCCTTGGGCAAGTTGATCTGTGTGACTGGTGTTTCAGGAAGCGGCAAGTCAACACTTACGATTGAAACACTGTTCAAGACGGCCTCGATGAAGCTCAACGGGGCGCGCCAAACGCCTGCGCCCTGTGAGACGATCAAAGGGTTAGAGCACCTCGACAAGGTGATCGACATCGACCAACGGCCCATTGGCCGCACGCCCCGGTCCAATCCTGCCACTTATACAGGGGCTTTTACCCCCATCAGAGATTGGTTCGCGGGCCTGCCCGAGGCAAAAGCGCGCGGGTACAAACCCGGCCGCTTCAGCTTCAACGTCAAAGGCGGACGCTGTGAGGCTTGCCAGGGCGATGGGGTGATCAAGATTGAGATGCACTTTTTGCCCGATGTCTATGTCGAGTGTGAAACCTGCAAAGGGAAACGCTACAACCGCGAAACGCTGGAAATCAAATTCAAAGGCAAAAATATTGCGGATGTGTTGGATATGACCGTGGAAGAGGCCCAAAGCTTTTTCCAGGCTGTGCCGTCGATCCGCGAGAAAATGGATGCGCTGATGCGTGTTGGGTTGGGATATATCAAGGTTGGCCAACAGGCGACAACGCTGTCGGGCGGCGAAGCGCAGCGGGTGAAACTCTCAAAAGAGCTCAGTAAACGGTCAACCGGGCGCACACTCTATATTCTGGATGAACCCACTACGGGGTTGCATTTTGAAGATGTGCGCAAGCTCTTGGAAGTGCTGCATGAGTTGGTGGAGCAAGGCAATACAGTCGTTGTAATTGAGCATAACCTCGACGTTGTGAAAACGGCGGATTGGGTCATAGATATCGGTCCAGAAGGTGGCGATGGCGGCGGGCAGGTTGTTGCCACCGGAACGCCCGAGGCTGTGGCCGAAGTTGCCCAAAGCCATACGGGGCATTACCTGAGGCCGCTTCTGGCTAAAAAGCGTGTGGCGGCGGCTTGATTTTCTGCCGGAACCGCACCTTCTGTGCAAACTTGTGTTGCATCTAAAATTATTTCCCTGTCTTATCTAACAAGCCTAATGAATAGGTTTGATATTGATATATCTGGGAGGATAGAATGATCAGAACAACCGTTTTTGTGGCGGGCGCATTAACACTCGCGTTGAATGCGTCACCGGCCCTGGCAAGTTGTGACACTGGGGAAATTGTCGCAAAATTTAGTCATGTGACAAATACAGACCGTCATCCAAAGGGCATTGCCGCCAGCCTTTTGATGGAACGCGTGAATGCCGAGATGGATGGCACAATGTGCATGGAAGTGTTCCCAAATTCGACACTTTATAATGATGATAAAGTGTTAGAGGCCATGCTGTTGGGAGATGTGCAGCTTGCCGCCCCATCACTGTCAAAGTTTGAAACCTTCACCAAGGTTTTCCAAATCTTCGACCTTCCCTTCATGTTTGCCAGTATGGATGCGGTCGATGCTTTTCAGGCCTCAGAACATGGGCGCGCGATGATGGACAGCATGCAACGCCGTGGTCTGCAAGGGCTTGCGTTTTGGCACAATGGGGCAAAACAGATGTCTGCCAATCGCCCGCTTGTCTTGCCGACCGATGCCGAAGGTTTGAAATTCCGTGTGCAGCCGTCTGATGTGATTGTGGCTCAGATGGAAGCCTTGGGTGTTTCACCGCAGCCGATGGCATTCTCGGAGGTTTATGGCGCGTTGCAAACCGGTGTTGTGGATGGGCAGGAAAACACGTGGTCCAATATCTACGGTCAAAAATTCTTTGAAGTCCAAGACGGTATTACCGAAACCAACCACGGTGTGCTCGATTACCTTGTTGTGACTTCTGTCGATTGGCTGGATAGCCTTGAGCCTGCGGTGCGGGAGCAGTTCCTGACCATTCTCGCCGAGGTCACAGAAACACGGAATTCTGAGGCTGGGGCTGTGAATGCGGCGGCCCGCCAGGCGATTATTGATGCCGGGGGCACTGTACGCCAACTTAGCCCTGAAGAACGGGCCGCTTGGATTGCCGCCATGCGTCCTGTTTGGGACAAATTTGCAGGCAACATCGGCGACGATTTGATTGACGCGGCATTGTCCTTCTCCAACTAATCCAGCGCGGGGGTGCAGGTTGGTCTGCATCCCCGCTGCGTTACGATTACAATTCGGGAGGGGGAACACCAATGGCCTCTGGCGCGAAGTACCGGCCGCAAACGCGGATTGGTTCCATTATCCACAGTTTTGAAGAGACAATGATCGCGCTTTTGCTCGGTCTGATGACCTTGCTGACATTCGTGAATGTCGTTTTGCGGTATGTGTTTAATTCCTCCCTGATATGGGGGTTGGAAGTGGTTCTGATCCTCTTTGCTTGGCTGGTGATTTTTGGTGTGGCGTATGGGTTTAAAATCACTGCACATCTTGGTGTGGATGCTGTGACCAATTTACTCCCCAATCGGACACGTAAGATCGTGGCAATTATCGCCGCACTCATAACTATTGCGTATGGGCTGCTGCTGCTGAAAGGCGCTTGGGACTTTTGGGCACCATTTGCGGGCTTTGATCGGACCTCTGGGCGTTGGTTTCCCACAGGCTTTCAACAAACCCGTGATCAGGCGTTTTTCGTGACAGATCAGGTGCCGATGATTGGCCTGTTTCGCTGGTTGGAAGACGCCATAAACTATGGAGAGGCTTATGATAAACTTCCCCGTGTCATTCCCTATGTGATTTTGCCGGTAGGGTGTTTGTTGACATTTCTGCGGATCATAGAGGCCACCTGGGATATTTTTCAAGGAAAGCGCGACAGCTTGATCGTCAGCCATGAAGCGGAAGACGCCCTTGAAGAGGCCAAGCAGGCGAGGGATTAAACCATGGAAGTCGTTCTTCTTTTTGTGATGATCATCGGGTTTCTGCTGCTGGGCGTTCCGATTGCTGTCTCACTCGGTATCAGCTCGATGATCTTTTTGTTGGTTTTCTCAGATACCTCGCTCGCCTCCATCGCGCAAAGTTATTACGCGGCTATGGCTGGGCATTATACGTTGTTGGCGATCCCGTTCTTTGTGCTGGCCTCAAGCTTCATGTCCACCGGCGGGGTGGCGCAGCGCATTATCCGCTTTGCGATTGCTTGTGTTGGGCATTTGCGCGGCGGGCTTGCTATCGCGGGTGTGTTTGCTTGTATGATGTTCGCGGCCCTCTCGGGCTCTTCCCCTGCGACGGTAGTGGCGATTGGAACGATTGTGATCGCCGCGATGAAACAGGCGGGCTATACCAAGGAATTTGCAGCCGGGGTGATCTGTAATGCAGGTACGCTTGGCATATTGATCCCGCCTTCGATCGTGATGGTTGTCTATGCTTCGGCCACAGATGTTTCCGTCGGGCGGATGTTTTTGGCCGGCGTCATTCCAGGGCTGTTGGCGGGGCTGATGTTGATGACAACGATCTACATCATGGCGCGCGTGCGTAACATGCCCAGCGGTGACTTTGCCGGCTGGCGCGAGATTTGGGACAGTTTCGCGGATGCGTTCTGGGGCCTGATGCTGATTGTGATTATCATGGTGGGCATCTATGGCGTTCCAGGCGGGGGTGGGGCGGTTTTCACCCCGACCGAGGCCGCTGCTGTGGCTGCAATTTACGCCTTTCTGGTGGCGATGTTTGTCTACCGCGATATCGGTCCTTTGGCTGGGGAAAAGCGCAGCCAGGTCTGGCGAAAACCTTGGACGTTGCTGACGGCCTTTGTTCATAAAGACACCAAAACCACGCTTTTGGAGGCAGGCAAGCTGACAGTGATGCTGATGTTCATCATCGCAAATGCGCTGATCCTCAAGCATGTGCTGACCGATGAGCAAGTGCCCCAACACATCACCGAGGCCATGCTGGCCGCCGGTCTTGGGCCGATCACCTTCCTGATTGTGGTCAACATCATTCTTTTGATCGGCGGGCAGTTCATGGAGCCATCGGGGCTTTTGGTGATTGTGGCCCCGCTGGTGTTTCCGATTGCCATCGATCTGGGAATCGACCCGATTCACCTTGGGATCATCATGGTGGTGAATATGGAGATTGGGATGATCACGCCACCTGTGGGCCTCAACCTGTTCGTCACATCGGGTGTGGCGGGCATGCCGATGATGGCTGTTGTCCGCGCGGCCCTGCCTTTCCTTGCAGTCCTCTTTGTATTCCTGATTCTGGTGACCTATGTGCCAGCAATCTCGATCTGGTTGCCCACCCTTGTAATGGGGCCTGAAATCATTGTGCGTTGATCAAAGGGCTGCAAGTGCGCGGCGGGCCCAATCGGTTGCAGCCTCCGGATCGTCCAAAAGACTGTCTGGCATGATCCAGTAGGGCATGGCGGTGTCAGACCGCCCTAGGCGCGTATAGAACCAACGCGCCCATCCTTCGGCTTCATAGGCCGCAGGCATATCGCCTGCGCCTTTGAGCATCAGTTGGCCATCATCTATGCCTAACGCAAAGATAACACCGTCCTTGTAAATCGCTAAGCCGCCAAACATTTTGCGGGTTGTCAGCGGGCCGATCTCTGCAAAAAGATCATGTACAAATGCAATCTGTTCGTCACTGATCGCCATGGGTGGCTTGGGCTGACAAGTCTTCGACGCTTGCGAATTTGATCGATTCGCCACAGCCACAAGCATCAACAACATTGGGGTTTCTGAACTTGAACCCGGATTCGAGCAGCGATGTCTCATAGTCGATCTCGGTGCCGAACAGAAACATCTGTGCCATCG
>CAWUJT010000064.1:0-14578 GCA_963922715.1 uncultured Thalassobacter sp.
CCAACACCGGCACGCCTTTGCGGGCCACGCTTTTGGTTGGCTATTGTGCCATGATGTCTGCCGTGCTGTTGCCCGTGGCCACATTGGCGGAGATGGCGGCAAGTGTACTTTTGGCAGTGTTTGTCCTGATCAATCTCACCCTTCTGCGCTTGCAGATCCAAACCCCCGCGGCCCCGTTCCGCGTGCCGCGGGTGGTGCCGATCTTGGGCGCGGTGTTGTCTGGATTGGCCCTTGCCGCCGCACTTTGGGACACGCTAGGAAGGGGGATATGACAAACCACCTTTATTACGGCGACAATCTGGATGTGCTGCGCGACAGCATCGGGGATGAGAGCGCCGATCTGATCTACCTCGATCCGCCATTCAACTCCAATGCGTCTTACAACGTGCTGTTTAAAAGCCCGTCCGGCACTGAGAGTGCGGCGCAAATTGAGGCCTTCGATGACACCTGGCACTGGACAGATACCGCCGAGGACGCCTTTGGCGCGGTGCTGCGTTCGGGCAATGGTGCGGCGGCCGAGATGCTGCGTGCGATGCGTAGCTTTCTGGGTGAGAATGATATGATGGCCTATCTGGCGATGATGGCGGTGCGGCTGTTGGAATTACATCGGGTGCTCAAACCCACCGGCAGCTTGTATTTGCACTGCGACCCAACGGCCTCGCACTACCTAAAGATTTTGCTCGATGCGGTGTTTGGGGCGCGGAATTTTCGGAATGACATCACATGGCGTCGTTCGACAGCCCATAGCGATGCAAAACGATACGGTAAAGTAAGCGACAACATTTTGTTTTATACAAAAAGCGATAACTACGGTTGGAACGGTGACAGTGTTCGTATCAAACGTACACCAGAAGAGCTAGAAAAATCTTTTCCTCTTAAAGACGAAAGAGGCGCATATCGATCAGAAAACCTAACTGGTCCATCACATGGACAATCGGGTGGCGAGTCAGCTCAGGCTTGGCGAGGGTATGACATAATTGCGCGCGGTCGGGTATGGTCAGCCCCAAAGACAGGAAAATATGCAGACTATATCGATGAATACCTGATTCCTGGCTATAAAAAAATCGTAGGTGTGCATGATCGCCTTGATGCGTTAGACAATGCAGGTCTCATTGTTCATCCTAAAAAAGGGGTTTGGCCAGGTTTAAAACGCTATGCTGCGGCAGATATCGGACATGCTGTTCAAGATATTATACTTAAACCTACAGGATTTACGAACTACACAAAGGGGATGGAGTTCCTTGGATATCCAACACAAAAACCTCTTGAGCTCCTTGAACCTCTCATTGCGGCATCATCGAATGAAGGTGATGTGGTGCTTGATCCCTTTTGTGGCTGTGGCACCACCGTTCATGCAGCGGAAAAACTCAATCGCCAATGGATTGGGATCGACATCACCCATCTTGCCATTGGCTTGATCGAAAAACGCCTGCGCCATGCGTTCCCAGGTGTTACCTTTACCACCCATGGCGTGCCGCAGGACTTGGAGGGTGCGCGCGATCTGGCCAAGCGAGGCCGGGAGGACAAGAATTATTATTTCGAGTTCGAGAAATGGGCGCTTAGCCTGATTGACGCTCAGCCGGGTAACATGGGCAAGAAAGGTGCGGACCGCGGCATCGACGGCAATATTTATTTCGGCAAGACCGAACGGGCGATTGTCTCGGTCAAAGCGGGGGATAATATCGGTGTGCAGATGATCCGCGATCTGCGCGGCGTGTTAGAGCGCGAACGTGCCGAGATTGGTGTCTTTCTTACTCTTACACCACCGAAGAAAACCATGATCGCAGAGGCCGCCGCCGCGGGTCAGTTCGAAATGGAGGGGTTCAGCCCTGTCCCGCGTCTTCAGATCGTCAGCATCGCAGAGGCCTTGGAGCTACGTGACCGCGCCGTCCGCCTGCCGGCACGCCGTGATGATGCCTTCAAGAAATCCGCGCGTGAAGTCAGCACCCAGGGGCGGTTTGATCTGTGACCCTGTATCCTGAGACGCGGGGCGCGCTGACGCTGAACCGCCCCTTGGCGGATCTAACATGGCTGCGGGTGGGTGGTCCAGCAGATGCGTTGTTTCAGCCTGCTGATCTTGATGATCTATGTGCATTCCTAAAGAGCTTGCCAAAAGACATCGCGGTGTTTCCCATGGGCGTGGGCTCAAATCTGATTGTGCGCGATGGCGGCTTGCGCGCGGTGGTGATCCGGCTGGGGCGGAGCTTCAACGCCATTGAGGTTGATGGCGCGCGCGTGATCGCAGGTGCGGCAGCACTCGATGCGCATGTGGCCCGCAAAGCCGCCGCTGCCGGGCGCGATCTGACGTTTTTGCGCACGATCCCTGGCTCTATCGGCGGCGCGGTGCGCATGAATGCCGGATGTTATGGCAGCTATGTCGCCGATCATCTGTTAGAAGCGCAGGCAGTCACGCAGGCCGGTGAGCGGGTGACCCTCACACCCAACGATCTGTCCTTTGGCTACCGCACCAGCGCACTGCCTGAGGGATGGGTGATCACGTCCGCAACCTTTCGGGCCGCGCCGGATGCCCCCGAGGCGCTGGCCGCCAAGATGGCCGATCAGCTTGCCAAGCGCGACGCGAGCCAGCCCACGAAGGAGCGCAGCGCGGGATCGACGTTTCGCAATCCCGCCGGATATTCGTCCACGGGCCAGGCCGACGACCGCCACGATCTGAAGGCTTGGACGCTCATTGATGCCGCCGGTTTGCGCGGAGCAACGCGGGGCCGGGCACAGATGTCACCCAAGCATCCGAACTTCCTGATCAACACCGGCGGGGCAACGGCGACCGATTTGGAAGATTTAGGGGAAGATGTGCGTAAAATCGTTTTGCAAAATTCTGGGATCAGGTTACAATGGGAAATTATGCGGGTCGGTAATCGGCCCAATAATATATAAAGCCTCCATCAGAGAGGCGTAAAAATAACAAGGCCATAAGGCCAAGACAGAGGCAGAGACGATTGGGCAAGTCGGGCAGGACATCCCAAACTGTTGCCGTTTTAATGGGCGGCTTCAGCGCAGAGCGTGAGGTGTCTTTGAGCACCGGGCGCGAATGCGCGCTTGCTTTGCGCACGTATGGATATGATGTGATCGAGATCGATGCAGGTCCTAACGTGGCAAACGTTCTGATTGAAGCGCAGCCCGATGTTGTTTTCAACGCCCTGCATGGACGTTGGGGGGAAGATGGCTGTGTCCAAGGCCTTTTGGAGTGGCTTTGTATGCCTTATACGCATTCGGGGGTGCGCGCCTCTGCCAATGCAATGGACAAAGAACAGGCCAAGATATTGTTTCGCACTATGGGGTTGCCTGTACCCAAGAGCACGGTTGTACATCGGCAAGAAGTGTCCGAGCATCACGTTCTTGCCCCGCCTTATGTGGCCAAACCTGTCAGCGAAGGATCATCTGTTGGGATTTATATCGTCCCTGCTGGCACAAATGGTCCGCCCCAAATTTCAGAAGATTTGCCGGATCAATTCATGGTCGAGGCTTATGTGCCAGGGCTTGAGTTGACAACAACTGTCGTCGGCGAACAGGCTTTGGGGGTGACGGAAATTGTCACGGACGGATGGTACGACTATCACGCGAAATATGAGGTGGGTGGCAGTCATCATGTGCTGCCTGCGCGCATCCCGCCCGATATCACAGCGGCGTGTAAGCGTTATGCGCTTATGGCACATCAGGTGCTTGGGTGCCGTGGTCTGAGTCGGACTGATTTTCGCTGGGATCAGACAAAAGGTCTTGAAGGGCTTTTTGTGCTTGAAACAAATACACAGCCGGGAATGACGCCCACGTCCTTGTCTCCGGAGCAAGCGGCCTATGCCGGAATGGATATGCCAGCTTTATGCGCTTGGTTGGTGGAGGATGCTTCATGCGCGCGCTGAAGCTGTTTCAAAGCCGGGCAAATGCAGTTGCTGATCCTTCTCCCAGTCGGGCAGTTTATCGTGCGCACAGACTGTGGCTTACGCCGAGTTTTCGTGCTTTTTTGCGTATAGGTTTGCCCGCTTATGCCATCATCTTAGGTGTTGCTTGGTATTTTGGCGATGCGGGGCGTGTTCAGGCTCTTACTGAACACGTTGCCGGTCTACGTCAGTCTATCGAACAACGCCCCGAATTCATGGTCCAGGTATTGAAAATTGAGGGGGCCTCTGAGGAGCTGGTTGAGGATATTCGTGAAGCTTTTCCCATTGATTTGCCAATAAGTTACTTTGCACTCAATTTTGAGCAGTTACGCCGTGATATCGAAAGTCTTGATCCCGTAGCTGTTGCGGAGGTTCGGCTGCAATCCAAGGGCACTTTGTTGATCACACTTCAAGAGCGCGTTCCAGTTGCCGTGTTACAGCATGAGACCGGCTTGGAGATGCTTGATATTGAAGGGTTTCGTGTAGGGTCTGTGGCAGACGCGCGTGTCTGGCCTGATTTTCCGCTGCTGGCTGGTAGGGGGGCGGAACAGAATGTGGCTGAGGCTTTGGCGCTGCATGCGGCGGCTCTGCCAATTACAGATCAAATTTTAGGGTATATCCGTGTGGGTGAAAGGCGTTGGGATGTTGTTCTAAACGGCAATCGTAAAATCCTTTTACCGGAGCATCAGCCGACATTGGCGCTTGACCGCATTCTCGCGCTTCATGCGACCCAAGATGTTTTGGCCAGAGACATAATCGTTTTCGACTACCGCAATGCTTTACGGCCGACATTGCGTATGAGCCAAATCTCTCATCACGCGTGGCGCCAGGTCAAGAATTTAGAAGTCTTATCTCAAGAGGACGGTGAATGAGTATTTTATATGAGGCACAACGCGCGATGCGCCGAGCCCGAAAAGTGGCTTTGCAGCGGGGCGTTATTGCGATTTTGGATGTGGGAACTTTTAAAACAGTTTGTCTTGTGTTGCGCTTTGAGCCAGAGAGCGATTTTTCTGATGATGGTATGAGTTCAATGGCGGGTCAGGCAAGGTTTCGCGTGATTGGAGCGGCGACAACACGCTCACGCGGGGTCCGGTTTGGCGAAATTGCAACGATGGCAGAGACTGAACGCGCTTTGCGCACGGCTTTGCAAGCTGCGCAGAAAATGGCAGATGTGCGTGTTGATCATGTCATTGCGTGTTTCTCAGGTGGGCGTCCACGCAGCTACGGCTTGACCAGTCATGTAAATTTGAGTGGCGATATTGTTGATGAACATGATATCGCACGGCTTCTCGCTGCATGTGAAATGCCGCATTTGCCAAGTAATGTACAGGTTTTGCATGCCCAGCCGGTGAATTTCACGATTGATCATCGTACTGGTTTGCGCGATCCTAGGGGCCAAGTGGGCAACACACTGGCGGCTGATCTGCACATGCTGTCGGTTGATGACCATACGATTGATCATCTTGTCTACTGTGTGAAGCGCTGTGATGTCGAACTTGCAGGCATTTCCTCTGCCGCTTATGTGTCCGGAATGTCGGCCTTAGTGGAAGATGAGCAAGAGCTTGGGGCTGCATGTATAGATATGGGTGGCGGTGCAACGAGCATATCTTTGTTTATGCGTATGCACATGATCTATGCGGATACAATTCGTATGGGCGGAGAGCATATAACCTCGGACATCAGCCAAGGGCTGCAAATACCCATGCAATTGGCCGAACGCATCAAAACGCGCTTCGGCGGGGTTTTGGCCACTGGGCTCGACGACCGTGAGTTGATTGACTTGGCTGGAGATACAGGCGATTGGGAACATGATCGTCGTCAGATCACGCGCTCTGAATTGATCGGGATCATAAGGCCGAGAGTTGAGGAAATCCTCGAAGAGGTACGTATGGTTCTAGATGACGCTGGTTTTTCATATCTCCCTAGCCAACGCATTGTTTTAACGGGTGGCGCCAGTCAAATTCCCGGGTTAGATGGACTTGCCGCGCGCATCTTGGGCAATCAGGTGCGCTTGGGTCGTCCGCTTCGTATTAAAGGCTTGCCTCAAGCCGTGACGGGCCCGGCTTTTTCAGCTGCTGTGGGGCTTTGTATGTCTGTTGCTGAGCCACAAGATGAATGGTGGGATTTCGATACGACATCTTATCCCGCTTATCAGCGCTCAACACAACGCATGTTACGTTGGTTCAAAAATAATTGGTAGATCTATATGTTGATATGACTACAACAAAGCGAAAATATTATTTTACATTCGTCCATATTTTGTAGAAAATCCTTAATTTTTTCGTGACGGCGCCGCGATTATTGGGTAATATACTCAAAAGCAGTTATAAATCTGGCGCATACGAGGCTCATACGCGCCCAAAATACAGGTAGGCATATCATGACACTGACACTTAGCATGCCAGGTAACGAAAAAGAACTAAAGCCACGGATCACAGTATTCGGTGTGGGCGGTGCGGGCGGGAACGCCGTTGACAACATGATTAATAAAGAGCTTGAGGGTGTCGAATTTGTTGTGGCAAACACAGATGCCCAGGCCTTGCAACAATCCCGCTCCCCTTTGCGTATTCAGTTGGGTGTACGTGTTACAGAAGGTTTGGGGGCCGGGGCGAGACCGTCTGTTGGGGCGTCAGCCGCAGAAGAATCGATCGAAGAGATCGTGGATCGCCTGGCCGGGGCACATATGTGCTTTATAACAGCAGGTTTGGGTGGCGGCACAGGGACAGGCGCTGCGCCCATCATTGCGCAAGCAGCGCGTGAGCTTGGGGTTCTGACAGTTGGCGTTGTGACCAAGCCGTTTCAGTTTGAGGGCGCAAAACGCATGCGCCAAGCTGAAGAGGGCGCAGAGGCGCTACAAAAAGTCGTGGATACGTTGATCGTGATCCCAAATCAAAATCTTTTCCGTCTTGCCAACGAAAAAACAACCTTCACAGAAGCGTTTTCTATGGCGGATGATGTGCTCTATCAAGGTGTGAAAGGTGTAACCGATCTTATGGTTCGCCCAGGTCTGATCAATCTCGATTTCGCAGATGTTCGCGCGGTTATGGATGAAATGGGCAAAGCTATGATGGGTACCGGGGAAAGCAACGGTGAAGAACGTGCAGTGCAATCTGCTGAGAAAGCGATCGCCAACCCACTTCTCGATGAGATCAGCTTACGTGGGGCCCGTGGCGTTTTGATCAATGTCACCGGCGGCTATGATCTGACATTGTTTGAGCTCGATGAGGCTGCAAACCGCATCCGAGAGGAAGTCGATCCAGAAGCAAATATTATCGTCGGTTCTACGCTCGACCCCAAAATGGAAGGTATTATGCGTGTTAGCGTTGTTGCCACCGGCATCGATGCCAGAGAGGTTGAACAAGATGCTCCTGCCACGCGCCGCCGCTTGAGTGAGCCATTGACCCCAGTTACACCTGCCAAAGAAACGGCATCTGTGCAAAAGCCCTATTATCTTGGCGAACAGGACGCGCGCGCACCCTCGTTTTTTGAGCATATGGAAGCGCAAGATAGCGAACAAGAAGCCCTGCAAAATATAGATCATAGAGATATGCGTGACGTTGATTTCAACGACACAGGTTCAAAGAGCTTTGAAGCGAATGAGTCTAAGCTTGCGCCATCAAACATAGAGAGTTCCACATCTTCCGAAGCCTCCGATCCTGTAAGCCACCATTCTACGTCTTCTTCTCCATCACATGAGGAGATAGATGCGCTGCGTGCTGCTGCTCAAAAAAATATTATGAAGTCGCAAAATACATTATCTAAACCCGGTGAAGATGAAAAACATCGATTTTCAGGCATTGGCTCTTTAATAAACCGTATGACAGGTCAGACAAATCCCACACAGCAAAATTCTGTACCGCAAATCCGATCTCAAACCGCTAAGAAAATCCCACAAGATTTGGGTGTAGATGGTGAAGATGAGCGTATTGAAATTCCTGCCTTTTTGCGGCGTCAGGCAAACTGAGCAAAGATATTATATTTGACGTCTTCTATTAATCTGCGACTGGCAAAAAACAGTTTTGCTTGTCTTTGACATGATGCGCAAACTCTTGCCATAGTTACAAAGCAAATGTTGCAATCGGTCACAAAGCGTTAATTGCTCTAAATCTGTATAGTGTCTAGCTTCTGATACAACACTTAGGGGGTGTTGAATTTTGCAAGCCACATTGAAATCGTCTATTAGTTTTTCTGGAATTGGTCTTCATTCTGGGCGTCCTGCTCGGATGATCGTTTATCCTGCCTCGGCATCCTATGGGATTTGGTTCAAGCGTCTTGATATTGTTGGTCACGATCCAATGGTTCAAGCGATTTATCATATGGTTGAAAATCATGCCCCGCTTTGCACGCGTGTCACAAATGCGGATGATGTTTCTGTGTCCACAATCGAACATATCATGGCCGCTTTGACAGGGTGCGGTGTCCAAAATGCGCTGATTGAAATTGATGGCCCTGAGGTTCCCATTCTAGATGGGAGCGCAGCCCCCTTTGTTGAAAAGATCATTTCGACGGGCATTCGCACATTAGATGCACCGCGGCATGCGATTGAAATTCGTAAGAAGGTTGTAGTTGTGCAGGGTGAGGCTAAGGCTTGGTTAGAACCATCCGATACTCTTGAGATGGACTTCGCGATTGACTTTAAGGATGCTGCCATTGGTAAACAGCGTAAGTCTTTGCAACTGGCCAATGGCGCTTTTGTACGGGAGCTTTGTCGCGCACGTACCTTTTGCCGTCACGCAGACGTGGAGAAAATGCACTCAGCAGGACTGGCACTTGGGGGGAGTTTTGAAAATGCCGTTGTGGTGGATGGTGGCAAGGTTCTCTCGCCTGGTGGGTTGCGTCATAGCGATGAAGCTGTGCGCCATAAAATGCTTGATGCCATGGGCGATCTTGCGCTCGCAGGGGCCCCTATTTTGGGAAAATACACAGGTGTGCGCGCAGGACACAGTCTGACAAACCAACTTCTTCGTTCGCTTTTCGCAGACCCCAACGCTTACCGTGTTATCACATGCACACCCGATCAATGCCGCACATTACCCGGCGCTGGATTGCAAGAGACTGATCTGGCCTTTGTGGCTTAGGTCATTCGTTACTGACAGCTTCAATTCATCGACCTCTATCGGCGTTTATTTGCAAACCGCATTTGCCCCTTCCATAAGATATGGTACAGCGGAAAAAATGCTGTGCCGTGGGGGCTATCACGTATGACGATGATCAGGACGAAATGTATATCAAATAGAGTCATTGCAGGTTTTGCACTTTTAACCCTCATGGCTTGTGCCGGAGATCCGAATGCGCCGGAGGCACTCGAACAGCTTGAAGCGGAAGAGATCTACGAACGCGCAGAGCGTGAACTCGCACAAGATAACCCTGATGAAGCGGCTGTCCTGTTTAACGAAGTTGAACGTCTTTACCCCTATTCCGAGTGGTCTAAGCGGGCACTGATTATGGCCGCCTTTTCCTATCACACTGATCAAGATTACGAAAACAGCCGTGCGGCGGCGCAGCGCTACATTGATTTTTATCCCGCTGACGAAGACGCCGCCTATGCGCAATATCTTTTGGCGCTCAGCTACTATGACCAGATCGATAAAATCGGCCGCGACCAGGGATTGACGTTTCAAGCGCTACTGTCGTTGCGCACCGTGATCCAACGCTACCCGGAAAGCGAGTATGCGCGCTCGGCGATGCTTAAATTCGATCTTGCGTTTGACCACCTTGCGGCCAAGGAAATGGAAGTTGGGCGCTATTATCTGGAACAAGGCCACTATACAGCTGCCATCAATCGGTTTCGAGTTGTGGTTGAGGAGTTTCAGACCACTACCCACACGCCAGAGGCGCTGATGCGTCTTGTCGAATCTTACTTATCTTTAGGATTGACGGAGGAAGCCCAGACCGCAGGCGCGATACTGGGGCATAATTTCCAAGGCTCCCCCTTTTATGACGATGCCTACCGCCAACTGACGGGACAAGGCCTTTCGGCAGAAGCGGCCGGGCAGGGGTGGTTGCGCGAGATTTACAACAGAACCCTTCGCGATCGATGGCTTTGAGGCACACAAGAGGCCAGGATTATGCTGCGCGCGCTCGACATTCGTGATCTTCTCATCATTGACCATCTAGAATTGACGTTTGACACAGGCCTCAACGTCTTGACGGGAGAGACAGGGGCGGGAAAGTCCATCCTTCTGGATGCGTTGGGCTTTGTCTTAGGTTGGCGGGGGCGTGCGGATGTTGTGCGCTCCGGCGCACAGCAGGCCGAAGTTCAGGCCGTGTTTGATCTTTCGCAAAATCACGCTGTGCATGGCATCTTGGCCGATGCAGGATTGCCCATCGGTCAGGATTTGATCATGCGCCGGCTGAGTAACCGCGACGGCCGCAAAACCGCTTGGGTAAATGATCGACGGGTCAGTGGAGATGTATTGCGTCGTCTTTCGGAGACGCTGGTCGAATTGCATGGTCAGCACGATGATCGTGGACTTTTAAATGTGGCTGGCCATCGTGCGCTTCTGGATGCCTTTGCCGGCGCAGAAGACGCGCGAAAAATCGTACACGCCGCTTGGAGAGGGGTTGCACGTGCTGAGACTGCGTTGACACAGGCGGAGGCGCAGCTGGCGCAAGCACGCGCTGACGAAGAATACCTACGCCATTCTGTGACAGAGTTAGAGACCATAGCCCCCGATTTTGAAGAAGAGGAGAGCTTGGATCGACAGCGTCGCTTGATGCAAGGTGCAGAAAAAATCCGAGGTGAGATCGCCCGCGCGCTGGCAGTGCTTGCGGGGGAGGGGGCCGAAGGCCAGATTGCAGATGCGGGACGCTGGCTTGGGGCGGTTTTGCCGGAAACGGAAGGGCGCCTTGATGCGCCTTTGGCTGCCCTGGAGCGTGCATCGCTTGAATTGGGGGACGCGGTTTCAGGGATTGAGGTGTGTTTAGAAGCTTTGGATTTTGATCCGGAGAACTTAGAGCGTGTAGAAGAACGATTGTTTGCCTTGCGCGGATTGGCCCGGAAACACGGTGTTGCGCCAGATGAACTTCCGAGCTTTGCTGATGACTTACGCACCAGGCTTGATCGGATTGAGGCATCAGACAGTATGCTAAAGACACTGCGTCGTGATCTTGCGTCAGCACGCGCTAACTATAATGCAGTCGCGATGGTCCTCTCAGATACACGCCGCGCTGCGGCCAGTCAGCTTGATGCTGCGATGGCGCAAGAACTCGCCCCCCTCAAGATGGAGCGGGCACGCTTTAAAACGCGCATTGCGGAGGTTGCACCCGGTCCAGAGGGGATTGATGCAGTGGAGTTTGAGGTGGCGACTAATCCCGGGGCACCAGCGGGACCATTGAACAAAATTGCCTCGGGTGGAGAGCTATCACGATTTCTTCTTGCGCTGAAAGTGTGTTTGGCCGGCGACGAAGGGGCCTCGACACTGATCTTTGATGAGATCGACCGCGGTGTAGGGGGAGGAACAGCGGCTGCCGTGGGCCGACGATTGGCAGATTTGGCGCGCGTTCGCCAAGTCCTTGTCGTCACGCATTCACCACAAGTTGCGGCCTGCGGAGCGCACCATTGGCGCGTCGAAAAGCGCATCGAAGCGGATCAGACGCTTTCGCGTGTTATTCCCTTGGATCAAGCGGGTCGCATTGATGAATTGGCGCGGATGCTCGCGGGCGATCAAATCACAGAAGCCGCCCGAGGTGCGGCGCGCGCGTTGATACAGGATTTGAACGCGCAATTGCGTGCTGACGGGTGACTCTGGTATTGCCCATCAAGACCCTATTCTTTGTTACGTTGAACAGGTTTAGAGACCTGAGTTTGCCGCGACTCTTTCAACCGTTGCAATGCGATCGGCATTGGGGGGATGGGTGCCCAGGAAAACATCCCCAGGATCGGGAATGCGGTTGAAAAATTCGGCGCCGCGCACTGGATCAAACCCTGCATTTATCGCGATCTGTGCCCCAAGCGCATCGGCTTCGAGTTCATGTTCTTTAGAAAACCGTCGCGCACCGACAGTGGCCCCAATATCGGTATATGTTTCTGCGGCAGCACCTTCCACCCCAGTGGCTGCAGCAATGATACCACCAAAAATCGCGCCCACAACTGCAGATTGTTGTTGTCTGGCAATATGTTGTTCGATATGGTGGGCGGCCTCGTGGCTGGCAACAAAAGCGATTTCATCGATGTTGCGTGCATCTGCGATTAAACTTTGGGTGAACGTCAGCGTAGGTCGGCCAGAACGTGTCAGAGACTGATAGGCATTCACAGGTGCGTCTTTATTGGGGTCAATTTGGATGAGAAAATCACAGTTCACCCCCGGTGTGCGTGTGCGACACATCTGTTCGGCAACGGGTTCCACGCGCTGGACCGCCAAACGAAAATTGCTCAGCGCTTGGCTGCTTGAAACAGGTGGGGGCCCTTGATAGCTGGTTTGCTCAGCAGGGGGTGCTGTTGTTGTCGTGACACATCCACCAAGCGCGACAGCGGTAAACAGAGTGAAAAATATCTTAACGTAAGGGGTCATGGCGCACAGAGATGTTTGATCTATAAGAAATCCAGATTACAGATATAAAATGGTATTTTCTTCGACTTGGCAACACTTCCCGCAGTATGCAAGTTAACAGCAGAAAATTAACACAGAAGTGACCGCAATGTTTACAATTGAACATACGTTTGACGCGACAGTCGTCACGCTGGTGGATGAAGGGCATGATCATTTACAAGAAGATGTGATCGTGTCGGCTTTTGAAGATTGTATCACACTCTCACAAGTGGAAACGCGCAGTGATATTTCACGAACGATTACGCTGTCTATGGCGCAGCTTAAGGATCTTATGGCGGCCCTTGATTTGCCAGAAGGCATCTACCGCAGAGACTCGGACTGAGGTCATCCGGGGTGCTGTCAGACATGCGTAAGCCAAAATTCACAAAGAGCTTAACCCTGAGGCACGTTGACAGAGGTCTATCGCCTGGGGCAAACACCAGGCATTGAAAGGGGCGTTTCATGAAAAAAATTTATTCCTCGGCCTCGGACGCATTGGACGGTTTGCTGTTTGATGGGATGTTTATTGCAGCCGGCGGCTTTGGGCTTTGCGGGATTCCTGAATTGCTCATTGATGCAATAAAAAAAGCAGGGACAAAAGACCTCACCTTTGCCTCGAACAATGCCGGTGTTGACGATTTTGGCATTGGTCTTTTGCTGCAAACACGGCAAGTGAAAAAAATGATCTCATCCTATGTTGGTGAAAACGCTGAATTTATGCGGCAATATCTCAGCGGTGAGTTAGAGCTTGAATTCACGCCCCAAGGTACTTTGGCCGAACGCATGCGCGCAGGCGGCTGTGGCATCCCTGGGTTTTACACCAAAACGGGCGTTGGCACAGTGGTTGCAGAGGGTAAAGATCACAAAGACTTTGAGGGCGAAACCTATATTCTGGAGCGCGGGATCTTCGCGGATCTTGCCATTGTGAAGGCCTGGAAAGCCGATGAAACCGGCAATGCAATTTTTCGCAAAACTGCGCGAAATTTTAACCCGCCCGCAGCGATGTGCGGAAAGGTGTGTGTCATGGAAGTCGAGGAGATTGTGCCCATCGGAAGCCTTGATCCCGATCATATCCATCTTCCGGGGATTTATGTGCATCGTCTGATCCAGGGTGA
The DNA here is from genome assembly GCA_963922715.1 of uncultured Thalassobacter sp. Taxonomy (GTDB): domain Bacteria; phylum Pseudomonadota; class Alphaproteobacteria; order Rhodobacterales; family Rhodobacteraceae; genus CAWUJT01. The sequence continues at coordinate 13,543 of CAWUJT010000064.1, forward strand.
ACATGAGAAGCGGATTGAGCAACGCACAGTCAGGGAGGCATAAGCCATGCCATGGGATCGTAATGAAATGGCGGCGCGTGCCGCAGGAGAATTGCAAGACGGAATGTATGTCAACCTTGGGATTGGTATTCCAACGCTGGTTGCGAATTATGTAGGCGATAAAGACATCACCTTGCAGTCTGAAAATGGGATGCTCGGGATGGGCCCTTTCCCTTTGAAAGGGCAGGAAGATCCAGATCTCATCAATGCCGGTAAGCAAACGATTACAGAACTACCCAGAACCGCCTATTTCGATAGTGCCACAAGTTTTGGCATGATTCGCGGCGGAAAAATCGCCATGGCCATCTTAGGGGCGATGGAAGTGTCGGAAACAGGCGATTTGGCCAACTGGATGATTCCTGGCAAACTTGTGAAAGGCATGGGGGGCGCGATGGACCTTGTTGCCGGTGTGGGCCGCGTGGTCGTGGTGATGGATCACACAAATAAACATGGCGAAAGTAAATTGCTGAAAGCCTGCACCCTACCGCTGACCGGACAGGGGGTTGTTGACCGGATCATCACCGACCTTGGCGTGCTGGATGTGGTGCCGGGTGGGCTTAAAATCATCGAACGGGCACGCGGTGTTGATGATGCAGAAATACGCGCCAGCACACAGGCAACACTTATTCAATGAAAATATACGGACTCTGCCTATATGCTTTGATAAGATGTAAGACGCGTTTGAGCGATGAAAGTTCTATCTGTTGTCATTGCACGAAGTCCGTTTTTCATTTTTAGCGGGCCGTTACGAAGCGCAGCTTATAAAGAAACACACAGATTTTTGCGTATTCCCTTGAAAAGTACGAATATGGACATTTTCTCGCCGTATTTATTTGGTGTTTTAGTCATGTCCAGACGGCAGACGTCATTCAAAGACAGAAGCTTGAACAACGTCTGCGGCTGAAAACTTAAACTTTTAAAGGATCAAAAAAATGCAAAACTTTATTACTTCTGAATCTGGTGCTGTTTCCATTGACTGGGCTGTTTTGACAGCTGC
>CAWUJT010000065.1:0-14529 GCA_963922715.1 uncultured Thalassobacter sp.
GACGATGTAGAGACGGTGATAGACCAGGATGGCAACATTGTGCCTTGCCTTGTCGCGGGGACTCTGATCGAAACAGATCGCGGCATGGTGCTTGTTGAAGATCTTAAAGAAGGTGATTTGGTTCTCACAGCCGATAACGGTTACAAGCCTATCAAATGGATTGGGTCACGCTCTGTCCCTGGACGCGGCAAATACGCCCCTATCCGGATTAAGGCTGGAACGCTGGGCACAACCCGTGATCTGCGCGTCTCCCCCTTGCACAGAATGGTTGTCTCGGGCCTTGAGGCAGAGATTTACTTTGGCGATCCAGAGGTTTTTGTGCCAGCCAAATTCCTGGTGAACGGCGATACGATTTTCACCGAGGAATGTGCGGATGTGACTTACTTCCACATTCTCTTTGACAGTCACGAAGTCATTTACGCCGAAGGGGCCATGACCGAAAGTTTCCATCCAGGCCAGCAGGGTCTTGGAAACTTTAGCGCGGAAACACGCGAAGAAATTCTGTCTTTGTTCCCTGAATTACGTGTCGAAGATGTTACCCAGGTCATCGGACAAACCGCCCGGCCTGTCGTCAAGAAACACGAAGCCAAGCTTCTCGTCGCTTAAGTGTGCGATCACAGCGACACAATCCTGAAAGTTCAGGGTTGTGTCCGATCAAACATGTCTTGCGATTTCCGGTTTTAAGCGGCATTCAGCCTTTATGCTGAAAACCCGTATTATACCTTGTCTGGATGTGGCCGAAGGGCGCACCGTAAAAGGTGTGAATTTCGTTGACCTTGTCGATGCAGGGGATCCGGTTGCCTTGGCGCGCGCCTATGATGCGGCAGGGGCTGATGAAATCTGTTTTCTTGACATTAAAGCCACCCACGAAAACCGCGCCACGATGTATGAGCTTGTCACCCGGACAGCAGAGCAATGCTTTATCCCCTTAACCGTGGGCGGCGGGGTCCGCAGTGTCGAAGACGTGCGCGCGCTGCTGTTGTCGGGTGCAGATAAGGTCAGCTTCAACTCTGCGGCGATTGCCAACCCGGATGCTGTGGCACAAGCCGCTGATAAATTTGGTAGCCAATGCATTGTCTGTGCGCTGGATGCCAAGACTGTCGCACCAGGACGCTGGGAACTTTTTACCCATGGGGGCCGACGTCCCACGGGGGTTGATGCCGTGGCGTTCGCCATTGACATCACCAACAAAGGGGCTGGTGAGATCCTTCTGACATCCATGGACCGGGACGGAACCCGCGCGGGATTTGATCTTGCCCTGACGCGTGCGGTGTCTGATGCGGTGTCTGTGCCGGTGATTGCCAGTGGTGGTGTGGGGACGCTCGATCATCTGGTCGAGGGGATCACAAAAGGCGGCGCCAACGCTGTGCTGGCCGCATCTATTTTTCACTTTGGCACATTTTCCATCCATGAGGCCAAGGCCCATATGGCGGCGGCGGGCATTCCAGTGCGGATAACATGACACATCCCTTAGATCAGCTTGCAGACACGATCGACAAACGGGCGTCCACCGGAGATATCAGCGAAAGCTGGACAGCGACGTTACTGGCCGCTGGTCCGGAAACATGCGCGCGTAAGTTTGCCGAGGAAGCCGTTGAAGCCGTGATTGAAGCAACCAAAGGTGATCGCGCGCGCCTGACCGCAGAGGCCGCAGATGTTTTGTTTCATCTGCTCGTGATGCTAAAATCGTGTGATGTGCCGCTCAAAGATGTTCTGGCAGAGCTTGAACGACGGCAGGGACAATCGGGGATTGCAGAAAAAGAAAGCCGCTGAACCATCACGATTTCAACGGCTTGTCTTGTGTCTTTAGAAGCCTGCTTTGATCCTTTCGAATTCTTCGCTTTGCCGTTCACGCAGGCGCCCATCTATCGGCAGCTGCGCCAGAATAGGCACAGAGATCATCCCAAGACCAGAGGCCACAAGCGCGTCCTCCCCTTGACGTGCCATCGCGGCAGCGTTTGCTTGGCCATAGCCCGCCTCAAGCAGCGCAACAGTGGAAGTTTCTGACAATGTCGCGTTGAGATAATCGTAGGCTAGGGTTTCATCCCCGGGGCCATCTTTCAGATTGACATACCCACAGAGCCAAAGCGAAGAGCCCTCAGTGGTTTCACGTTCAAAGCCGATGGGAAAACCTTCCTCCACCATGGTGGGCAGTGTCTCATTCCAGGCCCAGCTTAACAGCACTTCGCCAGAGGCAAGGAGTTGCGCAAGCTCGGCCGGATCTGTCCAATAGGTGCGCAGGTTTGGGTGAATTTCGCGCAACCATTCAGAGGCGTTCATAAACTCCTGATCGGTTACATTTTGCCAATTCGTTACCCCTGTGGCCAAGTAGGCCAAAGCATAAGCATCATCGACATTATCGGGCAGCGCCATGCGCCCCGCATATTTTGGATTCTTAAACACATCGAGTGTCGCCACATCCTCCGCCGGGACGATTTCTGTGTTATAAGCGATTGCGGTGGAGCCATAATCGGTGGGTACAAAGTAGACGTCTCTATCGCCGCCAATCTGCTCTCCGGTCAGGTCGCGGTTGAGGTTGTCCCATTCTGTGATCAGTGACGTGTCCCAAGGCTCAAGCAGGCCACTGTCCACGAATTTCGTCACAGAGCCTGCACAAATATGCGTCACATCGGCCTTGAACCCAGACACAAGCTTCTGGAACGCCTCATCCTCATCGCCGAAGAACGCAAACTCTGGACTAGTGCCATGTTTTGTGACGTAATCGGTATGAAAAGAGGGATATTCAAACCCTGAGTAATCAAAGACTGTCAGCCCTTCGGCCCATGCACTGGCTGAAAGAACCATGCTGGCCGCTCCGGTAAGAAAGATATGTTTGAGCATTGAGTCGCCCTCCCTTGAATAATGTACTTTTTATTATGTAAGTCGGTTTCTTTGAACAAGAGCGAAGATAACATTCCTCTGAAATGTTTGATTTTTATTCATGTCTCAGTCTCTTTCGCGAAAAGAGGATACATTTTAATCTCTGATTAACCCTGATTTTTTATGGGAAGGCATGAAGAATTGGCGGTATGAGACCGAAATGACACACCAAATGGGCTTTGCAGAGCAAGGCCTTGCGTTCAAACCCTGCCCTGCTGCGCATTTAGAGGAAAAACGTGCTCGTCTGCGTCTGGTCAGGTCCCGTGGTGTGGGTCCCATCACCTATCGCAAGCTGCTTGCAGAGCATGGCACAGCCATCGCGGCTTTGGCGGCATTACCGGATCGCGCTGCACAAGCTGGACTGAAGGGGTATACACCCGCCTGCAACCGTCAAATCTCGGCCGAGATCGCCACGGCACGGCGGATCAAGGCGCGGTTGCTGTCAATCGGGGATCGGGATTATCCTGCCGCTCTGGCGCAGGTGGAGAATGCTCCGCCGATTTTGTGGGCTTTGGGGGACCGTGAATTGCTTTCCCGCACCGCGGTGGCGCTTGTGGGGACACGAAATGCCTCCTCTCTGGGGGCGCGCATGGCGCGGCACCTTGCCGAGGGTCTCGGTGCAGCGGGTTTTGTGACCGTTTCAGGGCTTGCCCGTGGGATAGATGCGGTTGTGCATGATGCCAGCCTCAGCAACGGCACAATTGCGGTACAGGCCGGCGGTGTTGACACGGTCTATCCAGCAGAAAATGCAGCCCTTGCGCGCGCGATTGCAGACCAAGGATTGCGGCTTTCCGAAGCCCCGATGGGGTATATCCCACAAGCGCGTGATTTTCCCAGACGCAATCGGATTATTTCTGGTCTGGTGCGGGCGGTTGTGGTGGTCGAGGCTGCGGCGCGCTCGGGCTCTATGATTACGGCAAAGGAAGCATTGGACCAAGGCCGGGATGTTTTAGCGATTCCTGGTCATCCCTTAGATGGACGATCGGAGGGGTGTAACCAGCTTTTGCAGGACGGTGCTCAGATGGTGTGCAAGGTGGAGGACATTCTTGCGGTGCTCACCGACAAACCCAACACCCCTGTCGTAGCGGAACAGCCGTCGCTGTTTCCGGATGACGCGAGCAATACGCATTTGTCCTTGTCCCAAGTTGAGACAAAGATATTGGAAAAATTACGCAATACTCCCCAGTCAGAAGCGGACTTGTTGCGTGCATTGAATGTCGAAACCGCTTCTGCTGGCGCGACGCTAAGTTTGATGGAAATGCGCGGTCAAATTGTGCGCATGCCCGGTGGCGCGATTGCCCGTGCCTGAAGAAAGAGGCGACGCGATTTGGCCAATACCGGCTCTTGATCAGTTCAATCAAGGCGCAATATCCGGTCAACCGAAAGCGCGCCAGCCCCTTTGATGACCAGAACGAGCAATAAAAACACCCACAACGTTCTTTGATCAAGGATCAACGCCCCAGAGGCCGCATCAAACCATTGCCCCAGGTCAGCGCCACCAACGCCATGACCTGTCACATCCACGAAACTTTGGACCAACACAAAGCCGATCATGCCCAAAGCGGCCAGGCGGGTGAACACTCCAATGACGATGGCGATGGGAAGAACAACCTCTGCAACTGTGCCTGCAACCACCACGAGCCAGTGAAACAAGCCAAGTTGGCTGACATCATAGCTGACCGCTTCGACGGCTTTGGGAAAGATCTGGATATAGGCCCCAGCACTGGGCGTGAGAAACCCAAACAAACCGTCCCCGAATTTTGTCAATGCAGAGCGCAGGAAATACATCATCAGCACTGCGGCAAACACAAACCGCGCCAACAACGGCAGAGCGCGGTCAAGGGGTGCTGCAAGGCCAACAAAACGGGTGTAGATGCTGCGTATCATGGGGTTTCCTTTGCAATGTTTATAAGGCACCCGCGCTCTAAGGCCAGGCGCAGTGTGGTGGAAAAATCAAATCCCTCTGGTGCGGATTCAAGGGCTGTGGTTAGGGCTGTTTGACCATCAAATGTGGACAAAACTTCAAACGCTCCAGTGGGTAATACATCCACAATAGGATCAAATCCTGGGCGCGAGATCAAAATATCTTCTGCGTTTTGCGCTGGGGTATGCGATGCAGAGGGTTGATTATTTTTCCAAATCGTGCCGGTGGGATAGGCAGACCGGATCAACGACACAGCCGGGGCCAATGTGAATACCACATCACCGAAGTCATCAGAGCTCAGCGCAGAAAGATCGCTGGTGGTGAAGGCCTGCACATCAGCGGCATGATAAGCGCGGCGCACGGCGTTTTCCAAACGCGCGATGTCAGGCAGATAGGGCAGATGCGCCACGGGCGGAAATGTTTCAAGAAAGCCGGGCATGTCTTGCCCGAACTGCGCCATGATGGCGTTCTTTGGTGGGTTTTGGCGCAAGGCAATGCCAACCATGGCTTTGAAAAACGCGTCACCAACGAGCGTGCGCAGAACAGGAAAGGCAGTCTCCAACGCTTCGGTAAGCGAGACAGCAACATTGTTGCGGTAGACATTGAACCGCTTGTCTGCGCCACCACCGTGACCATCGCTCAACCCGATTGGTGTGGGCTGTTGCGCATCAAGCAGTGCGGCGCTGAATGTCGCCTGGGAGAGGGTCATGCCTGGACAAGGGCGGCTGCGGCCTGTTCGGCTTCGGCGCGCAGAACGGGCCAGCTTGGCACGTTATTGTCCCATTCGATCAGGGTTGGTGTGGGGCCAGTTTGTGCAAGTGTGTAAGTGTAAAGCGTCCACACAGGATCGGCCACTTCACGCCCGTGGCTGTCGATCAGAAGGGGCGCGCCGTCCTCATCTGCATCGTCATCATGGCCGCCAAGATGGATTTCCCCCACAAAATCTGTGGGATAGGCATCAATATAAGCGCGGGGATCGGTTTTGAGATTGGTGGCCGAGACAAAAACATTATTCACATCCAAAAGAAGCCCGCAGCCTGTGCGGGCAACGATCTCAGCCAGGAAATCGGGTTCAGCATAGGTGCTCTGATCAAACCACAAATAGCTTGACGGGTTTTCCAGCAGCATACGCCGCCCCAACGTGTCTTGCACCTGGTTGATATGGTCTGCAACGCGAGCCAATGTCGCCTCTGTATAGGGCAGCGGCAACAGGTCATTAAAATACACCCCATGGGAAGACCAGGCCAAATGTTCGGAAAAACTTGCAGGCTTGAGCCAATCACACAAGTGGCGCAGGCGTTTCAGATGGGCTGCATCAGGGGGGTTTTCCCCGCCAATAGACAGGCCAACGCCATGCACAGATATGTCAAAGCGGTCAGCAAGGGCTTTGAGTTGCGCAATCGGGCGGCCACCATCACCCATGTAGTTTTCGGCGTGCACTTCAAGCCATGCGATAGGGCCGGGGGCGTCCATGATTTCAGAAAAATGTTGGGCTTTATATCCGACACCCACAGAGTTTGGCAAAGCGTGTGAGGAGTGATCAAACATCATATGTCTTTCACATAAGGGGCATGGGCCAGGGGGGTGGCCCATGCATTGGTGATATTAGGCAGGCAGATCGCGGTCCTGCTCTTCGAGGGAGCCAACACGCGGTGTGCCATCCGCCATTGTCGGAAGTTCAATGTCTGCACAGGTGCCAGCGGGTACAAGTGTCCATGCGTTGCCTTGGTAATCAACGGTCGACGTGCCGGCGCATGTGGTGCCTGGGCCTGCGGCGCAATCATTCTCTCCAGCCAGGGAAACGCCATAGCATTTCTCTTGTGCTTGTGCAGAAGCCTGGTGGGGCAGGGATGTAGTCAGAGCGGCCGCCATGGCTGAAGCGATCACGAGTGTCTTAGCAGTGTTGTCCATCAAAAAGTTCCTTTGTTTGATAGTTATTGGAGTAATTCACCCTAGGCCGCTCTGTGATCATGGATCAATTCACAGATGCGTGTATAACAAAGTCGTTAGATTCAGAGCAAAGAATGTGAAAGTCTGTGATGTCTTGCAGGCCAATGCCCTTGATTATCCCGAGACAGAGGCCGCATAGATGCTTGTGATCGTGCTGGCCAACAGCGTGTTGAAGCTGCTGTCCTCTTGGTCGACACTCAACCCCTCGGTCAGGGCACGGCTGAAAGAAGCTACCACGCCTGTATTCTGGGACAGGCGTTTGTTGGCTTCATCCCGGCTGTAGCCCCCCGACAGGGCGACAACCCCAAGACATTGTGGGTGATCCACCAAAGGTTTATAAAGATTGGCCGTCTCTGGCAGGGTGAGTTTGAACATAACCTGTTGATCGTCTGGAACACGGGTCAGGCCACTCAGTAGCGCGTCTTTCAAAAGCATCTCAGATTCGGCTTTGTCAGGGATGGAAATCGTCACCTCTGGTTCAATGATTGGCACCAGGCCCTTGGCCAAAACCTGCAAAGCCACATCATATTGTTGATCGACAACAGATTGGATCGCCCCCGTATTTGCGGCATGAATGACGGATCGCATCTTGGTGCCAAAAATCCCGTGGGACACGGCGCGCTCTAGCAAGCTGTCAAGGTTGGTCAATGGTTTCATCAGCTGCACGTCATCGGCCGCGTCCGCAAGGCCTTGATCGATTTTGACAAACGGCACCACGCCGCGCTCTTGCCAAAGGTATTGTGCTGTGGGTTTGCCCGCAAATTCGCGCTCCATCGTTTGTTCAAACAGAATGGCCCCGGCGACTTTATCGCCTGTAAAGGCGGGGGCGGTGACGATCCGGGTGCGCATGGCGTGGATGAGATCATACATCTCGGCCTCTGTCCCATAGGCGCTTTCCGCGATACCATAGAGCCTGAGAGCTTTGGGGGCGGAGCCCCCGGATTGATCGAGGGCCGCGATGAACCCTTGTCGGGCGCGAATTTTATCTGCCATTGCGGTGCGGGACATGAAACGCTCCTTTTGCTCTTTGCGTTTTGAATAGGGGGATATTGTGATGGCTGCAAGCTATGCGTCATCCCTCAAGGGCTGCAACACCTGGGAGGGTTTTGCCTTCCATCCATTCCAAAAACGCCCCTCCCGCCATTGAGACATAGGTAAATTGTTCCGTCACACCGGCGGCATTGAGTGCCGCGATGGTATCGCCCCCCCCGGCCACAGACACAAGACCGGCGGTTTGGGTCAGTTCCGCGGCTTTGCCGGCGGCGGCTTTGGTGGCGGTATCAAAGGGGGAAATCTCAAAAGCGCCCAGTGGGCCATTCCAAATCAAGGTTTTGCTTTTGGCAAGCTGCGTGCTGATCGCAGCGATGGATTTTGGCCCGGCATCAAGGATCATCCTGTCGTCAGGACAATCGTGCACATCGACAATTCTACATAGTACGCCGTCTTGCAGGGCGGGCGCGATCACCACATCTTGCGGCAGGATAATCTGGCACCCTGTGACCTGCGCGATCTCTTGTATGCGTTGCGCTGTTTCGACAAAGGCAGGCTCTGCCAGACTGATGCCGATGCCATAGCCTTGGGCCAGGAGAAATGTGTTGGCCATGCCACCGCCGATGATCAGAGCATCGACTTTGCGGGCCAGATTTTCCAGCAGGGCAATTTTGGTTGAGACTTTGGCCCCTCCGACCACAGCCGTAAGCGGGCGCTTGGGGTTGCTTAGCGCGGCTTCGAGCGCGGAAAGCTCTGCCTCCATCAGGCGGCCCGCGCAGGACGGCAAACGATGGGCAATGCCCTTAGTGGAGGCATGGGCCCGATGTGCGGTGGAGAATGCGTCATTGCAGTAAATATCGCCAAGACTTGCCAGAAAATCCGCCATTTGCGGCGAGTTTTCTTCTTCCCCAAGGGAAAACCGTGTGTTTTCAAGAAGAAAAACCGTTCCCTGTGGGTGAGACATAATCTGGGCGCGGGTGGGGCGTTCGAGAAACACAACGGGCCTTTGCAGCGCAGCCTCTAACGCGGGCAGCGTTATCCGAAGGCTTAGGTCCGGGGTAGGGTTGCCTTTGGGACGGCCAAAATGCGCCATCATCACAGGCGTGCCGCCTTTTTCAAGGATGGTTTGGAGGGTGGGAACACTGCGGTCTATGCGGGTTGTATCGCGCACATGGCCATTTTCGACAGGTACATTGATGTCAACACGCGTCAGGACAATTTTGTTCTTTAGATCAATATCATCGAGTGTTTTCCGGGCCATCTGTGTGCTTTCAGAGTTTCGGTGTTGTCTGTAAAAGAGGCATCAACTGGGCCATCTCGGGCCCTTTATCCCGCCCCGTGACGGCTTTGCGCAATGGCATAAAGAGCGCGCGTCCTTTACGGCCTGTCGCCTCCTTCACGGCTTTGGTCCACGTGGCCCAGGTTGTGGGCGTGTAAGGCACATCGGGCAAAAGCGCGAAGGCCTGGGTGACAAAGTCTTGGTCTTCGGGGGCGATTTCAGCTGTTGCCCCCGCGCGGCAGAGGTGCCACCAGTCTGCAATCTCGGAGCGTTTTGTGATGTTTCCCCGGATCACCTCCCAAAACTCTGGCATGAGGTGCTCGGGCACATCAAGGGCGCGCAGGTCTTTTACAACAGTCTCCAAAGGCAAGGTCCCAAGATAGCGGGCCGTTAGCGGCCACAGATCAGAGACATCGAATTTTGTGGGCGCGGTGCCAAAATCCGACAAGGTGAACCCTGCGCTTAGATCTGCAAGCGCGGTGCGCAGCTCAATCGGGTGAGAGGACCCAAGACGCGCCATATGACTTAACAGGGCCATCGGCTCGATACCTTGGCCGCGTAGATCGCGCAACGCCAGGGTTCCGAGCCGTTTTGACAGCGGCTCTCCATTTGGGCCTGTTAACAAAGAGTGATGGGCAAAACGGGGCGGTCGCCCCCCCAGAGCTTCGATGATTTGGATTTGGGTGGCTGTGTTGGTGACATGGTCTGCGCCGCGCACGACATCTGTTATTCCCATGTCCATATCGTCCACAACAGAGGCAAGCGTGTAAAGCAGCTGCCCATCTGCACGAATAAGCACTGGATCCGAGACCGAGGCCGCATCGATTGACGTCTCGCCCAGAATGCCGTCCATCCAAGTGATCCGCGTCAGGTCAAGCTTAAAGCGCCAGACCCCAGGCCCGCGCTCTGCGCGCAGGTGGTTTTTTTCAGTCTCTGACAGGTTGAGGGCCGCCCGATCATAAACCGGCGGTTTGCCCATATTGAGCTGTTTTTTACGTTTGAGATCGAGTTCGGTGGGCGTCTCAAAGGCTTCATAGAGGCGGCCTGCCTTGCGCAAGCGGTTTGCGGCTTCTTGATATCTCTCAAGCCTGAGCGATTGTTGCTCAAAGCGATCCCAGTCTAATCCCAACCATCTGAGGTCTTCTTCAATGGCTTCGGCATAAGCTTGGGTAGAGCGTGCGGGGTCAGTGTCGTCCAGCCTCAGAATAAATTGCCCCTGCGCTTGACGCGCAATCAGAAAGTTAAACAAAGCGGCGCGGAGATTGCCAATGTGAAGGTAGCCAGTAGGTGAAGGGGCAAAACGTGTGGTCGTCATGATAAAATTCCTTGTTACGGAGCCTCTGCCTCACAAAGTTCTGTCTGTCTAGCATTCATTAAAAAATAACTTTTGGTAACGCGATGTCATATTCTAACCGCATTTATCTGTAATTTAAGAGACAATCGTTTTTAGCCAGTTTGTCAAAAGGATAGAAATCATGCGGGACCAACTATTATTTTATGTAACACTTGGTGCATTGGTGTTTTTTGGTTTTTATGCGTCGTACAATGGTTCTTTTATGTCCCAGCCCACGATGCTGCAAAGTACATCAACGCCGCCTTTAACCTCCTCCCCTAAAAATATCACACGGGTTTCAGAAGACCGTAACCACACTTTCAAGATCGGCCTGAACCCCGGCGTGATGAACACGTTTATGTCGTCGTTTTCTCCAGAATGGATTAAAGAGAGAGGTCGGCAAACATATTCAGATTAGGTTTAGGTAACGTTGGTTGTAAATATGGGCAAAGCCTATTTCGCCTGATCCGACAAAGGGCCTAATAAATTTTTGAAAGTATAGCATGCTGTCTTAGGTATTTGCTTATGTAAACGTAAATAAGCTGTTCATAGGAAGGAGAATATCATGCTAGTTTCTCGACGTAGATTGATTTCGACAAGCGTTGCTGCTGCGACCGTACCGATGGCTGCACAAGCTGCGGCACCTCTTTTGGGGGCAACGCAGGTGAATTATCGTCGGTTTATCTTGGGAGGTTTTGAAGTCACCACATTGTTGGTTGGCACCCGCGTGGTCGAGGGACCTCAAGGCATTTTCGGGATGAACGTTAGCCCGGAGGAATTTACCGAGGCTTCTGACCAGGCAAAAATACCTGCCGATATTGTGCGATTTTATTTCACACCTACGGTTGTGAACACAGGTGAGCAACTCATTCTTTTCGATACAGGACTAAGCGCCGCGGCAACAACCTCTGTGTTGGCGGAGGCTGGATATATCGCAGATCAGGTTGATATCGTTGTGATTACCCATGGGCATGGCGATCATATCGGTGGGTTGATGACCGAAGCGGGCCCAACCTTTCCCAATGCCAGATACGTTATGAATTCTTTAGAGTATGAGGCCATGGCTGCCTCTGGCAATGACGCCTTTAGCACCAGTATTGAACCGCTATCAAATGCGATGACGTTTATTGATGACGGAGCGGATGTTGCCTCTGGGATCACCGCAATGGCGGCTTACGGACATACGCCAGGTCATACAGGCTTCATGCTGGAAAGCGAAGGGCGTCAGTTGGCCTTGATTGCGGATCTCGCCAACCATTATGTCTGGTCTTTGGCATATCCCGACTGGGAGGTGCGGTTTGACCGCGACAAAGCGGCGGCCGCAGCAACCCGGCGCCGGGTGTTGGGGATGCTGGCAGCCGATCAAATCCCGTTTATTGGCTACCACATGCCATTTCCTGCTGTGGGATATGTCGAAACCCGCGGAGATGGGTTTCATTACATTCCTGAGAGCTATCAATTGACGCTTTGATCAAACGGAGGGCGGCCCCATAAGGCCGCCCACGTCATTTTGGGGTTTGCGATTACCCTTGCGCCTGGAGCCCTGGCCAATTTTCATTGCCTTGGGCGATATGTCCAGGGATGTCACGTTCCCACCTGCGTTGAATGCGACGGGAAAAGTTCATATAAAGCTTTCCGTCCACGATCTGCCAAGCCTCTGGTATTGTCGAAGCAAGATACCCTTGCGCTACCGCCCAGGCGCAGTTTCCGCCATATTGGGGCGCGTAAGCTTCTGGGTTTTCCGCAAACATATCGCGATGGGCCGCGGAGGTGAAATGCCAGATTGCGTCGCCCCAGTTATGGCTGAATTCGGGGCTTCCAATCACGGGGGCGCTTTGGGTAAAATAGGCGACGGGATCTGCACCGCGAATGGCAACACCTTGTTCAGTGAAAATCGGGCCTGGTGTTGCAGCGAGACTTGGCAGGGCAAGGCTGGTTGCGGCAAGTGCGCTGGAGGCGAGGAAAAGGCGGCGGGTTATCATGACAACTGTCTCCATTGAAATTACACTTTGTGTATGACGCTCCCAGCGATAGAGCGCAAATCAAAGACACTCACGGTTGAGTGAAAAATATAACACGGTTTTGGGCTGTCCCCCAAGATAATGACGTAGAATGCACGTCAGCTCATTGGCCAAAGGGAGACAGCAACAGGGTAAATAATCCCAATTTTGAGAGTTTTACAACGCAGTTTTGTTGGCACGGCTTCCAAAGTGTGCGTCCTGACCCGTCTCAAGCCAAGTCTTAAGGCCAGAAGCCCAACGTGTCCAACCATCGCCCACACCATTGGGGCCGTGTTTCAGGCCATAGTGCTCAATCGTCAAACGACAGGTGTCGCCTTCGGGCGCGATGGTATAGACAACTTGGCTGATCGTGGCCTTCGGGTCCCAATGGGGCTCAAACGTTGTCTCAATCCGGGTTTTGGGCGTCTCAGAGATCACCATTGATGACATCAAGGCTGTGCCATCGTCCATAAGCATCACCATCTTCCCGTCTCTCATCTCCGCCTTGGCGGCCATGAAATGATAGTGTTGCACAGCGTTGGGATCGCGCAACGCGTCCCAGAGCGCATCTTGGCTGCATTTTATGTAGGTCGACAAAACAAAGTCGGGTTTTTCTTGTTCAGGTCCATCGAACATGGGCGTTTTTCCTTCAAGTTTGGCTTTGAGGTCAATCACCTCGCGCGCCATGGGTTTGACAATCAGAGGGTCGATCCAACGATCGATGACCTCCTGCAAGGGCAGCGCATTCAAATAATGATGCTTGAAGCGGCCGCGTTTGATCGTTGTGATCAACCCGGCCTCTTCCAGCACGCCCAGATGCTTCATCACGCCAAAGCGGCTCAACCGCAACTGAGCTTCGAGCTCAGAAAGGGTCTGGCCGTCTTTGGTTTTGAGCGCATCCAAGAGCGCGCGGCGGGAGGGGTCTCCCAAAGCTTTGAATATTCTGTCCATGGACTGAGTATATGTTACTTTTTAATCACGTGACAATGGGGTAACGTAATTTTTTTGAGGGCAGGTCTTAAACCAGTGTGGTGTGGCCTTGACGCGGGGCGCAGAGGCGCGACATAGCAGATTATGAAATCAATTTAGGAGACTACGATGGCCTTTGATCTTCCCGATCTTCCCTATGCCCATGACGCGCTTGCCGCGAATGGTATGAGCACCGAGACACTCGAATTCCACCATGACCTGCACCACAAGGCCTATGTCGATAATGGCAACAAGCTGATTGCTGGCACAGAGTGGGAAGGCAAAAGCCTTGAAGCGATTATCACCGGCACGTATCAATCGGGTGCGGTGGCCCAAAATGGCATCTTCAACAACATCAGCCAGCTTTGGAATCACAACCAATTTTGGGAGATGATGGGTCCCGGTGACAGCAAAATGCCAGGGGAGCTTGAGGCCGCCCTTGTGGAAAGCTTCGGCTCTATCGATGCCTTCAAAGCACAGTTTTCCGCTGCGGGCGCTGGCCAATTCGGCTCTGGTTGGGCATGGCTTGTGAAAGATGCGGATGGCAGCTTGAAAGTGACCAAGACAGAAAACGGGGTTAATCCGCTTTGCTTTGGGCAAACGGCACTCTTGGGATGCGATGTGTGGGAGCACAGCTACTACATTGATTTCCGCAACAAGCGCCCTGCGTATCTGACGAACTTCCTTGATAACCTGGTGAATTGGGAAAACGTCGCCAGCCGGATGTGAACTGTGCCCTTGGAGGCAAGAGCCGCCCGGGTCTGATTTCGGGCGGTTTTATATAGTGTTTCCAAAATTGATTTACCTTTTCAAAGCGATTGATGAAGGATCAATTCATGAGAATAATCTCTTATTTTTTGAATGACTTATGAAAAATAGCAATGCTTTAAAGACTCAATTTTGTTGTGTTGATAGGTTTGAATTGGTACCTACAAGTCTCAGAAAAGGTTCGGTTGAGCCATAAGTTTGGAAAAAATGAAGTTTGAACATCACATCCTCACGCGGTTTAATATGCGTACTCCCGCAAACTATAGCGAAGACTGGTTTCTGCATCGGCTTGGGCTTTTTGAGAAGTATTGCCTTCCCTCCGTCACGCGACAGACAAACAGAAACTTCGTCTGGCATCTGTTGTTTGACGAGCAGCGCACGCTGCCTCATATCGACACAATCCGACGGTTCAATCTTGACGCAGCAAATGCGCAAA
>CAWUJT010000066.1:0-14490 GCA_963922715.1 uncultured Thalassobacter sp.
TGAGGTCAATGTTGCTGCGCACACCCCAGACCAGGGGTTGGACGTACAAAGGCACATAAGCCACCTCATCTTGCAATATCGCGGCCACTTCATCCAGCATGGCTTGGCGTTTGCCATCGTCAATCTCTGACTGGATCAAAGGCAGCAGCGTATCAATACGCGCATTGGAATAACCGCCAAAATTCCAAGAGCCGAGTTTCTTTTCCGCATTGGGGGTGGAGGCCAGAAAGCGGATGGGATGCTCGGCATCAAATGTGCCCGGTGACCAGCCTAACAGATACATATCGAAATTATCGGCACGCAGCTCTGGCCAGTAATTTTGCACCGGCATCGCGTCCAGGGTTGCGTTTAACCCCGCCTGTGCCAACATCGCTGTGATCGCTTGGCACACAGCCTCATCATTCAGGTAACGGTTGTTGGGACATTTGAGGTCAAAACTGGCCCCAGCAACGCCAGCCGCTTCCAACAGGGCTTTGGCCCCGTCCGGGTCATATGCATAGGGTGCGGCATGAGCCATTGAATAACCGCGCATCGCTGGGCTGACCAGCTGGCTGGCCACTTCGGCATTGCCACGCATGATGGTTTGCAAAATCGCAGGCACATTCACCGCCTTTGCCACCGCTTCACGTACCCGTGGGTCAAGAAAGATGTCCGAGGCCCCGGCCCCGCTTTCGCTCACGCCTGCCTGCTGATCAAAGCCCAGCATAATCACCCGTGCTTCGATCCCCTGGATCACCTTGACGTCTGCGTTGCTTTGTAAGCGCGCAACATCTTGAATTGGAACGGGGTTGATGAAATCGACATCCCCCGACAAAAGCGCCGCGAGCGCTGTGGCGGGGTTCTGGATGGGCGTCAGCTCTGCCCGGGTGATGTTGTGCTCAACCGTGCCCCACCAGCCTTGGTGTGGCTCCAGAATCGTACGCAAGCCTGGCTCGCGAGCTGTGATTTGGAATGCGCCGGTACCATTGGCATTCAGTGTCGCATAATTGCCTTGTTCTTTGTCAGGACGCTCTGCCCCGTTGGCCATGGCCCAATCGCTGTCCATAATCATCCAGTTTGCAATGCTGTCGGGGAAAATCGGATTGGGTGCGCTGGTTAAGATATCGACGGTAAAATCATCGACCTTGATCACATCGCTGACCGGGGCAAACCAACTGCGTGTATCTGATACTTCACTCGACGCACGTTCATACGAAAAGACCACATCGTCAGCATTGAATGCAGCCCCGTCTTGGAAGGTCACACCTTGCCTCAGTATAAAGCGCCAGCCTTCCCCAGCGCCAATCGGTTCCCAAGATGTGGCGAGTGCCGGCTCAATCGTCATGTCTTTGCCCCGACGCACCAGCCCTTCGTAGACGTTATTCAAAAAGCCCAGAACCGGGGCCGAGTTGACTGCATGAGGGTCCATGGTTTGCGGGTCTGTGGTGACGGCAAACTTAAACTCTTCAGACAGGGCAGGACCTGCCAGAATTGCCGAAAACATCAAAGCGGCAGTCATAGAGGTTTTTAGAGTGACAGACATAGACGTTTCCTTTTCAAAGATGCGATGTTGAAAGGAGCTTTTTTTAGAAGTAAGCTGTAACACTTCTTCGAAAAAGAATAGGGCCGCTTTGTATCAAAGCGGCCCCAACGTGATCAATTCATTGTGATATATTTCACTTTCGGCTGATCTTCGGGATCGACCTCTATGCCGACGGCCTCTGACATGCCCCAGTTCAACACCTGGTGATGGATCGGGATGTAGAGTTGTTCGTCTTGCACAACACGCCAGATCGCTGCGATATCGCTGTTGCGGCCCTCCAGATCCGTGTTGGAAGCCAGACTTTTGATCATTGCGTCAATGTCGTCGTTGTCAAAGCCGGTTCCATTCCACGAGCCGATATCGCTTTCGCGTCCGTGAACCAGAAAGTTGAAGATATATTCAGAGTCGTAGGTTGGAACACCCCAGCCCAGCATATAGAAATCCGTTTCACCATTGGTGATCAGCGGGAAGTGCTGTGCTTTGGGCTTGGCGTCCAGATTCACCGTAATTCCGATTTGACCTAGCATTCCGACAGCGGCCTGACAGATCGCTTCATCGTTGATGTAGCGGTCATTGGGGCAATCGAGACGGATGGAGAACCCGTCGCCATAGCCAGCCTCTGCCAGAAGTGCCTTTGCGCCTTCGACATCGGTGGTGCTTTCACTATCCATGGCTTCGGTCCAGCCGTT
Organism: uncultured Thalassobacter sp.; assembly: GCA_963922715.1. Classification (GTDB taxonomy): domain Bacteria; phylum Pseudomonadota; class Alphaproteobacteria; order Rhodobacterales; family Rhodobacteraceae; genus CAWUJT01. The sequence goes on from CAWUJT010000066.1 coordinate 2,212, forward strand.
GACGAAGGGGGGCGCAATCATGCCTGCTGGGATCGATTGGCCACGCATCACCACCTGCTGGATCGCATCACGGTTCATCGCCATGGACATGGCGCGGCGCACGCGCACATCGGCCAAGGGATTCGCGCCGTCTACATTATCAGCGTCGATATCATCGGCGCCTTGGTTCATGCCAAAGAAAATGACACGGTTTTGCGGGGCCTTCTTCACAACCAAACCTTCGGCGGCATCAACCCGCGCCAAGTCTTGTACCGGCATATCTTGGAGGAAGTTCACTTCGCCCGACAGCAAGGCCGCCACACGGGTGGCTGCATTCTGGATGGGCGTGTAGATGATTTCGCTCACCTCCATCGGGAACTGATCGCGTCCCCAATAGGCCTCATTGCGTGACATCACAGTTCTGACATCAGGCTCCCGGCTGACCAGTACATATGGACCAGTGCCGTTTGCGTTGGTGGTGGCATAGGTGATCTCTCCACCTTCGAAATCTTGCACATTGACGGTGTCATTCGCCTCGGCCCAGCCCTTGTCCATGATGAACAAATTGGTCAAATTGGACGGCAAGATTGGATTTGGCCCATCGGTGACCATCTCAATGGTGAAGTCATCCACTGCGCGCACCTCGGTGATCGAGCCAATCAGTTCCTTCATGTCAGAGTTCGGTTGCTTGGCGCGCTCAAAGCTGAACACAACATCTTCGGCTGTAAATGCAGCGCCATCGTGGAAGGTCACGCCTTGGCGCAGGTTGAAGATCCAAACATTGGGGTCATCCGCGCTCGGGGCCCAATCGGTGGCCAATGCCGCCTCAAAAGCGCCTGTGGTATCCCGGATAATGAGGGGCTCATACATTTGATGGCGGACAGTATGGGTCGGCCCTTCGTTCTGTGCATGCGGATCAAGCGTCAAAGCATCCCCGGAGCGGGCCCATCGTAGTGTTTCTGCGCTAAGGCTCGTTGTCAGTAACACCGCTGATAGAGCCAAAAAACTGGTGCTTAATTTCATGAATATCTCCTATTGTCGTTCATGCTGCCCCATATGCGCTATTGCGGGATTTGTCTTAACTCAATCCGCCAAAACACACGAAGCAATACATTCGTGTACAACTTTATAATGACAGCAAGTAACACGGGGCTCAATATCTAAATTGCCTTTCTTCATACAAGTGTGGGATTGGCGCAGATATAGGTAAGTGTTGCACTGACATCTTTATTTACTTACGTCCAACGATCAATATCAATGCCCACAGCCTGCTGAACCGAGGAAAATCCGTCGTTCTCGAGCAGAGCATCAAGGCCACGGACAATCTGACCAATCAAGCTGATCCCTTGGAAAACCATTGCCGTGTAAAGTTGCACGGCTTGGGCACCCGCTTTGATTTTGGTGTAGGCGGTCTCTGCACTATCAACCCCACCGACACCGAGTATGGGGATCTGACCCGCTGCGCGTTGATACATCTGCGCGAGAATACGCGTTGATGGTGCGAAAAGTGGTGCACCTGACAGGCCGCCGGCCTCTGTCTGCCAAGAGGATTGCAAACCTTCTCGACGTATCGTTGTGTTCGTCGCCACAAGAGCATCTACCTTGGTTTTCAGGGCAATATCGACAATTTTTGTAAGTTCAGACTGACCAATATCTGGGGCAATCTTCAAAAAGATCGGTACCGGTTTGTTCAGGCTATCGCGCGCCGCCATAACACGCTCCAAAAGTGCAGCGAGCGCAGCAGGCCCCTGTAGATCACGCAACCGCTCTGTATTCGGGGAGGAGACATTCACAGTGGCGAAATCCACGAAAGCTCCGCAGGTCTCCAGCACGGCGGCAAAATCCGCGATACGGTCTGTGCTGTCTTTATTTGCCCCAAGATTAAGGCCAAGGGGTACACCATTGGGCCGCGCGGCCAGACGTGCCGCAATGTTATCCATCCCCGCATTGTTGAACCCAAAACGGTTGATGACGGCATGATCTTCGATCAGGCGAAAAAGTCTTGGCTTTGGATTGCCGAGCTGCGGCTTCGGCGTGACCGCGCCCACTTCCAAAAATCCAAATCCGGCCTTTTGAAGCGGGGCAATACAGGTGGCATTTTTATCAAAGCCTGCGGCAAGGCCAATGGGATTGGGCAGATCAAGCCCAGCGATGCTTGTCACCAATCTCGGGCTGGTGATGGGACCGGGCAGCGGCACGAGCCCGGTGCGCAAAGCTGCGAGGGCAAGTCCATGCGCGCGCTCTGGCTCCAACAATCGTAGACCTTGCAGACCAAAGCGCTCAATCATCCCAGACCGTCTGGGAAAGAATGGCGATCCCCTGCCCAAGGTAGCGGTTCTGCCCAAAGCACATCTGTCAGTCGTAGCGGTCCATAAAGGTGCGGAAAGAGCGCCCCAGCGCGCGCAGGCTCCCACTGTAAAGCGGTGCCAAGTCTCTCTGCATCCACAGCCAAAAGCCAAAGCCCATCGATACCTTCAAACCATTTGGCAGCGGTTTGCGCAACTTGTTCAGCGTTTGAAAAATGAACAAACCCATCCACGACATCAACGGGCGCGCCCTGTGTTTGTCCCTGGGCCTGCAACTCTGCCCATTCTTCGGCACGCAGGATTTTGTAAATCTCCATAAATAGCGCATGGCGGTTCTAAAATGACTCGTCAAGACCATGATCTTTTTGGTATGTTGAAAAAGGTAACTAGCGTTGGTTTCGACAACAGTTTCTGGGGAGAATGCAATGTATAAACTCGTCATGAAAACGGCTCTGTTATGTCTTTTGACAAGCGCGGTACAAGCTGACTACACACTACATATTCTGCATATCAATGACCTACACAGCCGGATTGAACCCGTTTCGAGATTTGACGGCACCTGCTCTGTCACGCAAGACCAGGCTGGGGAGTGCTTTGGCGGTGTGGCGCGGCTAAAAACCTATCTAGACGCCAAACGGGCAGAGCTGGCAGGGGAAAATGTGATTACCTTGGATGCAGGCGATCAGTTCCAAGGCTCTTTGATGTATACAACCTATAAAGGCGCTGTCGAAGCTGAGATGATGGAGGCCATTGGTTTTGATGCGATGGCGGTGGGCAACCATGAATTCGACGATGGCCCAAACGTTCTGGCCAGCTTTGTCGACAACGTCTCTTTTCCCGTGATCTCAGGCAATCTTGACCTGAGCGGTTCCAACACACTGAAAGGTAAAATCAACGATTTTGTTGTGCTGAACGTGGGAGGCGAGAAGATCGGGATCATCTCTGCATTGGCCACGGATACAGCAGAAACGTCATCTCCAGGGCGGAATGTGATTTTCCAGGATGAAATGGATGCGCTGGCCGCCGATGTGGCAGAGTTAGAGGCCCAGGGTGTCACAAAGATCATTGCGCTAAACCATGTTGGCGCGCTCAAGGATTTCCAGATTGCCACGTTGCCAGGCATTGATGCCGTTATTGGTGGGCATTCTCACACGCTCTTTTCCAATACCATTGATAGGGCTGCGTTTGGATATCCACATTTCATCGAGGACACCCCTGTGGTGCAGGCCGGGGCTTATTCAAAATATGTGGGACACCTGACGTTGACGTTCGAAGATGGCGGTATTCTGCGCTCGGCATCCGGTGACACGGCACTCCTTGATGCATCCGTTCCGCAAGATACGGATTTGATGGCCAGAATAGCAGAGCTGGCTGGACCGATTGAAACGCTCAAAGCACAGGTGATTGGAGAGGCCACGGCGTTCATCGAAGGGGACAGGAGCGTGTGTCGCGCGATGGAATGCGCGATGGGTAACTTGGTGGCGGATGCGATGCTGGATCGGGTGCAAAACCAGGGCATTGACATCGCTATCCAAAATGGCGGTGGCCTCAGAGCGTCGATTGACGCTGGTGAAATCACGATGGGTGAAGTGCTAACCGTATTGCCTTTTCAAAACACTTTGGCCACATTTACAGCGTCAGGTGCCGATATACTGGCCGCTTTGGAGAATGGCGTTAGTGAGATCGAAGAAGGTGCAGGGCGCTTCCCACAGGTTGCCGGCCTCAGTTATCGTTTTGATCTCACAGCCACACCGGGGTTACGTATCTCTGACGTTATGGTCGGTGATGTCTCTATCGATCCAGAAGCCACCTATGGAGTTGTTACCAACAACTACATGCGAAATGGCGGCGATGGATATGATATGTTCGAAACAGCTCAAGATGCCTATGATTTTGGGCCTGGCCTTGAGGTCGTTGTCGCGGATTACATTGCGAAACTGGGTGGGGCCTACACACCCTACACCGATGGACGCATCACCCCCCGCTAGCTGTGAATGGCACAAGCGTTGTGGGTTGCACACAAACAGCACAGGTGTGTAAAAAGCGTCCTAAATGCCATCGATGCAGACGTATTTTGTCTCAAGGTAATCCTCAAGCCCTTGGCTGCCGCCCTCTTTCCCAAGCCCGCTTTGTTTCACACCCCCGAAAGGGGCTTCGACCGTCGTAATCAAGCCAGAGTTCACGCCAATCATGCCGTATTGCAGCGCCTCATTTAGTCTGAAAATGCGTCCCATATCCTGGGTGTAGACATAACAGGCTAGGCCGTATTCGGTGGCATTGGCCATCTCCACGGCCTCTTCTTCTGTGTCGAATTTATAAATTGGGGCGAGGGGGCCAAAAATTTCTTCCTGGGAAAACGCCATCTCTTGCGTTGCTTGGGTAATCACAGTGGGTGTGAAAAATGTGCCGCCATTTTTATGCCGTGCGCCACCAGTTGCGATTACGCCGCCTTTTGCCTTTGCATCGTCAATCAGCGCCTCAACCTTCTCAACTGCCGCGATATCGATCATAGGTCCAAGTTCCACACCATCAACCATACCGTCACCGACTTTTAGCGCTTTTGTTGCGGCGATAAATTTATCCACAAAGACATCGTGAACACCCGCCTGAACATAGATGCGATTGGCGCAAACGCAGGTTTGCCCCCCATTGCGAAACTTTGAGATCATGGCCCCTTCGACGGCTTTGTCGATGTCGGCATCGTCAAACACCACAAAAGGCGCGTTGCCGCCCAATTCCATAGAGACTTTTTTAACCGTGTTCGCGGATTGTCGAATAAGTTGTTTTCCCACTTTCGTAGAGCCTGTGAACGTGATTTTTCGCACCTCAGGCATGGCCATCATAGCGCCGACAATTTCTCGGGCTGGACCTGTGACAATATTCACGACACCGGCCGGATAGCCCACCTCTTCCGCCAGCGCACCCCAAGCCAAGCCCGAATAGGGTGTGACTGTAGAAGGTTTGGCCACCACAGTACAGCCCACCGCCAAAGCTGGTGCAAGCTTGCGGGCGAGCATCGAGGACGGAAAGTTCCACGGGGTAATCATCCCCACCACACCCACGGGGTGTTTTGTAACAAGGATACGGCGCCCATTCACACCAGATGGGACAATCTCCCCCTTTGAACGGCGCACTTCTTCAGCAAACCAACGGACATATTGCGCACCAATGGCGATTTCCCCCTTTGCTTCAGCCAAGGGTTTGCCCATTTCCAGTGTCAAAAGTTCTGCTAGGGACGCTTGATTATCCATCACTGCATCATGCAATGTCCATAACAATCTGCACCGCTCCATAACTGACATGGTCGCAAACCCAGGAAAGGCGGCAGCAGCAGCAGCAATGGCCCGTTCCGTTTCCAGCCAACCGCTTGCGGGAACGGTGCCGATCACCTGTCGTGTTGCCGGGTTTCTGACGTCTATCTTCAGGCCAGTGTCAGCTTTGATCCAAGCACCAGCGATAAGATTGCTGTGACGCATATAGGTTTCATAAATCATTTTCAGTCCTCTATATCTACGGCTCTCAATCCCAGATGATGGGCAACAGTGCGCGCTGTCATTTCACTGACACGACCATTCGCCTCCTCAGTCACACCACCAATATGGGGGGTTATAATAAGGTTGGGCGCGCCTTTAAAGATGGGGTCAGCTTCCAAAGGCTCAAGCGCGAAAACATCCAAAGCCGCCCCGGCAAGATGTCCGGTCTTTAGGGCTGTAGTCATGGCGCGCTCATCCACTATGCCGCCGCGCGCCGCATTGATCAACACAGCCCCAGGCTTCATTGTGGCCATCGCCTGAGCATTCATCATATGCCGGGTGTCAGGGGTCAATGGAACATGGAGCGAGATCACATCGGCTTGCATAAGCACTGACTCAAGCGACATTGGCACAGCCAAATCCCAGTCAGAGTCCTCGGCAGAAACATGTGGATCATAGGCCACAACCGCCATGCCTAGACTATGTGCCAACTGTGCCGTGGCCCGCGCAATCGCGCCAAAGCCGATAAGACCAAGGGTTTTTCCAAAAATCTCGCGCCCTTGACCTGCCTGTGCACGCGGCCAAAGCCCGGCTTCCATTTCTGTGCGCATGAAATACGCCCCTCGTAACAGAATAGCTGCTGTGGTGATTACATATTCTGCCACCGCGCGTGTATTGGCCCCGTGCGCAGGATAGACAGCAATGTGTCGTTCCTTACATCCCGCCATATCGATGTTGTCGAGTCCAACTCCCAGGCGGCCCACACAGGAAAACCCCGCGTCCAATAGCGCTCCACGCACCTGTGTCCGATTGCGCACGATCAACGCCGCAGCCCCCTGTGCCAGGCGCGCCAAGTCCTGCGCGCGATCTGGCAGGCCAGGTTCATAGATTACATCTGTGCGGGCGCGCAGCCAGTCGACCCAACCCTCATCCATAAATTCCGTGATCAGGATCATGGCCCCTTGCCCCTTAAATCTATCGCCCGGCCAGACCGCGCACTCTCCTCCGCCGCTTCTCCGACAAGAACGGACCAGTAGCCGTCCTCCAACCCTACTTCAGGTACGCCGCCTCCTTTCAACAGCAAGTCACGAAAGCGTTCATGCTGAAAGAAGGTGGAGCCATGATGATCGCCGGCCTCTAAGATATGTGCAGGCACTGGCACAACTTCACGCACTTCTTCTTTCAACGCACGGATCGAGGTTAGTACAACAGCTTCAGGATTGGTCCCATCGGGGGCAAAGCGCAAAGGACCAGGTATAAGGGCTTCAAGGCGCGCGCGCTCACCCGTGACTGCGATGATTTCTTGCCAATGGGAACCCTCGGCAAACATACACAAATCAAGCATCCCGCGGGTGCCATTTTCGAAATCAACTGTTACATACGCATTGTCGATGACATCGGGCGTCCGCCCCATATAGCGTTCATCCCGATGGTTCACATCTACACCCGCCGAGGCATAGACACGGATCGGGTCAGACTTCAGCGTAAAGCGCATCAGATCCCAAAAGTGGCAACATTTTTCAACCAGTGTCCCACCTGTGCGGGCGTTAAAGCGGTTCCAATCATCCACCTTTTGCAAAAACGGAAACCGATGTTCCCGGACCGACATCATCCGTGGCGTGCCAGCGGCCCCTTGCGTAAGGGCGTCAAGCAGCCGTTGCACCGGTGGCATATAGCGGTATTCCATCGCCACCCAAATCGGGGCCGCCCGCCCCGTTGCTAGGTTAAGAATGTCACGGCATTCGGCAGAGGTTGTCGCCAATGGTTTTTCCACCAATATCGGTTTGTTTGTGGCGAGGACGTCTTGAAGGTGAACGCGGTGCATATCGTTGGGCGTGGCAATCACATAAACGTCAACCAGATCCGCCGACAGCATTTCGGTATAATTGGCGAAGCCTTTTGCGCCAGGGGCTAGGGTAAGCGCTGCGTTACGCATCGCCTCATTCGGATCACTGAGCGCGCTGATGGTCACCCCATCCAGCAGGCACAGATTGCGGATATGTTCCTGGCCCATCATGCCCGCACCGATGATCCCGTAGCGCAAGCTCATGCCCCAAGCTCCAACACTGGGACATCTAGGGCAGCGGCCACCCCTTCAAGCGCCTGGGTGTGATCGCCATAGGCCAAAGCCATATGATGTTCGAGCCCAGAGCCGATCAGATCCGCAAGGACATGTGCCGTGCCGCGATCAAACCGCAGAACGCCGGAGGTGCCGGTGAAGGCCATCGGACGTTCCAGCATCTCGCCTTGTGCAAGGACAACCTGCACTGCACCACGCGCTTGGCTGACACGAAACAGCGTCACCTGGCCTGGCTTCAAGGCAAATTCATAAAGCAACGCCTGTTTGCGATTGGTGTGCACCGTGGCCCTTGGCGGCGTGGCCGCCATAGAACGCGGGGCTTGTCCGCAATGCCAGACGACGCCTGTATCGTCGCGGCAGTCCATGTCCACAATATCCGCCAAAAACACAGGCGCGTCGGCAATGTGCTGAAGCAAAACCTGGGTCAATGCGCCGTAAACATCCGCCTCACAAGCGCAAGGGACACGCGCCTCTCCCATCATCGACACAGGGCCGCAAACCGCCCCGCCATATTCGGTGAATGTCTCGGGCCAACAGCGGATCGCAAAGGCATCAAACTGCCCCTCAGACTGCAACGCCTCAAGGGCCGCCCCCAAGCGTAAGGAGCGCTCAAGCTCCCCGGGATCTAGGGCCGCACAATCCACCAGTGTCGCGGCCTGAGCGCGAAAAGGGGCCACAGCCTCCGCCGCTAAGTTCTGAGCGCGTGAAAACATGTCATCAAGTGTGAGTTCGGTCACATCAGCCCTTGCCAGTGTTTTAAGCGCATCGGCATCATACCGACAGGTATCAAACCCCTCAGGATGGTTCCCAATTCGTGCAATGCGCAGATGTTCGGGCAAAGATATGGGCGTCGCCTGTGGCGTGCGGGGCTCCGGCACAGGGCTTTGGGATGTGCCTGCCAGCAATCCTTCAACATCCGCTTCCCCCGGCTCTGCATAGAGCCAACGGAACGGATGTTTGTTCAGGCCCAAAGCATGGCTGGCGAGATTCAAGCCACAAAAGGCATTGAGGCGTAGGCGTCCGCCCAAACGAGGCTCTGGTACAGCCCAAATCGCTAGTGGAGCTTCAATGTTCTGTGCGGCCTGCACGATAAAGCTCGCATCGGTGAAGGTGATTTGCAGGACCAACAGCCTGTCGACAGTCTCACACCTCTGCAAAGCTTTTCTAGCCGCTTCTGCATCCATAAGCAGTGTACGCGATCCAAAAATCTCATGTCCCAGCGCATCGATCTGCTCCAGCGTGGCCGCCAGCTTCTCTTCTGCATAGGCCACATCGAAAGTCGGGCGGGCCAGCGGCAAAAGCCCAAGTTTCATGATGATCGCTCCTTCAAAAATGCCTCTAACTCTGCACGGGTTGGGGTGGCTTTGCGTCCGCCAAATGCCATACACTTCAAAGCCGCTGCACCATGCGCAAATCGTATGGCTTTGCTTTCCCCCACCCCTTCAGCAAGTGCAAGCGCGAAAGCGCCATGCCAGACATCACCCGCCCCAAGTGTGTCTTTTTGGACAATCTGAAAGCCAGGTATCCACAGCGGATCTGCCCCTCGCACGGCGATCCCACGCGCGCCATCGGTCACACCGATCCAGGCCTGCGTGTCAAGCGCCTCCAGGGCGGCTTCCAGGTCATCCATGCCAGTAAACGACCGCAAGCCTTGGGCGGAAAAAACAACATGGGAGGCCGCCTTGACAAGCGCGGCGGGCACAGGGGCTTCACCATCCAGCACACCGGGCTTGCCTGTGGCTTGGGCGGCTTGCAATGTTAAAAGGGCCGCTTCTGGCCAGCGCGTGTCGACAAGGGCCGCGTCAAAATCCGTTGGAGGTGTGGCCGTCTGTGCCAGACCAGTCCCTGGGAAGTTGACCAGCAGCCGTTCCCCGTGCGCATCAATCAACACGCTCGAGACAGGGGATCGCGCGCCTGCTGTGCAAACACTGGCGGACAAGTCCACTCTTTCGCGCTGTAAATCGCCGCGGATCATATCGCCCACGGCATCATCCCCAAGCCGTGTGAGAAGCTGCGCCTGCCCGCCAAGGCGGGAGATGGCCACGGCTGCATTGGCTGCAATTCCGCCGCCAACAGCCTCCATCGCTTGCGCGCGATGTTTCTCTGGGCGCTTTGGCATCGTCTCGACCTGAAAGACGAAATCGACCACCGCAATGCCTGTGACCAAGACCTTGGCCATCAGTCTACCGCAAAGCCAGAGGGCACATCAGTCGGACGCCCCAACCGACCATAGCGGCTTTCGCCGCCTGTAAGGCTTTCCAGAAACGCTACAAGATCGGCAATCTCAAGCTCTGACAGAGCCACCGGCGCGATATCGATCTTTGCAGCAACGCGCTGCATTTCACGGACATCTTCGCGGACGGCAAAGTCAATCGCGGCCAACCAAGGCGTGGGCGGTAATGTCACCATGTCAGGTGTCCATGCTGCAAAGCTACGTGCAGGATCGGCATGGTGGCGAATAATACTGGCCAGAGTAGGGAAGGCGCCATTATGGCCATAGGGGGCTGTGAGAGCGACGTTTCGCAAGCTGGGGGTCCGAAACCGATACGCATCTTCCAAAATGTTGCTTTCCGCCATCCGCCCCACATCCCGCACCATGGGATCAAACCGCCGCGTGCGTCCTGGTCCAAAGGGCGGGATCGCAAGCGCATGAAAATCGTGATCGGTGAACAGCACACCTGCGTGGCAGGTCGCACAGGCCGCCCGCCCGAAAAAGAGCTGTCGGCCACGCTCCGCCTGTTCCGGCAGGGGGACCCCTTGCAGATACGCGTCATAGGGGCTGTCCAAGGAACGCCATTCAGAATTCATGAAATCGGACAGTGCATTGGCAATATGGGCGATTGTGACGTCGGCGGGGGTGTCGATCTCTGGGAAGGCCTGGACGAACATCTCCCCATAGGCGGGGATGATGCGCACACGTTTGGCCAGGATCGGCCAAGCGGCATCAATGCGATCATGGATGGCTCCGGCCACTTCGTTTTCCTTAGGATTTCCCGCCATTTCAAACTGTGAGGTTAAGGGAAACAGGGCTTGGACCGCCAGCAACCCTGACAGCCCCTCTGGCAGCCATTCTTCAGCCGGACTGTTGAACCCGTTCCCATAGGCATCGGAAAAGCTGACCCGCCCGTCATGGAAGAACTGGGTGAACTCGCGCGCGCCGATGTTCCACAACCCCGGCGCATTGCGCGGAATGCGTTTGCGTGGGGCGTTTACAGTCGCACGCGCATGGCGCTTTTGCCCTAGGCCAATCCCCCCTTCCCCCAGCGAAAGGGCCACACCATCCGCCGAGAACAGATCATGGTGATGACACGTCCCGCACGAGATATTGCGATTGCCCGACAGAATCGGGTCATAAAACAACAGTTGCCCAATCTCTGCCTTTTGCGGATCGAAGGGGTGAAAAAAACTCTCCCCCCTTGCAGGCAACGCCATCATGCCCATGATAAGGGCAAAGGAGATCCCCAAATGCGATATATCGTCCTTACGCTTTTGCTGTGTTCCACCGCGCCGGTGTATGCCGATATTGAGGCGGCCCGCGATCTGATGGAAGCCGGGCAGTTTGAAGCGGCGCGAGAGGCACTGTGGCCGTTTGCCCGGTCTGGCAACGCGGATGCTGAGGAATTGATTGGCGTCATGTATGCCTTGGGCCTGGGGGTGGAGCGCGACCCGGTGCGGGCGTTTGAATGGTATCTGCGCTCTTCGATGAAAGGGCATCCCGGCGCGCAATCGGGCCTGGGATGGTATTATGAGGTGGGCATCGGTACCGACGTCGATCTGGTGCGGGCTTATTTGTGGTATGCCCTGAGTGCCATCGGCGGAGACCCGGATGCAGCGATAAGTCAGGAAGAAGTGGTCAAGAAGATGACAGCAGAGCAAATTGACCACGCCCATAAGCTGATTGGTGATTATAAAGTGTGGATGTATCCGTTTCGGTAATCTCATGAACTCAGGTCTTTCAAAACGGCCATCAGGTCTTCTTTTTCCCCATGCTCTACAAAGCTTTGTAAGGCGATCACCACGCGCAGCTGCTTGGCAAGATACGCCAGTTTACGGTGCTCGGCTTCGATGCTGCGCGCTTCGATTTCCGCATCGAGTGCCTCCGCCTCTTTCAGAAGCTTCTGCACCTCGGCCAGTGTTTTCTCGTTAGAAATCTTTTTAGAGTTCAACTGTGCCTTGATGGCCCCAAGACCGTCCATCGCCAACGCGCGGGCTTCTTCGCGGATGGTTGTGTTTTCTTCTGGGTCTGCTATGGCATCAAGCACACGCCCAACCGCCGCATCAAGCTTGCGGAGCAACCCTTGCCGCGGTTCTTTGAAGACGGGCATGCGTTCACTTGGCGCAACGGCAATGTTACGATTGGTGCCGCGCTGGGCTGTGCGGCGCGCCGCGACAAAGGTCTCGACAATCATACGGGACGCCCGCACCGCTGTCTCTGACCGCA
>CAWUJT010000067.1:0-14168 GCA_963922715.1 uncultured Thalassobacter sp.
GGCTGGAAAACATCGAGCCCTGGTGCATCTCGCGCCAACTCTGGTGGGGGCATCAAATTCCTGTTTGGTATGCTTTTGCTTTTCCTGAAGAAAACGACTGGATTGCTGTTGAAGAAGGTTTACCAGCTATAGGCGAAGCTAAAAACATCTCTGGATCTGTTAAAACTAAGATCAGCGGAGACTTTACTTTTGAGGCTATTGAAAATTTTAATAGTGCGAAAGAAAAACTGTCGGGGAGGTTAAGCGAGCTAAATTGGCCTTTTGATATTGCGCATACTGAGTTTGCATTATTCGAAGATGAAAACGAAGGCTGGGATGCACTTGTATATTCCCTACAGCAAAAAAGCGAAGGGCTCCGAGACTCGGTCGTTTATCCAATCTGGCGCGACCCAGACGTCCTCGACACCTGGTTTTCCTCGGGGCTCTGGCCCATTGGCACGCTCGGCTGGCCGGAGGACACGGACGAACTCAAACGCTATTTCCCCACCTCGGTGTTGGTCACTGGTCAGGACATTCTGTTCTTCTGGGTCGCGCGGATGATGATGATGCAGCTCGCCGTGGTGGATGAAATCCCGTTCCATGAAGTTTACCTTCACGGCCTGGTGCGGGACGCCAAGGGCAAGAAGATGTCGAAATCCGTAGGCAATGTCGTCGACCCGCTTGAGGTCATTGATGAATTCGGCGCCGACGCGCTGCGGTTTTCCTCGGCCGCGATGGCGGCTCTGGGCGGTGTGCTCAAGCTCGATATGGAGCGCATCAAGGGTTACCGCAACTTCGGCACCAAACTGTGGAACGCTGTGCGCTTTGCTGAGATGAACCACGCCGTCGGTCCAGACAAACCTCAGCAAGACCGCCCAACCCCACAAGCCACGGTCAACCGATGGATCATCGGGGAAACCGCACGGACGCGGGAGGTGGTTGATGCCGCCCTGGCGGACTATCGGTTCAACGATGCCGCCAACGCGCTTTATGCGTTTGTGTGGGGCAAGGTCTGCGATTGGTATCTGGAATTTTCCAAACCGCTTTTGCAGGGCGAGGATGCGGCGCTGCAAGAAGAAACGCGGCAGACGCTCGCCTGGGTGCTGGATCAATGTTTGATCCTGCTCCATCCCATCATGCCGTTTATCACCGAAGAGCTTTGGGGCGAAAGTGCACAGCGTGACAAGATGCTGATCCATGCCGCTTGGCCCGACTACACGATCGATCTGATCGACGCAGAAGCCGATGCCGAGATGACTTGGGTGATTGCTTTTATCGAGGCCATCCGCTCGGCCCGGGCACAGATGAACGTGCCGGTCGGAACTTATATTCCTGTGATTGCGCTGAACACCCGTGCCACCGCGCAAGCGGCCTATGCCAAGAACAAAACCCTGATTGACCGGCTGGCGCGGATTTCAGCGCTGTCGCCTGCGGATGCTGCCCCGAAAGGGGCGATTGCCGTTGTTGTCGGTGGTGATGAATTCGCTTTGCCTTTGGCCGATGTCATTGATGTCGCCAAAGAACGGGGGCGGTTGGAGAAAAACCTCAGCAAACTGGACAAAGAGATCAAAGGGCTTGAGGGCCGGGTGAACAATCCAAAATTTGTCAGCAGCGCGCCCCAAGACGTGGTGGAGGAGGCGCAGGCCAATCTTGCACAGCGTAAGGCCGAGGCGGAAGCGGTTCAGGCCGCGCTGTCGCGGTTGGCAGAGCTGGGCTACTAAGTCAGGACTGCATTTCACGGATTAAGGGCCGGTGCTGAGTTCCGAGAGGTTCAGAAATTTGGCGGTGTCAGTTCAGACCACGCCTTCGTTTCTTTGATCATTTGGGAGTGTGGAAATACAATTCCGCCCACGAAATTTGGCTCTATACAAAGCATTGTCTACAGAGCTGAGCGCATCATCTATATTGAAGCCAAAGGCCGAAAGCTCGGCGATGCCAAAACTGGCGGTAATTTTTATCGTGCGGTCGTCGGATGCTTCAAACTCAGTTTGTGATATTTTCTGACGCAGTTTTTCAGACATCTCGAGCGCCTCATCCATGGTGGTATTAGACATAACAACAAGAAACTCCTCCCCCCCAATTCTGCAGATAAAATCATCTTTTCGCATCATTTTGCGCATCACTTCAGCCAGACGTGATAAGACCATATCACCCATTTTGTGACCATAAGTGTCGTTCACGCGCTTAAAGTGATCAATGTCGATCATGGAGATGATCGTCTCTTCTTTATTTCTTTTACTTTCGGCTGCAATTCTGTTGAGTTGATTAAGGCCATAGCGTCGGTTATAAAACCCTGTCAGTGGATCGAAAAGTGCCATTTGCAGGCTATCGCCCAACGATAACCGCAATTTATCAGCACGACGCTTGCGCGCCATTTGGGCCAGGACACGCACACCAATTTCATCTGCCAAAAAGGGCTCATAACAGATGTCCCACGCGCCCAGATCAAGAGCCGTCGCGGCCCTTTCACTATCAGAGCGTGGAAGCACCATAATCAATGCAGAGTGGCGAAAGGCACTTCGGCTGCGCAGGTCGCTCATTAGTCGCAGGCCATCGTTGGTGCTTTCAATATCTATCGCGATCACGAAAACATCCGGTACTTTTCGTTTATTCTGATTGTTGAGGACGGAATGTTTGCTTGCTATGTTGATCTTATCCGAAAGTGTTGAGCCAATGATTTCTTTCCATTTTGCGGATTGATTGTCAGAGGCCCCGACAATGGTAATTTCAGCCTGTTTGTGGAAAATTTCTTCTGGTTCATAAAACCCAAGTTCTGCATATGTCGTTTTCTTAAGACCCAATTCTGAGATTGTATTCCCATTG
The DNA here is from genome assembly GCA_963922715.1 of uncultured Thalassobacter sp. Taxonomy (GTDB): domain Bacteria; phylum Pseudomonadota; class Alphaproteobacteria; order Rhodobacterales; family Rhodobacteraceae; genus CAWUJT01. The sequence goes on from CAWUJT010000067.1 coordinate 2,803, forward strand.
CGTAACAAAGAGCGGACGCGTGCCAAGAGTGTCACTTCATCTATAGGTTTATATAAAAAATCGTCCGCACCAGCCTGTAAACCATCCAAGCGTATTGCGTTATCATTGACGGTTGTGAGTAAAACAATCAGTATATCACGAGAGGCAATATTCTCCTTTATCGCTCGACAAACATCAACTCCATTAACATCTTGTAGCTGTACATCCATTAGAACCAAGTCGGGCTGTTCTTTGAAACACAGGCTGAGTGCTTCTTCACCATTGGCCGCCGTTATAACATTATATTGTGCAGAAGATAGTTTGACCTTTAGTATCAGCCTATTGGTTGTTATTGGATCAACAACGAGGATTTTACCGGACATGGATATATCTGCTTTAACAGTTTACGTTCTCATCATATTGAACGAAAATATTAACGATATATTACCAGAATGTTAATAACACCCGATGTTGCAGAATATCTTGCGTTAAAGGCGATCGAGTGGGTTGTCTGTGACACGTATCGGACTAATGAGTTTTTACAGATCACGGGATTGCTGGTACAGGATTTTAAGAAGGCCGCTGTTTCAACGGAAGGCATTATTGCCATATTAGAATTTGCTCTGAGTTCTGATCGAACAACACAATCGCTTGCAGAGTTTCTGTCATGCACTCCAGAGGATATACAAAAGATATATGCTTCATTCCCTGAAACACAAAGCCCGCACTGGACATGAACAAGATTATGCGTCCAACGCTAATTGGGCGACATGCGGAACATAGTATGGAGTACAGCCACTGGGACAGATGTGTTTAGAAGCGACACATATGCGACACGCCACGTCGTCATTCGACAGTTTTGCAACCTTTCTTTTCATCTAAGTTTTCTTTGTGGTGCGAAAAGGAGTGTCTGATGTCTGAGAGTGTATCAGAGGTTGCCGTGAGGCGCAGACGGGCAGGGGGGCGTAAAGGGCACGCTGGACGCAAAAGTCATCGTATTATCCAACAGATGCCATTTCAACAACCTGTTAACCTTGATGTCCCCACAGCGCCTCTGTCCCACGAAGGGATAGACGCCATTCACAAGGCGGTCGTTCATATCCTGAAAGACATTGGGATTGAGTTTCTCAATCCAGAGGCATGTGCGGTACTGGCTCAGGCGGGGTGTAAGGTTCAAGGCACAAATGTGCGTATGGATGAAGATTTCCTAATGGAAATGCTGGGCCATGCCCCAGAACGGTTCACGATTACGCCGCGAAACCCTAACAGAGCGCTTATGATTGGGGGGCCTTACATGGCCTTCGGCAATGTTAGCTCACCGCCTAATGCTTGGGATTTACACCGGGGTAAACGCCCAGGTGATTTTGCCACCTACCAAGAGTTCATAAAACTCACACAATACTTTAATTGTATTCACTTTACGGGCGGATACCCTGTGGAGCCTTTGGATTTACACGTGTCCACACGCCATCTGGACTGCTTTTTGAGTAAATTGACACTTACCGACAAAGTTGTCACCGCTTATTCTTTAGGGAAAGAACGTGTTGAAGACGCCATGGAAATGGTGCGGATCGCGGCTGCAATAAACGATGAAGAGTTTGAGGCAACACCGCGACTTTATACCAATATCAACTCCGTAAGTCCCTTGAAACACGACTATCCGATGTTGGAGGGCGCGATGATCCACGCAAGGCGCAATCAGGCGACCGTTGTGACGCCTTTCACTTTGGCTGGGGCGATGGCGCCGGTCACGATGTCAGGGGCTGTCGCACTCAGTTTGGCAGAAGCGCTTTCGGCAGTCGCATTATTGCAATATATCCGCCCTGGGTGCCCAGTTGCGATCGGCACATTCACGTCCAATGTCGATATGAAATCTGGGGCGCCCGCTTTTGGTACACCCGAATATATTCGCGCCACCCAAATGACAGGCCAAATGGTGCGCTTTTACAAATTACCGCTGCGGTCTTCTGGTGTTTGTGCAGCAAACGTACCCGATGCACAAGCGATGTGGGAGACGACAGCCAGCCTTTGGGCCGCTGTGCAATCTGGTACCAATATGGTGTATCATGCTGCCGGTTGGTTAGAGGGCGGCTTGATTGCCAGCCCGGAAAAGTTCGTTATGGATTGTGAGGTTCTCCAACAAATCCAACGCTATATGGATCCAAAGCTTTGTGCTGTGACAGACGAGGATATTGCAATCGATGCCATCAAAGAGGTTGGACCAAACGGTCATTATTTCGGCGCTCAGCACACCCAAGATCGTTATCAGACATCTTTTTATCAACCCTTCCTGAGTGATTGGCGCAACTTTGAAGCCTGGCATTTGGCCGGTGGGGTTTGGACCGCGGAGCGCGCACACAAGATTTACAAGGACATTCTAGGCGCTTTTGAAGCGCCTCCAATGGACCCAGCTGTGCGTGAAGAACTGGAAAGTTTTGTGACCAAGCGCAAAAATGAAGGTGGTGCCCCCACAGATTTCTGATCGGAATCATCTTAAATACAAAACACTTTAGCCGCGCAATGTATGCTCTATTAGGATGGTTTTAGTGATTTTTGACCAAGGCCTTTGTAAATATCAAAGGGTTTTCTTGTGAACGGGCTTATCGCGCAGTCAATTCAACACTTTTTGGCAACACAATACGGGCCGGAACTTTGGGTGCATGTCGCAAAACACATACGCGCGCCAAAAGATGGGTTTGAAGCGATGCGCACCTATCCCACAGAAATGTTTGTCAATAGTGTGAAAGAAGCCAGTGTTCAATTAAACCGGAAAAGCGCAGAAATTTGGGAAGACCTTGGTACACACATTGTGACCCATCCCGAAATGAGTACTGCCCGGCGCCTGTTGCGTTTCGGGGGGGCATCATTCGAAGAATTTCTCTGGTCGCTTGATGTCTTACGCGAACGCTCTCAACTTGCCCTGCCAGGGTTTGAGTTTCCTGATCTGCAGTTATCCTATGTTGGTGACGGAGGCTATCAGCTCGCGGTATCATGGCCTGTGTTCGGTGACATGGGCCTTTGTATCTCTGGTCCACTTATTCTTGGTGTCCTGCGTGCTTTGGCAGACGATTATGGCGCACTCGTCTATCTCGATCTAGCTGACATAGAGCCCTATGACACCAAAGCCATTGTCACCATTTCTCTGCTTGAGCAAAGTTTTGCAGTCGGCAAAGTTTTTCATTTAAGCTCCACAAACGAAGCCCAAGTTCCTACAAATAGCAAACCGACACATGACAATCGCAGGCCGATCTCATGCGACCAACGCAACTTGCGTTTGGAGCAAGATACTTTGAATCGGCTTATGCCGATGCATATGCAGGTGTCGTCTGAGGGCGTCATCAAATATATTGGACCAACCCTGTTTAAGATTACAGGGTCAATTTTAAATCGGCGTGTTTTTGACGTGATCCACCTCCACCGTCCACAGGTTGAATTTTCACTGCATAATTTCTCTGATCTTATTGGACAAAATCTGCATGTCCATATCATCGGCTCAAAGGGGGCGCATGAATCGCTCCAGGCCATGATCGAACCCCTCAACGATGATGGTTGGATCATGTATTTTTCACTGGGGTACAAAATTTTAGACCATGTGACCCGCCACGGGCTGACGGCAAACGATTTTGCTCCGGGTGATCCAACGGTGGAAATGCTTTTTATTGTCGAAGCACATACGAGTGTTCTTTCTGAAAGCGCGCGCTTAAACAGCAAACTGGATGCTGCGCGGGAGAAAGCGCAAGCGCAGGCAGAAACCGACAAACTCACAGGATTGTATAACCGGCGCGCGTTTGAGCGGATCTTACAGGGTTTGTTTTTAGAGTATCCGGAAAAACCATTTGGTTTGATGAATATTGATCTGGATTTTTTCAAAGAAGTTAATGACGTAAATGGTCATGCAGCTGGTGATCATGTGCTTCAAAACGTGGCCCAAATCTTGCGAGAAAAGGTGCGGCAAGGTGATGCCGTTGCCCGGGTTGGTGGAGATGAATTCATGATCGCCTTTCCTGATTGCGCGGACGTCGGTATACTTCATAGCATTGCGCAAAGGATTATTGCGGCGGTTGAACAGCCCATCAGATATAACCATACTCACTGTAATATATCGGCCAGCATAGGCATGACGCATTCAGATTTGTACGATCGGCTCGACCCTACAGAAATGCTTCATGATGCGGATGAAGCGCTTTATTCCTCTAAACGTGCGGGGCGGTCTTGTTACAGACTGCATAAGCCGAAAGAACAACAGATGTCTCTGGCACGATAATTGATGTTCTTTCATAGAAATATACATTGGCACATACAATCAAAGCCTAATTAAGGTGTATTGCAAGCTGGGTGCGGATATGTGATCAGCTTATTGACCAACGGGGCACACTGCCCCCAGTGTCATAGCGTTAGATAGAGTATTTTTATGCCTTTTGCCCCTTTTGAATGGCTTATCGCGTGGCGTTACCTGCGGGCACGCCGTACCGAAGGGGGGATTTCTGTGATGACTTGGATCTCCGTTCTGGGGATCGCTTTGTCTGTGGCCGCGTTGATCGCGACCCTCGCTGTGCGCAGTGGCTTCCGGCACGAATTTGTTGACACCATTGTGGGCGCAAATCCGCATGTGACGGTGCAGGCCCCAATGCGTGCTGCTGAAAATGGGGGGGCAAATTTACGTGGCTTTTCCCAAGACGAAAGCGCAGTCCTCACCTCTGCGTTTAAAGCCATATCGGGTGTGACACGGAGTGCCGCCGTCGTCCGTGGGGAAGTTATGGCCAGTGCGTTTGGCCGCAACGCTGGCGTGCAAATCTATGGGATGAGTGCCGAGGATGTCTGGAGCCTGCCACGCATGGCAGCCCCGGAAAGCGCGTTTGGCGACCGATCGCGCTATGGTGAGGGGATCGCCATCGGGCAAGGTGTGGCCCGTGCCTTGGGGATTAAAGTCGGTGACAAAGTGCGCCTGATCTCACCCGATGGAGTGCGCACAGCCTTTGGCACCAGTCCAAGGGTGAAAGCCTATGAAGTCGTCTATATTTTTTCGGTCGGGCGTTGGGATATTGATCGTGTCCGTGTCTTTTTACCGCTGGAAGAAGCGGCAAGCTTTTTCAACCGCACAGGCCGTGTTGATGAAATCCATGTTTCGGTTGCAGACCCTGAAGACATCGATGCCTTTACCATCCCGCTGATCCGCGCGGCCAATGATGTCCCGATTTTCCTGTGGAGTTGGCGCGATTCCTCCGGCGCGTTTTTGCAGGCGCTTGAAGTTGAAGACAATGTCATGTTTGTCATCCTTGCCATCTTGGTGCTGATTGCCACAATGAATATCACCAGCGGGCTCATTATGCTGGTCAAGAACAAAGGGCGCGACATCGGCATCTTGCGCACAATGGGTCTGAGTGAAGGCATGGTGCTGCGCATCTTTTTCTTGTGCGGGGCATTGATTGGCCTGGTGGGCACCTGCATCGGTGTTGTTTTGGGCACGCTCTTTGCGCTTTATATCGATCCGATTTTTGCCTTTGTGGATTGGATCGCAGGCGGAGGGGTCTGGGATCCCTCCGTGCGCTACCTGACAAGATTGCCAGCACGGCTCGAAGGCGGAGATGTGCTGAGCGCAGCGGGCCTCGCCCTTGGCCTGTCTTTTGTGGTGACATGGTTCCCCGCACGACGGGCCGCACGGATGAACCCCGTTGACACTTTACGCTATGAATAGAGCGTTTTGATCGAATGGCGGAGCATGTTTTACGCATGAAAGATGTGTCCAAGACCTACGGCAAGGGGGACACGGCGGTCTGCGTTTTGCGCAATGTGCACCTTGCACTAAAACCTGGTGAGATTGTCGGCTTGGTGGCCCCAAGTGGCGCGGGTAAATCCACCTTGCTGCATATTGCAGGACTATTGGACAGTGCAGATGCAGGGTATATTGAGATCGCAGGGCAAGACCTAAGCACAGCAAAACAGCCACAAAGGACGGTTGCGCGGCGGCGTGATATTGGCTTTGTCTACCAGTTTCATCATTTATTACCTGAATTTAGCGCCAAAGAAAATGTCATGCTCCCGCAATTGGCCAATGGCACGCAACGTGGGCACGCAACCGCGCGGGCCGAGATGTTGCTGACGCTTGTTGGGCTTGAGGCACGCCTGCACCATCGCCCCGCCGAACTTTCCGGGGGCGAGCAACAGCGCGTTGCGTTTTGCCGGGCGTTGGCAAATGCGCCCAGGTTGCTTTTGGCAGATGAACCAACCGGCAACCTTGACCCCGACACATCAGACCGCGTTTTCACGGTTTTGACAGATCTGGTGCGCAAGGAAGGTCGCTTGGGCGCATTGATTGCCACCCATAATCATCAGCTTGCGGCACGTATGGACCGTGTTTTGCGCCTTGAGAACGGACAAATCGTGGAACAGACACCGCGTGTGCAAAAGACCTAAGGCCAAACCTTTTTATGGCGCACCGCCAAAGGATCAGTGTTGACCGAAAAAGTCAGAAATTTCGTCGTAGGCTTTTTGTCGTGTGTCCTGGTCTTCCATCAGAAGCTCATGGCGCAAACCGGGGAGTTCAACCAGAGTACCACCCGGCCAATCCGCCATCCGGCGTCGTATCGCCTCCGGGCTGACAATCTTTTCCTCACTCCCCAGCCAACACAGTGCGGGTATGTCAGGGGATGGTTGGCGTGACAGCATGGCGGTTTCCTCCAATGCGGCTTGCAACCAACGCCAAGAGACGCCGCCCAAAAACAACTCAGGATGAGACAGAACCTGTGCCTCCATCCAATCAAACATGGCCTTGTCACGGGTGAGTGGATTCTCTTCAAAGGGCATCTGCGGTTTGATCTGGGCTTGGCCGGGTGCAAATCGCGCGCCAAAGCCCAAGACGTTTGCAACCTTTGCCACAACAGGCGCAAGGGGACGCATGGCTTTTGACATTTTTATGTCCCACATTGGTCCACTGAACATGGCGGCACGGACGTCAAGCCCTTGTTGCAACGCACGCAAACCGATTGCGCCACCCATGGAATGGGCCAAAAGAAAATAGGGTTGCGACAGATTGTGTTGCTGAACGGCGGTCAGAAAGGCCGCGACATCCTTTTGGTAAGCGGTAAAGTCATCAATATGACCCAGATGACCCAGCCAACGGTTTTCATGCAGCCGCTCAGAGAGACCTTGGCCCCGCCAATCAAGTGTTGCCACATCGTATCCGCGTGTCGTTAGCGCCAAGGCGACGTCAGAGTATTTTTCGATGTATTCAGTGCGCCCAGAAAACAGGAAAACCGTTCCGCGGGACTTTGCACTGTTCCAGAAGGCCGCGCGTATTCTCACATTGTCTTGCGTCTTGAGCCAAAAGCAGACCTCAGGCGCTTTGCCGACAGAAACGTCCAGGAAGTAAGGCGCGCGCTCCACCCGTCTTTAGGCTAAGGCTGCCGCCAACTTCATCGCCTCACTCATATCGCCGTCGACTTTCAGATTGCCGGCCATAAATGCAGATGTTGGGTTGACATCACCAGACAGGATGCCCTGAAAGGTCTCTTGATCTGCGGTCAGCGTACAGGACGCTGTATCATCGTCGCCGCTGGCGCGGACACCACCTTCATCCATCATGATGGCCCCAACACCTTCGATTTCAAATTTAACAGATCCATCAAAACCAGTGATCTTTTCTTTCAGGGTTTCCACGGCGCTTGCGATAATATCAGACATGTCGTTCTCTTTTTTCTTTGGTTTCTACAGAAGTCCCAAGGGGGCTCGTAATTTCTATCCGATGCTTTATCTTGTCAGGTAAGATGATCAACACCAATTTTACATTCACCCGCACTTTCGGCCTTATTGCCACAGTTTACGTTGCGTTTTGCAGTGCCGCCTTCGCACAACAGCAGGATGTGGAAGAGCTGATGGATCAATTACGCCAAGCCCCCCCGGCAGAAGCCCAACGGCTTGCGGCGGAAATCACAGAACGCTGGTCTGCCTCGGGATCGGCGGCCATGGATTACCTTTTGATGCAAGGCCGTGAAGCACTCGAAAATAATGATCCAGCGGCAGCTCTGGTGACATTAAATGCGCTGATCGATCATGCCCCCGATTTTGCCGAAGGCTGGCATACGCGTGCCTCCGCCTTTTATATGGCCAGACGTCTGGGGGAAGCTTTGGCCGATATTGAACGCACCCTGGCGCTGAACCCCAACCATTTCAACAGTATGGTTGGCTTGGGATTGATTTTAGAAGAACTGGGATACACAGAAGAAGCGCTTGAAGCTTTTGAGGCTTCGATTGCCCTTCATCCCCACCAACCAAATGTGCAGGATGCGATCAACCGCCTGCGCCAAGAGACTGAGGGCACGGCACTCTGATCACAGGCTTGACAGAGCTCAAGGCAAACCACCATGACAACGCCACGCATTACAGCCGTTCTGGGTCCAACCAACACCGGCAAAACACACTACGCCATAGAGCGCATGCTTGGGTATCGAACGGGCATAATTGGGTTGCCTTTGCGGCTTTTGGCGCGCGAGGTTTATGATCGGATTGTCCAGCAGCGGGGGCCGAGTGTTGTCGCGCTTGTGACAGGGGAAGAGCGCATTGTGCCTGCGCGCGTTTGTTATTGGGTCTGTACGGTGGAGGCGATGCCCCTCGACATCTCCGCCGATTTCGTCGCGGTGGATGAGATCCAGCTTTGTGCTGACCCAGAGCGCGGTCATGTGTTTACCAGCCGCTTGCTGTCGATGCGGGGCACATCTGAGACGGTTTTTCTAGGTGCGCAAACGATGCAAGAGACATTGCGCCAGCTTGTGCCAGATGTTGCATTTCTGCGCCGAGAACGATTCTCGGAGCTGACTTATACAGGCCGTAAAAAGCTTAGCCGGATGCCGCCGCGCTCGGCCATTGTTGGGTTCTCTGTCGATCAAGTCTATGCGATTGCGGAACTTTTACGGCGGCAAAAAGGGGGCGCGGCTGTTGTGATGGGGGCGCTGTCGCCGCGCACACGCAATGCCCAGGTCGCGCTGTATGAAAGTGGCGAGGTCGATTACCTTGTGGCGACCGATGCCATCGGCATGGGACTCAATCTCGACATCCGCCACGTTGCCTTTTCGTCGACGGCCAAGTTTGACGGCCGCCGAATACGTCCGCTTGCGCCCAATGAGTTGGCCCAAATTGCAGGGCGGGCAGGGCGCTATATCGCCCCTGGCACTTTTGGCGTCACCGGAGAGGCCGCGCAACTCGACCCTGAAATGGCAGAGGCGATTGAAAACCATCGGTTTACACCGATCAAGAAACTTCAATGGCGCAATGACAAACTGACTTTCAATTCTGTAGAGGCGCTGATTGCCAGCCTGGAAACATCATCGGACGATCCGCTTCTGGTGCGCGGGCGTGAGGCGGATGATCTGGTCAGTCTGAAAGGTCTGGCCGATCTGGAAAGCATCCGGCTGCGTTTGCAAAATAGCAGCGATGTGCGCCTTCTTTGGGATGTCTGCCGCATTCCTGATTTTCGCAGCATCAGCCCCACAGAGCATATAAGCCTGTTGGCGCGTATCTTTGAATTCATTCATGCCACGGGAAAAATTTCACAGGAATGGTTGTCTGGCCACATAAAATGGATTGATCGCACCGACGGCGATATTGACACATTGTCGAAACGATTGGCCTATATACGGACATGGACTTATGTTTCCCAACGAAAAGGTTGGCTGGAGGAGGAAAACTATTGGCGGGACGCCACACGTGCCATAGAAGACCGCCTGTCAGATGCGCTGCATGGTGCCCTGACGCAAAGATTTGTGGATCGGCGTACCAGCATTTTGTTGCGCCGGCTCAGAATGAAGGAGGGCCTCGTGGCCGAAATTAGTACAGAGGGCGTGGTGACTGTCGAGGGGGAGCGCTTGGGGCGGCTTGACGGGTTTCAATTTCGCCAAGATGGAACCACAACGCCGGATGAGGCCAAAGCGGTGCGCCAAGCCGCAACTGCGGCGCTTGGTCCAGAGTTTCACTTGCGCGCTGATCGGTTTTACAACGCCCCAGACACAGAAATGGATTTCACCGAACAAGGTGGCTTGATGTGGGGTGATCAAGCTGTCGGAAAACTTGTTGCAGGGGATGAGCCGCTGAAACCCGTAGTTGAGGCCTTCGTGGATGAGGAGGCTGGCCAAGACGTGCGTGATAAAGTCACGCGTCGGCTTCAGCATTTCATGGATCGCAAGATTGCTACAGCCTTTGAACCTTTATTGGGGATGCAGCGCGATGAAGAGATGACGGGGCTTGCCAAAGGGGTTGCCTTTCAGTTGCAAGAAAATTTCGGCATCATCCCGCGCCAAAACATCGCCAACGATGTGAAAGCACTCGATCAGGATACCCGAAAACTTTTGCGCAAGCATGGGGTGCGGTTTGGGCAATTCACAATCTTCCTGCCTTTGCTTTTGAAGCCTGGTCCAACACGGCTTCGGCTTGTGTTGTGGTCGTTGTCCAAAAATTTACAAGAATTTCCTGAAGCTCCGCCGCCCGGATTGGTCACAGTGCCGAATATCGAAGACATGCCAGAGGGTTATTACACTATGGCGGGCTACCGGCAATCGGGGCAGCGCGCGATCAGAATAGACATGCTTGAAAGACTTGCAGATTTGCTACGAGACTGTGACAGCAAAGCGGGGTTTGAAGCAACACCCGATATGCTGTCCATCACCGGCATGACATTGGAGCAATTTGCCGATCTTATGGAGGGCTTAGGCTATGCAGGCACCCGCGGCGAACGAGAGAAGATCAAAGCGCCGCCCCCTGAAGAAGAGAAAAAGCCCATTGAGGTTGTGATCCCCACCACTGAGGAAAGCAAAGCCGCTGCAGAAGCAGAAGCCGCGCTTGAACAAGCTGAACCTGTGCTCGAAGTGTTTTACACCTTCCGCTGGGCACCCAAGCGCAAGCCGCAAAATCCAGTGCAGGACCGGCGCAAACCGATGCCGAAGAATAAGCGGCATGAGAAGGCAGGAAAGCCTCAGCGGTTTGAAAAAACCAGAGCGCCGAAAAAGGATGCCAAACCCAAGACTCAGCGTCGGGAAAAGAAAATCGATCCTAACAATCCTTTTGCGGAAGCCTTAGCAGACTTGGCGAAGAAGCCTTAAACATATTCCATCAAAGCAATATACCAACGAAAAAGACTTGACCGCCTACTCTTGTTTGTCTAACAGGCTGCATTCATTGGCGTTGATGAATTCCGGCGTCAATCTTGGCAACACCAAGTCTTTGAGCACCTCAGGGGGCTTTAACCATCATAGGCGGGCTTTGTTACAGGTGCCGTCGTTTAAGCAAACGGAAGACAGTTAAGATGGCACTTAAGTCGTATAAACCAACGACGCCGGGCCAGCGAGGGCTGGTTCTGATCGACCGTTCGGAGCTGTGGAAGGGGCGCCCGGTTAAGGCGC
>CAWUJT010000068.1:0-13957 GCA_963922715.1 uncultured Thalassobacter sp.
GCAATGATTATTGTCCGAGACTTCACAGAAGCCGCAGACCTGGCCAATAAGATCGCGCCAGAGCACCTTGAACTCTGTGTTGCAAAACCAGAAGCGTTGTCTCAGGACATTCACCATGCCGGTGCGATTTTTCTGGGGGCCTATACGCCCGAGGCGATTGGGGATTATGTCGCGGGTCCCAATCATGTGCTGCCAACGGCACGCTCGGCGCGGTTTTCCTCTGGCCTGTCGGTGATGGATTTTCTCAAACGCACGACGTTGACCAAAATGACACCAGAGGCCTTACGCGCGATCGGTCCAGCCGCCGTCACCTTAGCCAGATCGGAAAGCTTAGAGGCCCATGGCCTGAGTGTCTCGGCCCGCTTGGCGCAGCTCAACCGCGATTAAGAGGCTGGTCAAATGTATGTCAAAGGGCTAGCACTGGCTTTGTCGGTGCCTAAGCCAAGAAGGACCCCACAGATTTGATGTCTGCAAAAATTTGTCATATCGAAATCAACCAAGACGGGCTGCCAACACCAACGCCTGAGATAGAGCAAGAGCGTAAGGTTGCGATCTTCGATTTGTTGGAAGCCAATTCCTTTCAGCTCGATCACCCAGAGGCGCCCAGTGGGCCCTACAGGTTGGGGCTTGGCTTCAAAGATCGTAAGTTGATCTTTGATATCACCACGCAAACCCATGCCCAAGCGGGACAAATCATGCTGGCCCTGGGTCCATTTCGACAAGTTGTCAAAGATTACTTCCAAATTTGCGAAAGCTATTTTGAGGCGGTCAAAAACCTTCCGCCCAGTAAGATTGAAGCCATCGATATGGCGCGGCGGGGCATCCACAATGAAGGCGCGCGTATCCTGCAAGAGCGTATGCAGGGCAAAGTCACCCTTGACACAGACACCGCACGGCGACTGTTCACGCTGATTTGTGTTTTACATTTCGGGCATAAGGCGTGATGGCGGACGTTTCCCCCCCGTTTCCCCAGTCCGTCTTATTTTGCTGTGATCATAATGCTGTGCGTTCCCCTATGGCCGAAGGTTTAATGAAACTGCTTTATGGTCAACGGGCTTATGTGCAATCGGCGGGAATAAAACACGATCTTGAAATCGACGGGTTTGCGATTGCTGTTTGTGATGAACTTGGGGTGAAGTTGGAACAACACCGCACCCGCAGTTTTGAAGAGATGGAAGAAGGGGGGGAGGAGCTTTCTGGATTTGATCTCATCATCGCGTTGTCTCCGGCCAGCCACCAAATGGCGCAAGAGCTGATCCGGGGCTATCACATTGATTTGGAATACTGGCCGATAATGGACCCAACAGGTGTTGGAACAACACGCGATCAAAAGCTGGAGAGTTACCGCCAGGCCCGCGATCAGATTAAGGCGAATCTGTTAAAACGCTTTGGCCCGTCAGAACGAGAACGCTGACCCAGCAACCCGTTTCGGTAATAGAGTTTCGATCACTGCCCATGGGGGTGTGCCGCCCGGTAGACGTCCATCAAGCGCGCGCTGTCAACGGCTGTATAGGCTTGGGTGGTCGACAGAGACTTATGTCCCAAAAGCTCCTGTATCGCGCGCAAATCCCCGCCAGCTTCCAGAAGATGTGTGGCAAAAGAATGCCGCATAGCATGGGGTGTTGTCGATGCTGGCAACCCAAGCTGCATCCGCGCCTGGGCAACGATACCCGAAATCAGCCGCGGGTTCAGCTTACCACCGCGCGCGCCACGAAACAAAGCCCCCCCTTCAGTGATATCGTACGGGCAGAGCGTGACATATCGTGTCACAGCTTCCCGAACGATTGGCAGGACAGGCACCAGGCGTTCTTTATCGCCTTTGCCAAGGACACGCAGGCTCTCGGCCATCGGATGCACAGCGCCGTCAAGACCCAGGGCCTCGGATATGCGCAGGCCGCACCCATAAAGCAGGGTGATCACAGCCACATCGCGTGCAGCAATCCAGGATGTGTCATGCTGCACATCCACCGTCTCAATCAACGCACGTGCGGCATCCGACGTGACCGGGCGCGGCAATTTTGGGCGAAATTTCGGGCTTCGGAAGGTGACAAGGGCAGAAACATCCACACCCTGGCGCCCCCCCAGCCAGAGGTAGAACCGTTTCACAGCCGACAGCGCACGTGCAAGAGAACGCGTAGACACACCGCGGTGTCGTTCAGAGGCCACCCAAGCACGCATATCTGATATGTTCAGGGCCAATAAGGGTGGCAGACCTTGCGGCCCCCCCAGGTGTGTGGATTGGAAAGCAAGAAACCCTGTTACATCTTGGCAATAGGCCCGGATGGTGTTCTCGGCGCGATTTTCAACGGCCTTCAGATGCTTTAGCCAAGCCTCTAGCGCGTCTTGAACCGCGGGGCTCAGGTGAAAAGACATCTTTACTGTAAATACTCCTTGAGACGACGCTCAACGATTTTGGCAAAAAATGACAGCAAGTCAGAGCCCTGAGTCGGCTTGAATTGGTGGGGGTCCTCTGAGCCAAGCGCCAATAAGGCGGGTAAATGCCGCGGGCCCAAGTCAAGCTTGAGCAAAGCCTCAGAGCGAATATCGGCCGCCATATCGCCAAAGATCTCGGGCCCGGCCTCTCGTGGGGCCACTTGACGTAATGTGACGTCGCGCATGGGTATCTCTCGACCATGCAAAACATAGTCGGTGATCGTTCCAGGTTTTAAGATCGACAAGAAAGGCTGGATCTCTTCTGGTGCGTCGTTACCCTGTTTTGTTTGGGCATTTTCCAGCACCAAATGTAGGCAATCTACACGCAGGATTTCGGCGACATTAAATCCTAAACACTCTAAAAAGCTTCGAAAGTCCTCTTGATCCATCAAGCATATAACCGCACGGTGAATTTGATTGGTGCCGACCAAATTCTCATAGGCCGAGGAGATCACAGCACGATGCGTGTCCTCCAAACGATCCAGGCGTGCTTCCAACCTCTCCATCGCGATACCGCGCATATCAACGATGTTGGAGCCGATCTGGCGTTCATTGGCCGCAATCAAAGCGTTCATAATATCGCGGTCCTCAAGAATCATATTGGGATCTGATAAAACGATATCACGCCAATCATCTTGAAGGTTCGGCTGCTGTTTCATTCTGCCTCCGGTGTGCTCACATTTGAAAGCCTTGTATCACATTAAAGGATTTTCTGACCAGTTTTTTCCCAATCCTTCAAAAACGCCGCTAATCCCTTATCGGTCAGAACATGATCGGCCATGGCTTTGATCACGTGTGGGGGCGCTGTTGCCACGTCTGCGCCAATCAGGGCCGCCTCTTTCATGTGATTCACAGAGCGGATCGAGGCCGCCAGAATTTCCGTTTTGAAATCATAAGTGTCATAGATGGTGCGAATATCCTCAATCAACTCCATCCCATCAAGGGCAATGTCATCAAGCCGTCCGATGAAGGGGGAAATGAAGCTGGCCCCGGCTTTTGCGGCCAAAAGCGCTTGGTTGGCTGAAAAGCACAAAGTGACATTCACCATCAAACCACGATCCGAGAAGTGTTTACATGCCTTCAGGCCCGCCCAGGTCAGTGGCACTTTGATGGCGATATTTTCCGCAATTTCGGCAAGTTTGAGCCCTTCTGCAATCATGTCATCCGCCGTGGTGGCCACAACCTCTGCGCTCACAGGGCCTGTGACCATCGCGCAAATCTCTTGTGTGACCTCGATGATGTCGCGGCCAGATTTGAGGATCAGCGAAGGGTTGGTTGTGACCCCATCGACCATGCCCAGCTCATTGAGCTCGGCAATGGCGGTCACATCGGCAGTATCCACAAAGAATTTCATCAGCGTTTCTCCTTTGGCTTGGCAGACGCGTCTCTTTGCGCTTTCTTAGCGGAGCTTTGTCACAGGGGAAAGTCCATGCGGTTTGAAGAAGGCGATCTTGTTGGTGTGCTGACAACCGAACCTCTGGATCGTGTGCTGGATTATAAAGCGCCCCAAGGGGGCTGTTGGCAGGGTGCCTTTGTGGAGGTGCCTTTGGGACCGCGCCGCGTGTTGGGAGTTGTATGGGAAAAAGGCCGAGGGGACTGGGATTTGGCGAAAGTGCGCCCCATCACCCGGGTCATTGATGTGCCCCCCCTGGGCGAATCTTTACGTATTTTCCTGCAGAAGGCGGCCGCCTATACGCTGACGCCCCTACCGCTGATGCTGCGGCTGGCCACGCGCGCGCCTGGCCTGCTGTCCCCGCAAGCGATGCAGAAAATTTACAAGCTGGGCGATAGGGAGCCGGCACGTCTGACACCGGCGCGGCGCAAAGTGCTGGCGGTTCTGGAAGAGTTCACGGGCTCCGCCTTTACCTTGGGCGAAGTGGCAGAGGTGGCGGGTGTGTCACCCTCCGTCATCAAAGGACTTGTGGCCCAGGGTGCGGTGCAGGAAATGCAAAGCCCGCGCGATCTGCCGTATCTGCCGCTTGATCCCACACGGCCCGGCAAAACCCTGACAGAGGATCAGGCCAAAGCCGCCACGGCTTTGCGCGTGGGGATCAACGCAGAGGTTTACGGCACAACATTGCTCAAGGGGGTGACAGGTTCGGGAAAGACCGAAGTGTACCTGGAGGCTGTGGCGGCCTGCCTTGCGAAAGGGCGGCAGGCTTTGGTCCTGCTGCCGGAAATCGCGTTGAGTGCGGAATTCCTCACCCGCGTTCAGGCGCGCTTTGGCGCAAAACCGGCGGAGTGGCATTCCGGTGTGACATTGACAGAGCGCCGCCGGTGTTGGCGGATGGTTGCCGAAGGTGGCGCGCAGCTTGTCGTCGGCGCGCGCTCCGCCTTGTTTTTGCCGTTCCAAGATCTGGGCTTGATCGTTGTCGATGAAGAACATGACACAAGCTATAAGCAAGAAGACGGGGTGCTCTATAACGCCCGCGATATGGCGGTGCTGCGTGCCTCCCTCACGGCGGCGCAGGTCGTTCTGGCCTCGGCCACGCCTGCGCTCGAAAGCTGGGTGAACGCCCGGGTGGGCAAATACAAACAGCTCGATTTAGAAGCCCGCTTTGGCGCGGCGATCATGCCCGAAATGGCCGCAATCGATATGCGCACCCAGGCGACGCCAGCGGGGCGTTGGGTTTCCCCGAAACTGGCCCAGGAGATGGCAACGCGGTTAAAAACAGGCGAACAATCCCTGATTTTCCTCAACCGCAGGGGATATGCCCCCGTCACCCTATGCCGGGCCTGTGGGCAACAGATTGAGTGCAAACATTGCGATGCAAAGATGGTTGAACATAAATTTCTCAATCAACTGATGTGCCATCAGTGCGGCGCGACGATGCCGATGCCGTCGGTCTGCCCTAACCCAGAGTGTGGTGCCGAAGGCAAGCTCACCCCCGTTGGGCCGGGGGTGGAACGCATTTGTGAAGAGATCACCACTCTGTTCCCAGAGGCGCGTATCGCGATCCTCAGCTCTGACCTTTTCGGCACAGCACGAGAGCTCAAGGCCAAAATCGCAGAAATTGCAGAGGGGTCAGCCGACATTGTGATTGGCACGCAACTGGTGGCAAAAGGGCATAATTTCCCTTTGCTGACGCTGGTGGGGGTGATTGACGCTGATCTTGCCTTGCAGGGCTCTGATTTGCGGGCCGCAGAACGCACCTTTCAACTGATGCGACAAGTGGCGGGCCGCGCCGGCCGCGCCGCACGTAAAGGGGTTGCATTTTTGCAAACCTTCCAGCCTGAACATCCCGTGATCCGCGCCATCTTGTCAGGCGATGACGGCGCGTTTTGGGCGGCAGAAGCGGCAGAGCGGGAGGCCGCAGGCATGCCACCTTTTGGCCGGCTGGCCGGGATTATTCTGTCCGATCCTGACTTGCAGGTGGTCTTTGATGTGGGTAACGCGCTTGTGCGCCATCGCACCCCTCTCAAGGCCATTGGCGCCGAGGTTTTCGGTCCCGCGCCCGCCCCGATCGCGCGTGTGCGGGGGCGCCACCGCGTACGCTTGTTGGTGAAAGCTGCCAAAGAGGTGAACTTGCAAGCGGCTTTGAAAGAATGGGTGGCACGGCATAAACTGCCCAAGTCGACACGACTGACCATCGATATCGATCCTCAAAGTTTTTACTGATATCCTGTCCGTATGCGATACTGAACATATTGCGTCACCCTGACCAAACTGGCATTTGTTACGCAAACATGGGAATTCAGATATGGCCTTACCGGCACGACAGCAGTTGATCTATTGGGGACTGGCCACAGCGGTCTTTTTTGTGCTTTTGTGGTATTTGGGCAATGTTCTTTTGCCGTTCGTTGTGGGCGGCGCGCTTGCCTATCTTCTTGATCCACTCGCAGATCGGTTAGAAGCCATAGGCATCCCACGTGTTTTTGCCACCACAATCATTATGGTCTTTGGGTTTTTCATCATTATCGCGGCTGTTGTGCTGGTGATCCCGCTTTTGGTGGATCAAGCCCAAGCCCTGATGGCGTTCGCGCCTGAACTTATTTCCCTGTTCAGAGAGTACCTCACCACACGATTTCCGGATCTGATGGATGAGAGTTCGACTTTACGTCAGTCCCTCAGTTCCCTTAGCACAGTGGTGCAATCAAACGGCGGGGCTTTGTTTGAACAGCTTGTCGGGTCTGTAACGAGTGTCCTAAGCGCGGTTGTTTTTATCGTGGTTGTGCCTGTTGTGACGTTTTACCTGTTGCTCGACTGGGACAAGATGATCGCGGATATCGATCAGTTGCTCCCCCGCGATCATGCCCCGACCATTCGTAAACTAGCCCATGAAGTCGATAAGACTTTAGCGTCTTTCGTACGCGGGCAACTCACTGTTGTGGCGATATTGGGCACGTTTTACGCAACCGCTTTGATGATCGTCGGGCTGAATTTCGGCTTTATCGTTGGTGCTATTGCGGGGCTGATCTCCTTTATTCCCTATCTTGGGGCGCTAATCGGCGGGGCTTTGGCGATTGGCCTGGCCTTGTTTCAGTTCTGGGGCGATCCCATCTGGATCGTGGTGGTGGCCGCGATTTTCTTTGGGGGCCAGATGGTCGAAGGCAATGTCTTGACCCCGCTGCTTGTGGGCAATTCAGTCGGGCTTCATCCCGTGTGGCTTTTGCTTGCGCTTTCTGTGTTTGGAACGATTTATGGGTTTATCGGGCTTTTGGTGGCGGTACCAATCGCCGCGGTCTTGGGTGTGATGGTGCGATTTTTGATCGCGGAATACCGGGTGAGCCTGCTTTATCTTGGCCTAAGCTATCAACGCGAAACGGAGCGTTCAGATTAAGTGAACATGCAACTGACATTTGATCTGCCAGCGCGTGTCGCCCAGGGGCGTGAGGATTTTTTGGTGTCTGACTCTAACACGCTGGCGGTGTCTTTCATTGATAATTGGGCTGACTGGCCTCAGGGACGGTTTTACATCTATGGACCAGAACGGTCTGGAAAATCGCATCTTGCCGCCTCGTGGATGGCGCAATCAGGGGCCGTGCGCATTGCGGCAAGCGCGCTGAACACAATCCCGATACCAGAGCTTGTACAGACAGATGTGGTTGTGGAAGATATTGAGCGTTTACCGCCATCTGATGAAACACATCTTTTCCACTTACTCAATTTCGCCCAAAACGAAGGCCGCAGACTATTGATGACAGCGCGTCACGCAGCAAAACACCTCCGCATCACGCTGCCCGATCTTGCCAGCCGACTGATCGCGACAGCCTCGGCTGAAGTGAAGGCCCCCGATGACACGTTACTCGCCGCTTTGTTTGAGAAGCAATTTGCGGATCGTCAAATACGGGTTCATCCAAGTGTGATTTCCTACCTGATCACGCGGATGGAGCGCAGCTTTGCCGCTGTGGATCATATCGTCACCACCTTGGACCGTGAAGCCCTGCGCCGCAAAGTGCCGATCACAAAAACACTTGCGCGGGAGGTTCTTTTCAGCCTCCACTGCCATCGTCCCGTTACAACTTCGGATTAAAGAAGCACAATGACAAAAGACACGACCCCCTTCAGCGATTTCCTCCACGCAGATCGCCCTGCGCCTGTTGAACAAGATGCAGCAGACATAGAAGGGCCAAAACGGTTCTTTAACCGAGAGCTCAGTTGGCTTGGGTTTAATTGGCGCGTTTTGGAAGAGGCAGCAAATCCACGGGTTCCTTTGCTGGAACGCGTGCGATTTGTCTCGATCTCCGCCTCTAATCTGGATGAGTTCTACACAGTGCGTGTGGCCGGGTTGCGTGAGCTTGCTCTGGAAGGCAACACAAGCCCTGCGGTCGATGGTCTGACACCTTCTGAGCAGCTGACCTTGATCAATGAAGAAGCAAGGGCCTTGATGGAGGCGCAGCAAAACACTTGGATCGCCCTGCGCGACATCCTCAAAGATGAGGGGATAGATTTGCTCAGCCCAACACGGCTGCGGCAAGAGGACAAAGAATTTATAACGTCATACTTCCTATCGCATGTTTTTCCCGTTTTGTCGCCTCTTGCCATTGATCCAGCGCATCCTTTTCCGTTCATCTCCAATGAGGGCTTTTGTTTGGCCATGACCCTAGAGCGGCGTGGCGACAAACATCCCTTGCAAGCACTGCTTCCCATCCCGCAGCAGATTGACCGTTTCTTACGGCTGCCCGATCTGGATAATGTGGTGCGATTTCTGCCCCTTGAAGATGTTTTGTTGATGCAAGTCGATGCGCTTTTTCCAGGGTATCGTGCCACAGGGACCTGTACATTCCGGGTTCTCAGGGACAGTGACCTGGAACTGGAGGAAGAAGCCGAAGACCTGGTGCGCGAATTTGAAACCGCACTGAAACGCCGCCGCCGCGGGGACGTTGTGCGGCTAAAGCTCAGCGCGAACGCACCCAAGGCTTTACGGCAAACCATTATTGACGAACTCGGCGTTGAAGGCGATGAAATCGTAGAGGTGAATGGCCTGATAGGCTTGGCCGCCCTTAAAGAGCTGGTGATCGAGGACCGCCGTGATCTACAGTGGCCCCATTTCACCCCCCGGATCCCAGAGCGGGTGCAGGATCATGACGGGGATATGTTTGCAGCCATTCGTCAAAAGGACATGTTGCTGCATCACCCCTATGAAACTTTTGATATGGTCATCCGTTTTCTTGAACAAGCGGCCCGCGATCCAGACGTCTTGGCCATCAAGCAAACGCTCTACCGCACGTCATATAATTCTCCAATTGTCTCAGCCCTATGTGAGGCTGCGGAAGCCGGTAAATCCGTCATGGCGCTTGTTGAACTCAAAGCCCGGTTTGATGAGGCGGCCAACATCCGCCAATCGCGTCAGTTGGAACGCTCCGGCGCCCATGTGACCTATGGGTTTATCAACTATAAAACCCATGCCAAACTCTCTACGGTGGTGCGCCGCGAAGGCGACAAACTGGTCACCTACACGCATTTCGGAACCGGCAATTACCACCCCATAACCGCGCGGATTTATACCGATCTGAGCCTTTTCACCTGCGATGCCGCATTGGGTCGCGATGCGACGAAAGTCTTCAATTACATTTCAGGTTATGCCCCGCCGGATAACCTTGAAATCTTGCATGTGGCCCCAACCACCTTGAAGACCGCGCTGTTGGAGGGGATTGCAGAAGAGGTTGCCCATGCCAAAGCCGGTCGCCCCGCAAAAATATGGGCCAAAATGAACGCGTTGATTGAGCCAGATATCATTGATGCGCTCTACGCCGCAAGCCAAGCTGGGGTTCAGATTGATCTTGTCGTGCGCGGGATTTGCGGGCTTCGGCCTGGGATAAAAGGCTTGAGTGAGCACATTCGTGTGAAATCCATTGTTGGACGTTTCCTGGAGCATTCGCGGATCCTCTGTTTTGGCAACGGCCATGGGTTGCCGTCAGACGCCGCCCGCGTGTTCATCAGTTCCGCCGATTGGATGGGGCGCAATTTGAACCGTCGCGTCGAAGTTCTGGTGGAAGCCAAGACACCTACCGTCAAAGCACAGATTATGAACCAAATCATGGCGGCCAACATGGCAGATGTTGCGCAAAGCTGGGTGCTTGGGCCAGACGGCAAATTCACCCGCGCCGCGCTTGAGACCTTAGACCAACCCTTCAACTGCCATCGCTTTTTTATGGAAAACCCGTCTTTGTCAGGTCGTGGGTCAGCGGGTGCCAAAGATGTGCCTGCGCTCACACATTCTACGGATTGACTGGACACCCTTGGACGTGCAAGCCTAAATCAGCGACAGGTCATACCTTATGGAAGACGGGATAGTATCGCACGCAAAAGACGATTGGGCCCCGTTCGGGGCACCCCTCTTTGATCGTCCCGATGCACGGGCCTTGGGGCGCGTTGGTGTGATTGACGTGGGATCCAATTCGGTACGCCTTGTGGTGTTTGATGGCGCGGCGCGATCTCCGGCTTATTTTTACAACGAGAAAATCTTATGCGGTCTGGGTCAAGACCTGGCCAAGACAGGGTATCTCCATCCCCAAGGACGTGTCAGAGCGATGGACACCCTGCGCCGCTTTGCCCAAGTCGCCCGCAGCATGAACGCCACGCCTTTGGTGTCTGTTGCAACTGCCGCCGTGCGACAGGCAAAAGATGGTCCAGCATTTTGTGCCGAGGTTGCGGCTCAGACCGGCCTCGCACTTAAGGTGATTGATGGCGAACATGAAGCGCGGCTCTCTGCGCAAGGTGTGTTGCTGGGCTGGCCACATGCCAACGGTATTGTATGCGATATCGGTGGGTCATCTATGGAACTCGCCGAGATTTCACAGGGACAAGTGGGCGCGGCCATCAGTGCGGAGCTTGGGCCGATGACGTTGCTCACGCTCAAAGGCGGACGCAAGGCCCGCAACGGGCAGATCGATGCCACTTTGGCCGACATGCGTAATGTGCTGACCGCGCGATACAAAACGCTCTATCTGGTCGGCGGATCTTGGCGCGCGATTGCCCGGATCGATATGGAGCGGCGGTCTTATCCGCTGCGCGTGCTGCATGAATACATCCTGCGCCCGCAAGACATCCGCGACACACTGCGCTATGTGTCTGTGCAAAACCTGGACGCACTGCGCCAACGTGCCGGGATCAGCGCGGCGCGTATCGCGCTTGTGCCGCTTGCCGGGGAAGTTTTGTTGCGCCTGCTGACAACATTCAAACCGAAACAGGTGGCGATTTCCGCCTATGGTCTGCGTGAAGGCTTGCTTTACGAGAATATGCCGCAGGCTTTGCGCCAGTGTGACCCTCTGATTGAAGCCTGCCGATTTGCCGAGGCAAAGGATGCGCGCTTGCCCGGCTTTGGCCGGGCTTTGCATCATTTCATTGCGCCTTTGTTTCCCAATATTGCCCACAGCAAGTATCGCATCATGCGCGCTGCGTGCCTGTTGCATGATGTCAGTTGGCGCACACATCCCGACTATCGCGCCGAAAATTGTTTTGACTATGCGACGCGGGCCAATCTGGGCGGTTTGACCCATGCCGAGCGGATTTACCTTGGGCTTGCGCTTTTGCACCGTTACAGAAATCGCCGCGCTGGCCAGTTTGATGTGCTTTTGCCGCTGATTGGAAAAGCAGAGGCGCAAGAGGCCGAGATTTTAGGCAAAGCCATGCGGTTTGGCGCAATGTTTTCTGCGCTCGATCCAACCATGTTAGGGACATTGGCCTGGGCGCCTAGAAAAAAGCAACTGAGATTGATCCTACCGAATGGTCCGGGCCAAGATATGTTTGGAGAAGTTGCCAAGGCTCGCTTCGACAGCCTGGCCATGGCCATGGACGCGCAATCAGACGTGACTTTCGCAAAATAGCTGCAAGGGGGATTGCTTGCCAGGCGCAGATCAGGTTGATACGCGGTAGGAATGTGACATTGAGGGAATATTTATGCGTTTCAGCCGCTACTTTTTGCCTGTCTTAAAAGAAACACCAGCCGAGGCACAAATTGCCAGCCATCGTTTGATGCTGCGGGCAGGCCTGATCAAACAATCAAGCGCTGGGATATATTCCTGGTTGCCGTTGGGCTTTAAGGTGCTGCGCAAACTTGAAAACATTGTCCATGATGAACAAATCCGTGCCGGCCACCTGCCGATGCTGATGCCAACGTTACAATCGGCCGATTTGTGGCGTGAGAGCGGTCGCTATGACGACTACGGCGAAGAGATGTTGCGCATGCAGGACCGCCACGGGCGGGATCTGCTGTTCACCCCCACTGCTGAGGAATTGATTACCGATATCTTCCGTGCCCATGTGTCCAGCTACCGCGATCTGCCGCTCACCCTTTACCAAATCCAATGGAAGTTTCGCGATGAGATCCGGCCACGGTTTGGGATCATGCGTGGGCGTGAATTTTTCATGAAGGACGGTTATAATTTCGACCTGACAAAAGAGGACGCGTTGCACGCTTATAACCGCCATTTGGTGAGTTACTTGCGCACCTATGAACGCATGGGCCTACAAGCGATCCCGATGCGCGCCGACTCTGGCCCGATTGGCGGCGATGACACCCATGAGTTTCTGGTCTTGGCTGAGACAGGTGAATCCGAGGTGTTTTATGACAGCGCCGTGACCGATATCACCTTGGGAATGCGCGACATCGATTATACGGACAAAGCCCAATGCCAAGCGATATTAGAGGAATTCACAGCGCTTTATGCCCGCACTGATGAGACCCATGACCCTGCGCTTTTCGATGCAATTCCCACAGAACGTCAACGCGCCGCCCGCGGGATTGAGGTGGGCCAGATTTTTTATTTTGGTACAAAGTATTCACATCCTATGGGCGCAACAGTCCAAGGCCCCGATGGCAAACCGGTGGCCGTTCATATGGGCAGCCACGGCATTGGTGTCAGCCGTCTGATTGGGGCTTTGATAGAGGCCAACCACGATGAGAACGGGATCATCTGGCCGGAAGGGGTGACCCCTTTCCATGTGGGGATCGTGAACCTCAAACAAGGTGATGCCGCCACCGATACGGCGTGTGAGGCGCTTGAACGCGCGTTGCAAAACGCGGGGCTGGAGACGCTCTATGATGATCGGGAGGAACGGGCCGGGGCAAAATTCGCCACTATGGATCTGATCGGTCTGCCGTGGCGGATCACCGTTGGCCCCCGTGGCCTTAAAGGCGGTGTGGTGGAATTAACATCGCGCCGCACCGGGGAAAGTGAAGACCTCACACCAGAACGGGTGGTGCAACGGTTGCAAGAGATCTATCTTAAACTGTGACGATACGATATGTTGCCTTTATGCTTTTCTGCGAAGGAGGTATAAACCAAAGATGTTTTATCGTGCCTTAACGCTTTCAGCGGCTGTTTTGGGAGGGGCTGGAGCCTCCCAGTTTCCTGAATATTCCCAGCAGTACCTACAACGTCTTTCTGGTGCTGTGGATGAGCTTACAATCATCACCACGGCGTTTGATGCCACCGCCACCGCCGCGGGACTGAGCCGTGAAGACGCACTTGCAGAACTCCAAGGCACCTCTTTTCTCGCAGGTCACCGAAACGACATGACCAATACATTTGCCCGCTATGAAAAGCTGAGTGCGGATCTCATGGCTCTTGAAGACGCAAGCCCTTTCACACGGGCGCTGCAGGCTTGGCGCATGACAGACAGCGATGTGGCACATAAGGCTTGGGGTGACTTTGAACCCGCACTTCCCGTCACAACGGAAGGGGCGACTTTTGCAGGCATTGGTGCTTTATTCGGATGGCTTACCTTGGCGGGACTTTGGGCTTTGATGGCACGCCTTTTTCGCACTCTATTCAAACGCAAACCGGTGTTGGTGACGGAGAGTCAAGCCCCCCCGATTGATGCAGCCCGCCAATCTCTTAGGGACCAAGTGCGCCATCGCCGTTAGTTACATATCGCCCAAGCAAAAATCACTAGATTTGTGCGGTTAAGAACCATACTTGTGGCTGTTTAATCCTCTGCAACCTCCATTGATTATGCATGGGAGAGAAATTTGATCAGAGAGGCTTGTATGTCATCCATTTGACATATAGGGAAACCCTTGAATTATCGCGGGGTGGAGCAGCCCGGTAGCTCGTCAGGCTCATAACCTGAAGGTCG
>CAWUJT010000069.1:0-13676 GCA_963922715.1 uncultured Thalassobacter sp.
CCATCCGTGGCGGCCCCACAGGGCCTACCTGGGCCTCCCCATTGGGGGGGACGGCAAATACGGTGGGCCGGCCCAATAAAATTTCGGGGAGGGTTGGGGGGCGCCGCTGGGGGGGGAGATCAGCCGTAAACTGCATCTGCATGCCAATAGCTTGACCCTTGAACATCCCCGCAGCAAAGCACGCCTTCATCTTACAGCACCTTTGCCAGATCATATGGCCAAAACATGGACGTTTTTCGATTGGCAGGATTTTGAAATCCCAAAAGATCCATTTGTTGCGGAGGTTTAATGTGTTGTAATCGATCTGTGCTAACACCAGGGACGCCTGCGAATGTCTGATTGGGTGTTAAAAAGGTTCTGGAATAATGTGACGGTTGAACAATGCCATGAGGGATGGCGTGTTCTGTTAGATATGCGTCCTGTACGCACACCTGCCACGGGTCATCTTGCTGTGCCAACACGCGCTTTGGCGGAAGGCATCGCCACTGAATGGGCGGCACAAGACCAGATTGTTGTCCCTGTTTCTATGCCTTTGACGCGTGCCGCAAATACCGCCATCGATAAAATCTCACAACAACACAAGGAAACCGTCGATTTGCTGAGTGCCTATGGGGAAAGCGATCTTTTGTGTTATCGCGCAGAGGGGCCAGATGCTTTGGTTCGGCGACAGACAGACGTTTGGGACCCGCTTTTAGATTGGGCAGACGCACAGTTCGGTGCCCGCCTGAAGATCACAACAGGTTTATGTCCAATTGCGCAAAGCCCCGAAGTCTTGTGTGCCCTCAGGGAGCCGATCACACGGCTCGATCATTTTGCCTTAACTGCTCTTTATGATTTTGTGACTCTCTCAGGCTCTCTCGTTATCGGGTTAGCGGCTCAAGCTGAAGCCTTTGCGCTGGACAATCTCTGGGAAGCTTCGCGAATCGATGAGATATGGCAGGCGTCACAATGGGGCGAAGATATGGAAGCGACACAAGGTGCGCTCAATCGTCGTAATGCATTTTTTCAAGCTGCTGAATTTCACAGCATGTTGATGGTATAGCTGCTCAACAAGGCAGATAAGCGCAAATCTAAGCGTCTTAGAAGCAGAAGTATCTGGTATTTTTCGATAAGATTTGAGCGAAAGATTAAAAGTTGTGCATTGATGGGTTGACGATCTGTTGATTATTTGGCCAATTAGCGCACCGTTAGGGTGAAGTTTTTCACCTAGAACTCAATCCCCATATTGGGGCAAACTTCGTCTTAATGACGGATTAATCAGGGAAGAGAAAAAGATGAAAAATAAAATTTTTCTTGGTGCATGCGTTGCCGCTGGTCTGACAGCGACTGCAGCAGCTGCCGCCACTCTTGACGACGTAAAAGCACGTGGCACTTTAAACTGTGGCGTGACAACCGGTGTTCCCGGTTTTGCCGAGCCAGACGCCAATGGTGTTTGGAAAGGATTTGACGTTGCTGTATGCCGCGCTGTCGCGGCCGCCGTACTTGGCGATTCAACAGCTGTTAACTTTGTTCCAACAACAGGGAAAACACGCTTCACAGCGCTCGCTTCCGGTGAAATCGACATGCTGGCACGTAACACCACATGGACATTCAGCCGCGACGTTGACCTCAAGTTCGAATTTGTGGGCGTAAACTACTATGACGGTCAGGGCTTTATGGTTCCTGCTGATCTCGGTGTGTCTTCCGCGACTGAGCTTGATGGCGCTTCCGTTTGTATTCAAACAGGGACAACAACCGAGTTAAACCTTGCGGATTTTTTCCGTGCCAACAACATCAGCTACACACCTGTTCCAATTGAAACAGGCGCTGAAGCGGCACAGCAGTTCGTTGCAGGTGCATGTGACGTTTACACAACGGACCGTTCTGCTTTGGCGGCTCAGCGTGCAAACTTCGCCAACCCCGATGATTATGTCGTGCTTCCAGAAGTTGTTTCTAAAGAACCTCTTGGACCTCTCGTCCGTCATGGCGACAATGACTGGGGCGACATCGTGCGTTGGACACTCAATGCTCTGATCACAGCTGAAGAGCTTGGCGTGACGTCTGAAAACGTGGCAGAGCTTGCTGCAGCTGCAACCAACAATCCCGAAATCAACCGTCTTCTCGGGACAGAGGGTGAGTTGGGTGCTATGCTTGGTCTGGACGCTGACTGGGCGGTTAGCGCAATTTCTGTCGAAGGGAACTACGGCGAGATTTTTGAGAACAACATCGGGTCTGCGACACCAATCGCCTTGGCACGTGGCTTGAATGCGCCATATTACGAAGGTGGTCTGATCTACTCTCCACCTTTCCGGTAAGAATAAATTTGCAAGGGCGCGGCGTTATCGTCGCGCCCTTCGCTTTCCCGACTTTAAAATAACTGGGCGAGCGTTATGACACATATTTTGTGCATAACAAACGCAACAAAAAGACAACAGGGATACGGGAACACATATGACAACGCTTGTTGATCCACCATCAGTTACCAGCACGTTTCGCATTGGACAGCTGTTAAGCGATACGCGATACCGCTCTTACACGTTTCAATTCATTGCGCTGATTGCGATTATCGCTTTTCTAGCCTTCATTGGGGGAAACCTCGCACGCAATCTTGCGGACGCGGGTTTGAACATCTCTTATGCCTTCCTTGGACAGCAAGCAGGCTATGACATCAGTCAACGCCCCATTGCCTATACCTCCACCGATACACACGGGCGGGCTGCTATTGTCGGTTTGATGAATACCCTGATTGTTGCATTTTTAGGGTGTGTTCTGGCAACAATTCTAGGTGTTATTGCTGGTGTTTTGCGTCTTTCTAAAAACTGGCTGGTCGCGAAACTTATGTCTTTCTACGTGGAAATTTTTCGCAACGTACCGGTTCTTATCTGGATCTTGATTATCTTCTTCATCTTTACAGCGGCCATGCCAGCACCGCGTGACTTTCGCGGCGATGATCCTGCTGCAAGCATGCTGTTTGGGGCATTTGCATTCACCAACCGCGGTGTGTTTTTTCCTTGGCCCATCTGGGGCCCGGGGTCTTGGGTGGTTGTGCTGACCTTTTTCGCATCAATCGCTGGAATGATTGGCTATCGGCGTTATGCAAAGATGAAGCTGTTCCAAGAAGGCGTTATGCTGCCTACCTTTTGGCCGAGTATTGCCATTCTTTTCCTGCCTGCAATTTTGATGCAGATTGTGATGGGCAGTCCGATCACACTTGAGTATCCAGAGCTACGCGGCTTCAACTTTCAAGGGGGCAATGTCGCCTTGGGATCACTTCTTGGTCTTTGGTTGGCGCTGTCGATATACACTGGTGCTTTTATTGCGGAAAACGTGCGTGCCGGTATTTTGGCCATTTCAAAGGGTCAAACCGAAGCTGCCGCAGCCCTTGGACTACGACCAAATCGAATTATGTCTCTGGTGGTTTTGCCGCAAGCGCTGCGCGTGATTATCCCACCGCTGATTTCTCAGTATCTGAACATCACCAAAAACTCGTCACTCGCCATTGCTGTGGGCTATATGGACCTCACGGGTACGCTTGGCGGGATCACACTTCTGCAAACGGGCCGTGCGATTGAGGCGGTGCTTCTGCTGATGCTGTTTTATCTCATTGTCTCTCTCAGTATTTCATTGGTGATGAATATCTACAATAACTCTGTGAAGCTGAAGGAGCGCTGAGATGAGCACGTCGCATACCGAAGCTTTCGTCCAAAAAGCGCCAATCCCCCCGTCAGAGCCCCCCGCAACGGAACGTGGTTTTGTTAAGTGGCTGCGAGAAAACCTGTTCTCAAGCTGGTTCAATTCAATTCTGACACTTCTGGCAATATACTGCATCTATTTGGTCGCTGTTCCCGCGGCCACTTGGTTTGGAAACGGTGTCTGGTATGCCGAGTCGATCCGCGATTGTCGTGACATTTTACAGGGGCAACTGGGGGGATGTTTTGCCGTCTTGGTTGATCGGTGGGATCACCTTTTGTTCGGCTTTAACTATCCGCCGGAAGACTATTGGCGGCCGACACTTGCCGCTATTCTTTTGGTGGCGGCTGCACTGCCCATCATGTTTACAAATCCTGGGATGATGCAGCGCGCCTTTTTTTATGCGGCGGGCGGTTTGGCCGTATTTACGCTCGCAGCTTGGGGTCTTGACGCGCTTTTTGATGAGCAGCCTTTCAATCCTTTGATGGGCTTCGTTATGGCGATTGTCCTTGGTGGCGTGTCGATATTCGTGCCCCGCAAATTCCTTTTGATTTACTCCGGGCTGTACCCATTTATTGCGTATTTCCTCCTGTGGGGCGGATCTTTGTGGCTGCCTCTTACAGTGCTTGCAGTGATCTTGGCCACCGCGGGCGTTTTCGTTCTGGTGTCGGGTAAGATAGACTTAGAAGTGCGTCGCATTGTGGCCGGTGTCGTAGGAGTTATTGCTGCTATAGGGCTAGGGTATCTACTGTGGCAAGGCGCTTGGGAGTTGATTTATATTGCCGATTCAGTCGGGACAGATGGCGTTGTAAACAGTATTACTTTTGTGGTATGTTGGCTTTTGTCCGTTTTCATGTTTCTGTTTTTCCTGCCGATGGCCGGTTTTGTAGGCTACGCTATTTTCAACTCTGCCGAGGATGGTGGATTGGTTTCCGTAGCTTCCGCCCTGATGTTTCTGATTGCAGCAACCTATGGAATTGCCCCGGCTGCAGAGTTTCTAAATTCGATTATCGCTATTGAACTGACAGAGATTGCCAGCCGCCAGATGGGTGGCTTCATGCTCAATATGATCCTGGGCACGGTGTGTGTGGCATTGTCGATCCCTCTGGGCATTGTGCTGGCCTTGGGGCGTCAATCGAACATGCCCCTGATCAAGGGCGTTTGTGTGATCTTTATCGAATTCGTGCGCGGCGTGCCTTTGATCACTTTGTTGTTTGTGGCGAATGTTATGCTGGCTTATTTCCTGCCACCAGGCAACACCTTTGACCTTATCCTGCGGGTGATCATCATGATCACAATGTTTTCCGCCGCATATATCGCCGAAGTCATTCGTGGCGGTCTGGCGGCATTGCCCCGTGGCCAGTATGAAGCAGCAGACAGTCTGGGGCTGAACTACACACAATCCATGCAGCTGATCATACTGCCGCAGGCTTTGAAGATTTCTATCCCTGGCATTGTGAACGTAGCCGTTGGTTTGTTTAAAGATACAACCCTGGTGTCTGTAATTTCGATGTTTGACACGGTCGGTATGATCCGGGGACCGATTCAGCAAACGACCGATTGGCTCGGCATTTATTGGGAGCTTTTCGGATTTGCCGCGCTTCTGTTTTTTGTCGTCTGCTACGGTATTTCTCAATATTCACAGTGGCTTGAACGTCAGCTGGCCACAGACCGCCGCTAGGGGAGGGAAAACATGACTGATACAACGATCACACCACCAAGTGTGGATATGCATGTGAATGCCAGTCAAATGAAAATCTCGGATGAAATTGCGATCCAAATTCATGCTATGAACAAATGGTATGGCAATTTTCATGTTTTACGGGACATCAATTTGACGGTCAACCGTGGCGAACGCATCGTGATTTGTGGGCCATCGGGGTCTGGCAAGTCGACGCTTATCCGCTGCATCAACGCGCTTGAGGAACATCAGCGCGGCTCCATCACTGTAGATGGTACGCTTCTGTCGAGTGATCTGAAAAACATCGACAAGATCCGATCAGAAGTAGGCATGTGTTTTCAGCACTTTAATCTATTCCCGCATTTGACAATCCTTGAGAACTGCACCCTTGCGCCGATTTATGTCCGCAAGACGCCAAAGAAGGATGCCGAAGAAACAGCAATGTATTTTCTTGAGAAAGTCAAAATCCCTGAACAGGCGGATAAATACCCAGGTCAACTTTCCGGCGGGCAACAACAGCGCGTGGCCATTGCGCGTTCACTTTGTATGCGGCCCCGGATTATGCTGTTTGATGAGCCGACATCGGCGCTTGACCCAGAGATGATCAAAGAAGTTTTGGACACCATGATTCAACTGGCCGAGGAAGGGATGACGATGCTGTGTGTCACCCATGAAATGGGCTTTGCCCGTCAGGTTGCCAATCGCGTCATATTTATGGACGCTGGACAAATTGTCGAACAAAACGCACCCGAGCCGTTTTTCACAAATCCACAAAACGACCGGACCAAACTGTTTTTGAGTCAGATTCTCGGGCACTGAGGCGTAACCTCATGGGAGGAGCATCGAGAATCGCTAAGGGACGCTCTGACGACCGGAGCGTCCCTTTCTAAGGTATCACTAAAAATCATTGTGTCTGTAAGGCTTCTTTTTTTGATTAAGCAGCCACTTTGCGCGATACAGATTTTTGTCGTGCATCCACAAAAATACGGCGATGGGCACGATCAACAAGCTTCTGCGACTTAAAGAGGGCTTTGCGTAAGGTGGCCAATTCCTGACGCGCGGTTTCTTGGAAAGAGTCAAGCTCTGATATCGTGGCAGATACGCTTGAGTCCGAGACGCCCGAGATGTAGGCGTTTTCGATTTCACACATCACTTTTGCTACCGAAAGACCGCTCAGGATTGTTGCCGTATCCTCTGCTATTCTGCCGAATTGACGTAAGGTTGTTTGTACTTGTTTGATGCTTGTCGTGGTTTTTTCACTATAAAATGCGGTTTGCTTTTCGATAAGGTTCACTTCTTCGAGGTTGGTTGTATCTTTACCCTCTGCCACCTCTGCTTTGAGCAGAACCATTGTTTCTGTCATAATAGCGTCGAGACCTACCAGAAAATAAGCTTGCCGAAGGTTCTCTGCCACCTCTGCTGATCCTGCCGAGAAACTTTCAAGCATATGGCTGATATCTTGCGTTAGCACGGTGAAATTCGACGCAATCACGCTTAGCGGAATACCCTTTTCATTCAGATGCGCGGCTTGGACACGTAGATTTGCCGGGGTGTGGGCGATATCCTGATGTAAATCCTGCATGGCAAAGCATGTTTTTTCCATGTCTTGCCATTGGTCGATAAGATTTTGCATATCAACCAATGCTTCCAGAGGTTGCCGACCTAAGGCTGTTGTGCGTGCGCAGCTTTGATGAATGACCATCTTTGCCATAAAATCTGCATAGGTTTTGTACCCTTGCTCTTTAAGGTGCGTCAAAAAGACAGCAGCACTTTCAGCCGGCGCCAACCCTTCTTTGATTTCACGATCCCGCAACGTTGTATAGGCAAGTTCCATATTTGAGACAACGTCAGCGCGCGGTTTTAAACGGGCCGCGATATAGCCACCATCAATGGGGGTAGCAAGGCTCAGCACCCAATAAGACTTGCCTGATTTTGACTTGTTTTTCAAAAAAGCGGCAACAGGGTGCCCAGCTTTCAATTCTTGGTTATAAAGCCAGCCAATGCCTTCAGGCATATCTTCATGGCGCACCATTTTATCTGAGGCACCGATCAATTCTTCCGCGGTGTACCCGCTGACCCTTTGAAAGGATAAACTGGCTGCCAGGATACGATTTTGATCATCTGTGTGTGTCACGAGTAGATCTTCATCATGGAATATATCACTCGGATGAGCTGTGGACATCACTGTTTTAACCTCAAAGAATCTCTGTCTATAGAGCGGATACCGATAGGAAGTTATTGAATGTTGAAGATAAAGACATAAACACCACTTTTATCATGCTGAAAAGTCCGCTAAAGGGCATATATCTGAAACGTGTTGCACTGACCCCAGCGCATGAAGAGGATAGAAGGGGTCGGCAGCAATGGGGCTGCCACATGAAACGGGAAGACCGGGGAGGGCCCCGGAGAGCTTCCAACTAGGACATAAGAATGTTTAAAATTGTGAAAAAGACGATGGAGTGGGGCCATGATACCCTCACCTTAGAAACTGGAAAAATTGCGCGTCAAGCAGATGGCTGTGTGATCGCCACCTACGGCGAAACCTCTGTGATGGCAGCGGTGACCTATGCCAAGGATGTTGATCCTGGGCAGGATTTTTTCCCGCTGACGGTCCATTACCAAGAAAAATACTATGCAGCGGGCAAAATCCCGGGCGGTTTTTTTAAACGCGAAGCACGCCCAACAGAAAAAGAAACGCTCACGGCGCGGCTGATTGACCGCCCAATGCGGCCCCTTTTTGCAGAAGGCTTCAAGAACGAGGTTTTGGTCATTTGTAGCGTGCTTAGCCATGATCTTGAAAACGATCCTGACATTGTGGCCATGATTGCCGCCTCTGCCGCGCTCACAATTTCTGGGGCCCCCTTCATGGGGCCTGTTGCGGGTGCGCGTGTGGGTTTTGTCGATGGCGAATACGTCTTGAACCCAGCCGTGGACGATATGGACAATCTTCTGGCCAAGCCGGACCAACGTCTTGATTTGGTGGTGGCTGGTACAAAAGATGCGGTCATGATGGTTGAATCTGAAGCATATGAGCTGTCCGAGGCCGAGATGCTGGGTGCAGTCAAATTTGGCCATGCGCAGATGCAACCCGTGATTGATCTGATCATCAGCTTGGCGGAGGACGCGGCCAAAGACCCGCTTGAGTTCCAAATGCCGGACTACAGTGATCTTTATGCCGCTGTTCTTGCGACCGGTGAAGAGCAGATGCGTGCCGCCTATGCCATCACCGACAAACAAGCCCGCGTGACAGCTGTGGCAGACGCGAAAGAGGCGATTAAGGCGGCCCTCACAGAAGAGCAGCTGGAAGACCCGAACCTTGGCTCTGCCCTGAAAAAGCTTGAGGCCAAAGTGCTGCGCAGTGATGTGGTGAAGGCCAAGCGCCGCATTGATGGCCGTGCTTTGGATGAAGTGCGTCAGATTGTTTGTGAAACAGGCCTTCTGCCGCGCACCCATGGCTCTGCGCTGTTCACCCGGGGAGAGACCCAAGGCCTGATTGTCACGACCCTTGGCACAGGCGATGATGAGCAAATCATCGATGCCCTACATGGTAACTTCCGCTCGAACTTTTTGCTCCATTATAACTTCCCGCCTTATTCGGTCGGTGAAGTGGGGCGTTTTGGCCCCCCAGGACGGCGAGAGATCGGCCACGGCAAGCTTGCCTGGCGGGCGTTGCAAGCTGTGCTTCCAGCACAGACGGATTTTCCCTACACGATCCGCGTTGTCTCTGAGATCACGGAATCAAACGGGTCTTCGTCAATGGCCACGGTTTGTGGCGGCTCTTTGGCGATGATGGATGCCGGTGTACCCCTCAAAGCCCCAGTGGCCGGTGTTGCCATGGGGTTGGTTTTGGAAGACGACGGTGATTTTGCCGTGCTCACCGATATCTTGGGCGATGAGGATCACCTAGGCGATATGGACTTCAAAGTGGCCGGGACTGAGGCCGGGATCACATCGCTCCAGATGGACATCAAAGTGGCCGGGATAACTCCTGAAATTATGGCCAAAGCCTTGGAACAAGCGCGTCAGGGACGGCTTCACATCTTGGCAGAGATGGCCAAAGCGATTTCCACAGCCGGAGAGTTCTCTGTGCATGCTCCGCGGATTGAGACAATGACGGTCCCAACCGACAAGATCCGAGAGGTGATCGGGTCGGGCGGCAAAGTGATCCGAGAGATCGTTGAAGTCTCTGGTGCCAAGGTTGATATCAGTGATGATGGCGTGGTGAAAATTGCCAGCCCCAATGGGGAGGCAATTCAAAAAGCCTATGACATGATCCATTCAATCGTGGCGGAACCTGAGGAAGGCAAGATCTACAAAGGCAAGGTCGTGAAGATCGTGGACTTTGGGGCGTTTGTGAATTTCTTTGGCAAACGTGACGGCCTTGTACATGTCAGTCAAATCGAAAACCGCCGCTTGGGCCATCCTTCCGACGTGCTGAAAGAGGGCCAAGAGGTCTGGGTGAAACTTCTAGGCTTCGATGACCGTGGCAAAGTACGCCTTGCTATGAAGATGGTGAACCAGGAGACAGGCGAAGAGGTCTTGAAAGAGGAAGAGGTACAGGACTAACGCTTTTCCGTCATGGCATTTGAACGTCCCAGGAAGACTGGGACGTTCTTTTAAAGCATCCTTTTTTGAAATCCTTACCCGCGCTCCCGCAAAAGACGGGCTTTTTGCCGTTGCCAATCGCGTTTGGCGGCGGCTTCGCGTTTGTCCTGGGTCTTTTTGCCCTTGGCCACGCCGAGTTTCATCTTAACGCGCCCGGTGTGGTTGAAATAGATCACGAGCGGCACAAGTGTGTAGCCTTCGCGCCGCGTCGCATTCCACAGTTTCGAGATCTCTTTCTTTGATGCTAACAGCTTACGTTTGCGTCGTTCAACATGGCCCCAGGTTTTGGCCTGGGCATAGGCACCAATCCAACCATTGGTCAGCCATAGCTCCCCATCATCGACAGAGGCGTAGCTTTCCGCGATATTGGCCTGGCCTTCGCGTAGGGATTTGACCTCTGACCCGGTTAGAACAACGCCCACTTCAAGATCATCCTCAATAGCATAATCGTGTCGCGCGCGGCGATTTTCTGCGATCACTTTATAGTTACGCTCAGCGGGTGTCGATGTCTTGGCCATAGTCGCTCTATATGAGAGTGTGAGCGCCTCAATTCAAGAGCCCAATCCGACGCAAGGCAAGGACAATTTTCTCTTGCGTGGCTTCTGTTGCGGGGGTCAACGGCAACCGCACGTCTGCCTCACAAAAGCCCATCATGGACAGCGCCGTTTTTGCGCCCACCAGGCCAGGCTCCGTGAAAATCGCTTGGTGGAGTGGCATCAGAACATCTTGAATGGATAACGCTTTTGCATAATCGCCTTCTAGGCAGGCCTCCTGCATCTCGGCACATAAGCGCGGGGCGACATTGGCGGTGACAGAGATACAGCCGACCCCACCCTGAGCGTTAAAGCCAACGGCTGTGGGGTCTTCACCGGAAAGTTGAATGAAATCTTGCCCACATGTCATCCGCTGAGCACTGACCCGCGCCAGGTCACCGGTGGCATCTTTCACACCGATGATGGCCGGAAGCCGTGCAAGTTGTCCCATAGTTTCTGGCGACATATCGACCACAGATCGCCCTGGGATGTTATAGATGATGATAGGCAGGCCGACTTCTGCCAGCGCCTTATAATGCGCGATCAACCCCTCTTGGGTTGGTTTATTGTAGTAAGGTGTGACAACCAGGGCCGCGTCGGCGCCAACATTTTTGGCGTGCTCCATCAAATGCAGGCTTTCGCTTGTGTTGTTCGATCCCGCACCTGCCACCACAGGGACACGACCAGCCGCAATTTTGATCACGGCTTCTACCACCGCCTCATGTTCCGCATGAGTGAGTGTCGGACTTTCCCCCGTCGTGCCAACAGGCACAAGGCCGTGGGAGCCTTCCGTGATTTGCCGCTCCACAAGTACCTCTAAGGTGTCGAAATCGACCGCCCCATTTTTGAAGGGGGTGACCAGAGCGGGCATTGAACCTTTGAGCATGGGCACCTCATATGGCAAATAATATGACATAGACACTAGCGATATTGAAATCGTATCACAAGTTATAAGGGATGTTCAGAGTATGACATGCCATGAGTAAAGCGACAGGCCCTATGTTACGCATCATTGTTCTAAAGTTTCTTCTTGTGGTGCTGAGTCTCCCCGTTCAGGCAGATACAAACCTCAGTCGGGCGCTTGATTTTGCGTTTGAGCGGGATTTTCAAGCCGCAGAGGCGGCCCGGCGTCAAATCAGCGATCCTGTAGGGCGTGATATTGTCACGTGGATCTTGCTGCGGGCGGGCCAAGGCACATTCCAAGAGACGGAAGAGTTTCTTGAACGCAATGCGGATTGGCCTGGATTGAAGCTTTTGCGTGCCAGGCAAGAAGCAAATATGCCCAATCGGATATCTGTTGCGCGCGTTAAGCGGTTTTTTGTCGACAATACGCCGCAAACGGCCCATGGAGCATTGATCTACGCCCAGGCTTTGATCGCCTCTGGAGACGAAGCAGAAGGACGGGCAGAGCTCATCCGCGCATGGCGCAACCTGCCCATGTCACAAGAGATGCAAAACAGGTATTACACCCAATTCCCAGACATTTTGCGCCCACATAATGAAGCAAGGCTTGATGAGATGCTTTGGCAAGGGCGTAAGACCGATGCCGAACGTATGTTGCCCCTCGTTTCATCCAATTGGCAGACTTTGGCGCGCGCACGTCTTGCTTTACGTGCGGAGGCACCGGGTGTTGATGCGCTGATCAACGCTGTGCCCGCTTCTCTCAAAGATGATCCCGGGTTGGCCTATGAACGCTTCCGTTGGCGCCTGTCTAAAGGCAGACGTGCCAGCGCCTTAGAGGTGCTGTTTGAGCGTACAGGTTCTGCCGCGCGCTTGGGCAAGCCTGAGGTTTGGTCCCGCCATCGGTTAAACTTGGCCCGTCCCTTGATGCGTGAAGGGAAAGCGACCGAAGCCTACCGGATTGCAGCAGAACATCATCTGGACGATGCGCAAAGCGCAAGTCAGCTTGAATGGCTGGCTGGGTACATTGCCCTGCGCAAACTCAACGATGCAAACCAGGCGATACAGCATTTCACGGATTTTGAAGCCAGTGTTGTCACCCCGATTTCCAAAGGCCGGGCCGGATATTGGCTTGGGCGGGCCTATGATGCGGCGGGCAATCGTGATCAGGCGCGCGCGGCGTACACACGGGCGGGGGCTTTTCAAACCTCGTTCTATGGTCAGTTGGCCGCAGAACACATAGGCCTTGCCCCCGATCCACGATTGGCGGGAGGTGAGATTTTTCCCGATTGGCGCCAGACTTCATTCGCACAGGGCAGTGTTCTGCGGGCTGCGGTACTTTTGCACAATGCGGGGGAGTTGTCTCTGGCAGAGCGGTTTATGACCCATCTTGCAGAAAGCCTGACACGGGAAGAAATCGGAGCGCTGATTGAAATTGCGCTGCTGCTCAGAAATCCGCATATCGCCGTGATGATTGGCAAACGGGCCGCGCAAGCGGGCCATGAGTTGCATAAAGGCTATTTTGCGGCACCCCTAGAATTGACGATTAAGGGTCGCTCGGCACCACCTGAATTGGTACTGTCCATCGCGCGGCGGGAGAGTGAGTTTGATCCCAGTGTTATTTCACCGGCAGGGGCGCGCGGGGTGATGCAACTCATGCCCGCTACGGCCCAGGCGATGGCGCGCGCAACCGGGCAAAGCATGTCGCTTGATCGCTTACTCACCGATCCGTTTTTCAATGCCTCTTTGGGTGTGGCCTATCTTGATGAGATGATCGCGCGATTTGGACGTTCTGTCGTTCTGGTGGCCGCAGCTTATAACGCGGGACCCAGCCGGGCGGAACGCTGGCGCTCCGAGTTGGGCGATCCCACGGATCCGCGCGTTGATGTGGTGGATTGGATCGAGCATGTCCCATTTACAGAGACCCGAAACTATATCATGCGCGTGGCGGAGAGTTTGGCGGTCTATCGTGCGCGTCTTGCGGGCTCTGGACAACCTTTGGGTCTTGAAGCGGCGCTGAGGCAGCGCTGAGTTTCTCGCGGCGTAACGTGAAGATGCCTGCTGCGATCACGATACTTGCGCCGATCACAAGGGAAGGTGTCAGATGTTCCCCGAAGATGACGATTCCAATGGCAGAGGCAAAGACAAGCTGTAAAAACGCAAACGGTTGTACGGTAGAGGCTTCCGCAAATTCGTAGGTCTTGATCAACGTAAAATGACCAGTGGCGCCCGTGACACATAATAACGCCATCCATCCCCAATCCGGGCGGCTCATCGGTTCCCAATGC
>CAWUJT010000070.1:0-13473 GCA_963922715.1 uncultured Thalassobacter sp.
TTTGCAGGCGGCATGGACCTCAACATCATCTCTAAGATGAAAGAAATGGCAGGCGACAGCCCAGAGGCTGGCCTGATGCGGGGGCTGATGCACACCCATGCGATCCTACGCAAGATTGAGCGCGCCGGCATGGACCCCAAAACGCTGAAAGGGGGCAAACCGATTGCCGCAGCCTTGCCGGGCACTGCCTTGGGGATTGGCTTTGAAATCCCCTTGGCCTGCCATCGCATCTTTGCGGCAGACAACCCCAAAGCCAAGATTGGTCTGCCGGAAATCCAGGTGGGTATCTTCCCCGGCATGGGCGGCACCACCCGTCTGACACGCCTGCTGGGGGCGATGGGGGCCTCACCCTTCTTGCTTGAAGGTAAACTCTCTAACCCACAACAAGCCAAATCCGCGGGGCTGATCCACGAGGTTGTCGCCCCCGATGCGCTTGTGGACAAAGCCAAAGCATGGGTTCTGTCTGATCCCGACATCGTCAAACCTTGGGACCAAAAGGGCTACAAAATGCCCGGGGGTGCCCCGTACCATCCTGCAGGCTTTATGACATTTGTCGGGGCCTCTGCCATGGTGCATGGCAAGACCCAGGGAGTTTACCCCGCCGCCAAAGCCATGCTGTCCGCCGTCTATGAAGGCGCTTTGGTCCCCTTTGACACTGCGTTGCGGATCGAGGCGCGGTGGTTCACCCATGTCCTGATGAACCCGTCGTCGTCGGCCATGATCCGCACGCTCTTTATCAATAAAGAAGCCTTGGAGAAAGGTGCGGCACGTCCTGCCGTAGAAGATGAAAGCGTCAAGACAATTGGTGTCATCGGCGCAGGTATGATGGGCGCGGGCATCGCACTTGTCGCAGCCCAAGCCGGGATTGACGTGGTGCTGATCGACCAAACACAGGAGGCCGCCGATCGTGGCAAAGCCTATTCAGAGGCCTATGCTGACAAGGGGATGAAACGCGGCAAAACCACCCCCGAGAAGAAAGAGGCGATGCTGGCGCGTATCACCGCCACCAGCGATCTGACGGCGCTGAGCGCCTGCGATTTGATTGTGGAAGCTGTGTTCGAAGACCCCAAGGTTAAGGCAGACATCACCCAAAAGGTCGAAGCTGTTATTCCAGACACCACAATTTTTGCAACGAACACCTCCACTCTACCGATCACAGATCTTGCGACAGCAAGCGTGCGTCCCGAGCAATACATTGGTATCCATTTCTTCTCTCCGGTTGAGAAAATGCCCTTGGTTGAGATCATCAAAGGGAAGGCAACAGGGGACCGGGCCGTTGCCAAGGCGCTCGACTTTGTGCGTCAGATCAAGAAAACGCCGATTGTTGTCAACGACGCCCGGTTTTTCTATGCCAACCGCTGCATCATCCCTTACCTGAACGAGGGCATCCGCATGGTGGGCGAAGGCGTATCCCCTGTGCTGATCGAGAATGCCGCCCGGCAACTGGGCATGCCTGTTGGGCCCTTGCAACTGGTGGATGAGACATCGATTGAGCTTGGCGTCAGTATCGCCAAAGCCACCCGTGCCGCAATGGGCGACGCCTACCCTGATGGTGCGGTGGACGATGTGATTTTCTGGATGGCGGATGAGGGGCGTTTGGGCCGAAAAGCCAATGCCGGGTTTTACACCTACGATGGGACCGGCAAACGCCAAAACCTTTGGGAAGGGCTGAGCGTGAAGTTTCCCATAGCAGCCGCTCAACCCGATTTGCAGAGTGTTCAAAACCGGTTGATGTTCGCGCAAGTGCTAGAGGCCCTGCGCGCCTTGGAAGAGGGTGTCCTCACAGACATCCGTGAAGGCGACGTCGGTGCCATCATGGGCTGGGGCTTTGCCCCATGGTCTGGCGGGCCCTTTTCTTGGCTCGACATCGTCGGAGCCCCTTGGGCGCTAGAAACCTGCCAAAACCTGACCAAGCTTCACGGTGCGCGCTTTGAACCGCCGGCTATCTTGAAAGAGCAAGCACAATCGGGCCAAAGTTTCTACGCACGCTTTCAATCTGAAGCACAGGCCGCATAGGGACCTGAAACACGCACTTTCTTCCGCGCAAACTTTTGCGCGGAAGGGATGGAAGGAAATACCTTTTCATCAACCGATTCGCATTTGATAGAATTCATATGATCGGCCACTAGACGATGTTTTGTGATGCTCTGCTGTGCCTCTACAAAATAAGCTATAGAAACGCGTGATCTGACGCTCCTTTGCATGTCAAGGCAATATCGACTTATTTTCATGTAAATTGTTACTGCTGGGGGGGCGTGGCATGCGGTCACTTAAACTTGTCGTGTTTTTGTGCGTACTGAGTGCACCGTCGGCTTATGCGATTGACTTCACACAGATCAGGTCAGAACGCGCATTCCGTGATTTTGTCGTGGGCCGCATCCTTTTAGATGAATTCGGCGGGCAATTTCAGCTGCAATCCAATGGCGCGATCACTGGCCGTATTGACAACACGCCTTTGCAAGGGGGGTGGGCTTGGCGGGAAGGACATCTGTGCAGACGGCTTTTTATCGGGCGGGTCGATCAAGGAACAGAATGTCAAAGTGTGTTTATTCGCGCCAATCAACTTGTGCTGGAACGTCCCCGATATGGACAAGCATTGATCTACACCATCCTCACGCCAATCGCCTCGGCCGATGTTTCGCCCAAAGCACACCGCTGAGATCACCTCCGTGCGCGCCATGCGATGATCATACCCGCATTCACAATCATCGCAAACCCAAGCCAACCCAGGGGCGTGACCAGATCACCCCACACCATATAGCCAAAGACCGCAGAGAAGATCAGCAGCGAATACTCAAAAACTGTAACATACGACGCCTCGGCCAATTGGTAGCCACGGGTCAGGCAGATCACAGCGATGAGGGAGCCAATGGCTTGAACAAACGTCCAAAACAAAGCTTGCGCGTCAGGCCACACCAAACCACGATATAAAAACGCCGCGTCACCCTGGGGAATATCCGGCGCAGTCAGGCTCAAAACAACGCCCACAACGCCGCCCCATACGGCCATGGCCGTAAAAATTCCCAAGGACAGCTCCAAAGCCCCGTCCTTTGGGCACCAGGCCCGTGTCCCCAGAACAGCCACAGCATAAAAGGCCCCGGCCACAACCGGCATGAACACAAGCGGCGAGAGTGTTTCGGGATCGGGCGACAGTACCAAAACGATCCCCGCAAAACCAAGCACAACCGCCAGTACACGCCAAAACCCAATACGCAACCCGAAAAAGGCCACGGAGAAAATCAACACCCAAATGGGTGATGTAAAAAGCCCCGCGACGGCTTGCGCGACAGGGATAAACGCCAAAGCACCAAAATAGATAATCATCGCAATGGACATTGTGCCAGAGCGCAGGGCCAGCCCGCGCCAATTCACAACACGCAAACGCCCACCGCTTAGGCCCAACCATACCAGCACAAGCCCCCAAATCATTGTGGTGCGCATCAGATGAAAGCTCCACAGTGAGCTTGTCTCAGCAATGACACGGACGAATTGATCGATCCAACCGATGATCGCCATACCTGTAAGAACATAGGTTGCGGCGGCAAGAGGACGATTTTGCATTCTGGGTCTTTCCAATTGGGGGGTGAGGCGTCACACTCGATTACGATCAATCAGGCATGCCAGGCATATGGTCATGGCAGGCAAAACACAATGGGAGGTATGCGATGGGATGGCTTGCGGATGAACGCGGATTGGAAAAATGTGCGGCAAATTATGTGCCGCTAACACCTTTATCGCATCTTGCACGCGCCGCTGAGATTTGGCCGGACCGCGAAGCGCTTGTGTATGGGGGCATTCGGCACACCTATGCCACTTATCATGCGCGTGTTTCACGCCTGGCCTCTGCCTTGCACAAACGGGGCGTCACCGCTGGCGATGTGGTGGCCACTTTACTGCCCAACGTACCTGCCCAGATTGAAGCCCATTTTGGGGTTCCAGCCTGTGGCGCTGTGCTTAACACAATCAACATCCGCCTCGATGTTAATACGGTGGCGTATATATTCGATCATGGGCAAGCAAAGGTTATTTTGGCCGACACAGAGTTTCTGCCCCTGGCCGAGGCCGCTTGCGCCGTGATGGACGGAAAACCGCCTGAAATCATTGAAGTTCCCGATGACACCGCGCAGCACCCCGCCTCTGGTCGTTATCTCACCTATGAGGCTTTTCTTGACACCGGAGACCCCGATTTCCCTTGGATCATGCCCAAGGATGAATGGGAAAGTTTAGCACTAAACTACACGTCTGGCACCACTGGTCGCCCCAAAGGCGTTGTGTATCACCACCGTGGCGCATACCTTATGACAATGGGCACTGTCATTTCCTGGCGTATGGTGCTGCATCCACGTTATCTTGTAATTGTCCCTTTGTTCCATTGCAATGGCTGGAATCATACCTGGATGATGCCTGTGGTTGGGGGGACTGTTATCTGCTGCCGCGATGTTTCAGCGGTAAACATTTATAATGCCATTGCAGAAGAAGACATCACCCATTTCGGGGGCGCGCCCATTGTTTTGAATATGATCGTCAATGCGCCGGCGCAGGATCGCCGCTCTTTCGAGCAAACTGTTGAGATTTTGACCGCTGGCGCCCCGCCACCGGCGGCAACACTGGCCAAAATTGAAGAGCTCGGGTTTCATGTGATGCAGGTTTATGGCCTGACAGAGACATACGGGCACGTCACGGAATGCACCTGGCAAGAGGCTTGGGATCATTTGCCCCAGTCGGAGAAAGCCGCAATCAAAGCCCGCCAAGGTGTGGCGTTTCCAATGATGGATCGGGTGCGTGTGGTGGATGAAACGGGCAGAGACGTTCCCCGCAATGGCACGGCACAGGGGGAAATTCTGCTCCGTGGTCATTCCGTTATGAAAGGTTATCTTAAAAATCCTGATGCAACGGCAGAGGTGTTTGACGGCGGGTGGTTTCACTCTGGTGACACCGCCGTACACCATCCCAATGGGTATGTGCAGATTACCGATCGCGCAAAGGACATCATCATTTCAGGTGGAGAGAATGTCTCGAGCGTCGAGGTTGAGGGGGTGCTGATGCACCACCCTGCTGTCTCCCTGTGCGCAGTTGTTGCAAAACCCGATAAGACCTGGGGCGAAGTGCCCTGCGCATTTGTTGAGTTAAAAGAAGGGGCGTCTGTAAGTGCAGAGGATCTGATCGCATTCGCCCGAAAACAGCTTGCCGGGTTCAAAACACCCAAAGAGGTGCGCTTTATCGATCTGCCCAAAACGGCAACCGGGAAAATTCAAAAGTTTGAGCTGCGCACACTTGTGCGCGGAGGGTAAACTTATCTTCTCCAGTGGCCTGTTCTGGCCGAAGTGCAAGCGAGGAAACAAAAAAGACATCTTTTCGCCAGACTCCGTTTAGAAGATTGCACAGCTGCCATATTTGCAGTATTTTATTGATATAATAAAATAGAGTGCAGCAGTGACGGCCCTCAAAAAATTTGAACGTGTCGAAACGACAGGTCTTTGGCGTGATACTGAGAGTTCACAAAGAAAGAACGTATTTGTATCGGTTGGAGATAATTCCCTGA
The DNA here is from genome assembly GCA_963922715.1 of uncultured Thalassobacter sp. Classification (GTDB taxonomy): domain Bacteria; phylum Pseudomonadota; class Alphaproteobacteria; order Rhodobacterales; family Rhodobacteraceae; genus CAWUJT01. Next base: position 5,543 of record CAWUJT010000070.1, read on the forward strand.
TCATCACCGATACCAAAGGCACGGCATTGGCGCATTGGTCACTTCCCGCTGTCCATAGAGTAAACCCCGCTGATCACCCCCCGATCTATGCGCCCAGCCCAGATGACGATGAAAATATCGAAATTGAAGATAGCACAATGATTGCCGTCATTGAGCACATTCGCGGTGCGATCGCTTCCAAACATCGACATAGAGGACGCTTGCGCGGGGTATCACTTGGCCTCTCGTTATGCATAGTCGTTTTGCTGCTTTCTGTATGGTTACCAAAAGCTGTGAAAGAGCACACGCTCAACGTTTTGCCTTTTGAGAAACGTTCAGAGATCGGACAATTGATGGTAACAGAGATGTCTAATATCAGCGGGGGACCTTGCCATGCCCCTGAGACGGATGCCACTTTACATAGCCTCTTTGAACGCTTCCTTCCCAAGCAAAATGTTCAGTTGACTGTGCTGCCAGATGCTGTGTCTCCGGTGATGTTTCTCACAGGGGGGCATATGGTCGTTTCTCAAAGGCTTTTCATCGATTATGATACACCCGATGTTGTTGAAAGGTTTATACGTTCAGAATACGCAGACAACATGGAAGACGTTATTCTTTCTGGCTTTCTTGATGAAATAGGTTTTGTCGCAACTTTACAGTTACTCACGACAGGGCGCTATAATACCGGCGAACTGCGCCAATACACGCAGACATTAATCAATAAAACCGTTTCCTCGCAATTGGACGATATATCTGAGAATACCCAAAAACGGGATACAGGGACGATGGGAGTATCGATCTCGCAAAACAGAAGTAACGATAAAATCAAAAATTCTCAAAGTTTTTCTTCACTCAATGATAGTGCTTGGATCGCCTTGCAAAATGTTTGTGAAGAACAAATAAGATGAAACGATGAATATAAATTCTTTTCATTCCGTCTAAATGGAAAATTTGAAAATTATCTTCTAAGTTTAATCAACAATTATGTATCTATATCCGTTTTGACCGACAATAACCTGATTTTTCACAATACCACGGTTTTCGTTTAAGCGACCGTCATCCCAAGCTGAACGATATGAAGGCGTTTGTGGTGTTTGCGGTGAAGCACTCGTCAAAGTGGTATTTGTAGACTGCAAAGTTTGCTCAGAACCGCTTGAAGATTCCACTGCAATAGTTTGAGATGTGGAATGTATAAAATGCTTTCGCGTTATCTCTTCAGGCGGGACACTTGTCCAACCTTGACCGGAATTTGGTTGACTACATGTTGTAAGATACGCAGCGGAAAGCGAAGAAGCCCCACACCCAGTAACCGTTTGGAGAGACATCTCACCAGAAGTTTGTGGTGTTACAACAGTTTCAGGCTGATGAACATCATTTACAGACACAACACGCCGCTGTGGGGTTTTTGAATTCGCTTCTTGCGCAGCCATAGTGGAGGCAGTTCCTGTTCGAAGCACTTGTACCGTTTCCGGGACCGTTTCAGGTTGTATGATTGTTGACACAGTCGGAGCGGAAGGCGTTTGAACCGTAGTGTCTATAGGTACTTGTGAAATAATCTCTGGCGCAGTCGTTGACTCTGTTGAAGATACAGAAACACTTTCAAATGTCGGTGTTCTTCCACAAATCACTTCTCGTTCACGATTGAATCGTGGAACCCAAGTTGTCTGAGCGCCGACCCCCGCGCGCAAATAAGCGCACCCCTGACTATCGACATATTGATCCCCTGTGAAACTTTCTGGAGGAAATTCAGCCGGCACTGAATTTTGGCTGAGACCTTGTGCATACCCCTGGCCAAGGCATAACAACCCTGCACATGCTATAAATGCCAGTTTTCTCGATCTATTGTTCATAACAGGCCTCATTCTGTGGTATTATATTTAATCTAACTTTGCAGAAATAGCGCCGAAAAGTCTAGGAAAAATTGGCTCATTTCGTACCAAACATTCGATCACCCGCATCTCCTAGTCCGGGCACAATATAACTTTGATCGTTAAGCTCTCGATCAAGCGCAGCTGTAAAAACATGGACATCGGGATGAGCAGACGCCATGTTGGTCACACCTTCGGGGGCTGCCAAAAGACATAGAAAGCACAGGTTTTGAGCGCCCGCTTTTTTGAGCCGATCCACAGCCGCAATTGCGCTGTTGCCGGTAGCCAGCATCGGATCAAGCACAATAACCATACGATCATCCAAATCCTGGGGAACTTTGAAATAATACTCCACAGGCTGCAACGTTTCCTCATCACGATAAAGTCCGATAAAGCCAACACGTGCCGATGGAATCAATGCCAACACGCCATCCAGCAGGCCGTTGCCCGCCCTTAAAATAGAGACCAAGACAAGTTTTTTCCCCGCCAGCATCGGGGCCTGCATAACCTCCAGCGGAGTTTCAATTTCATGCATGCTTAATGGTAAATCTCGGGTTACTTCGTAAGCTAACAGCTGGCTAATCTCTCGCAAAAGTTGACGAAACTCGGAGGTTGGCGTTTCCTTGCGTCGCATGATGCTCAGCTTATGCTGGATAAGCGGATGATTTAAAATATTTAAATTGTGCATCACAGCTTACGCTTCCTGGAATTTTTGTTGTAATCGCTGCTTTGTTGCAGAGGTACAAAATGCAGCGTCAATGGCGGTTTGTGTAATCTGGTCAAAAATGTCCACATCCCAGCCGAAAGTCTTATGCAAGGCCTCATATTCCTGTGTCATGGTTGTGTGAAAATATGGAGGATCATCTGTGGAAACGGTAATATGCGCACCCATCTTTCGCATTTTTTCAATAGGATGCAACATGAGGTTATCATATAGCTTCAAGGCTACATTTGAACCGGGGCACACCTCAAAAACAACACCGGCCGCAATCATTTCTTCCAACAGAGTGTTATCCTCAACAGCGCGCACCCCATGGCCGATACGGCTGACACCTAAATCTGTCCAGGCTTCCCGGACAGAGGCTGGGCCATCCCATTCTCCAGCATGGCATGTGAGGCCCAGACCAGCCTCGCGGGCGCAATCGAAGCTCCAGGCGTAATCTTTCGGACGCCCGATCCTTTCATCGCCCCCAAGGCCAAACCCAACGATGAAATCCCCTGCGGTTTCTGCCGCACATACTGCAGCGTTGCGTGCTTTCTCTGGCCCAAAATGGCGGACACCCGTCACAATGCCCCGCATATCAATCCCCTGTGCCCGCGCTGCGGACGCCGCTGTTTTTATGGCGGCAAGATAGTCTTGCCATGCCGCCAAATCTCCGCCGCCGCAAAAATCAGGTGACAAAAACACTTCTGTGTAGATCACGCCCTGGGATGCGCTTTCTGCAAGCACAGCAGATGTGAGACGGGCAAAATCCTCAGGCGATTGTAAAACCGATGTTGCCATTTCATAAACATTTAGGAATTGCCAGAAATCCTGAAATACATAATCACCATCGGGCGTAAACACGCCGTTCAGATCCAGCCTTTTCTCCGCAGCAAGGCCACGAATAAACGCCGGTGGTGCCGCGCCTTCGAGATGTAAATGCAATTCAACTTTTTTCATCTCTTTCATAAAAATGCCTCCCCATCACCCGTGTAGGCAATGCCAAGATGGGCTGCAACACTGGCCGCGACATCACTAAGGCCCCTGATCCCGATGGAGCCCGAGGTCTTTGCACCGCTACCTAAAATAGGGACCTGTTCACGCGTATGATCTGTGCCAGGCCAACTTGGATCGTTGCCATGGTCGGCTGTCAAAAGCAAAAGATCGTCTGGGCGCAGACTGCGGGCAACGCTTTCGATCTGTGTATCGAACCCTTCCAAGGCTTTGGCATATCCCATCACATCCCGACGATGCCCATAAAGGCTATCAAACTCGACAAAGTTTGCAAATGTCAGACTGCCATCTGGCATTGTGTTGACCGCATGATGCAGGTCCTGCATCAGTTCTGCATCCGTTCCGGTTTCTATTTTTGAAAGCCCCCGCGCAGAAAAAATATCGCCGATTTTGCCAAGGCCAAGGGTCTCCCGCCCCGCCGCTTGCGCCATATCGCATAGTGTTGGCTTTGGGGGAAGCATGGCAAAATCGCGCCGGTTTTTCGTTCGCGTAAACCCATGTGTGATCTCGCCAACGAACGGGCGGGCAATCACCCGCCCGACACGCATTGTGTGCAAATGCGGCGCTATGGCCTCACAAAGCTTCAAAAGTCGCGGGAGGCCAAAATACGCTTCATGGGCAGCGATCTGAAACACGCTGTCGGCAGAAGTGTAACAAATGGGCCAGCCAGATCGCAAATGTTCCGCCCCAAGGCGTGCTATAATTTCCGTGCCAGAGGCATGGCAGTTGCCCAAAATACCCTCAACCTGTGCGGTTCTTTGCACAAGGTCCACAAGATCAGCTGGAAACGTAGGGGCCTCTTTGGGAAACACATGCCACGTCCAGGGGACAGGAACGCCGGCAAGCTCCCAATGGCCTGAAGGCGTATCTTTCCCGGCACTTTTTTCACGCCCGACACCCCAAAGACCAATCGGTTCAGCGCCCAGTCCGGGCGGGGTCTTTCCGGTGGAAAGCTTTAGCGCAGCCCCCAGTCCAAGACGGTCTAGGTAAGGGAGCGTGAAAGGACGGCCGCGCTTTTGCGCGCAGATTTCAGCGATATGACCGAGCGTATTTGCGCCTTCATCCCCATAGATGGCCGCATCAGGGGCCCCACCACAACCGACACTGTCCATCACAACCAGAAAAGCCCGGCTCATGCGATACGCTCTTTGATCAGTGGCGGTGGTGTGACCGGCTGAGATGTGAAGGTAAAAGCGTCATAGATGAGGGGCGCAGCAGCGCGCGCCTCCTCTTCTGTCGCCGCGTGAATCCACGCGATCGTTTGCCCCTCGGTCAGGCTTTGCCCAATCTCGACCAGTTGTGAAAGCCCTGCGGCTGAAGCGATGTGACGATCCCCATACCGCTGCCCATTACGAAGATGGGAAACACATTCGCCTAAGATCCGTGCGTCAATCGCCGCAACAACCCCTGGGACTTCTGCTTGAAGCTCCATGAGCACAGGCGCGGCCGGCAATCGATCCCGCCAGCGTTCAAGAAAATCCAAAGGGCCGCCTTGGGCATGAATCATCTGCCCAAACCGTTCTGCTGCACGACCATCTGCAAGCGCACCTGCGATCTTGCGCGCGCCATCCGCTGGATCGACCGCCATACCCCCTAATGCCAGAACCTCTCCACCAAGTGTTTCCGTCAGCATACGCAACCGCGAGCTAACAACCTTTTCTTGTGTTAAAAGATGCATTACTTCGATGATTTCCACTGCATTCCCCACCGCAGAGGCCGCAGGTTGATTCATGTCAGTGATCAAAGCCGTCGTCATCACCCCGGCCCCTTGCGCAGTTGTCACCAGCGCATGGGCAAGCTCCAAGGCAGCATCATGGTCTGACATGAACGCCCCAGAGCCGCATTTCACATCCAACACCAAGGCTTCAACACCTTCTGCGAGCTTTTTTGATAGGATTGAAGAGGTGATCAGATCCAGGCTGTCAACGGTCCCTGTTATGTCCCGTATAGCATAAAGACGTCGGTCCGCAGGGGCGATCTGGTCAGAGGCCGCGGCAATGACACACCCGACATTCTTGACCTGCTTCTGCAAAGCATCAACAGGCAAATCCACCCGCACACCCGGGATGGCTTCTAGCTTATCCAAGGTGCCACCTGTATGTCCCAACCCGCGGCCCGAAATCATGGGAACATAGGCCCCACATGCCGCTAGGGCCGGCGCTAACGCCAATGAGACACAGTCACCCACACCACCGGTTGAATGTTTGTCCAGCACCGGACCTGGCAGATGATCCCAGGACATGCGCAGGCCTGTTTCACACATCGCTGTGGTAAACTGGCTGCGTTGCCGAACGCTCAAGTTGCCTTTGCAAACAGCCATCGCAAAGGCCCCGACTTGGGCATCATTGAGGTCGTGATTTGCGATAGCTTCTGCAATCCAGTGAAGTTCTGCCGCTGTCAAAGAACAGTCGCGGCGTAGTCTATCCAAAAGCCCACGCGCGTTCATTATAACGCTTTTCGATCCATGTGCACGTTTGAAAAAGCCCCTGGTAAAAGTTCCGCCACGGTCAAGCGGATTTCATCACCGGAGACTGTTGCTAGGATGATCGTGGTTTCTGACGTGGCAAACTCAGCGATTTTCTGACGGCAACCACCGCAAGGGGGAACCGGCTCTGGACTGTCGGCGACAACATATATCTGGCTTATCTTTTTTCCACCCGCAGCAACCATCGCCGCAATCGCCCCTGCCTCGGCACATGTGCCTTCTGGATAGGCCACATTTTCCACGTTGCAACCCAAATGATTTTGGCCTCTCTCGTCTTGAAGCGCTGCCCCCACTTGGAACCTGGAATATGGGACGTAGGCATTTTTTCGCACGTCCAAAGCTGCCTTTCGTAAACTCATACAACGTTCCTCCTGACAACCACAAGATGCGCTGCAAAGCCCGCAACTGCAAGTCTTAGATAGGCAAACGCTTTGTCTGGGTTTTAAGCGGCATTTATAAAGATGAAGGCCGAAATATTTTGACTTAGCAGAGCGATCTGATGCAAAAGTGCCTCTCCCTGCTTGGAAATTTCCGCACTCTGTTTCTCAAGAAGCGCTGTCTTGAGAGCGTGTGCGGTTTCAAGAGTGGAACCTGCTTCCAAAGCCATACAAATTGATACACAAAGATTTGTTTGGATTTCCACTCGACGGATATTTTTGATTTCTAAAGCCACTTTCAATTCTCTTGATATTTTTTCAAGATCACGAACAACGTCTTTTCCCAACTCAGAAAGTTCCGCCGGGCCAAACATGTCCAGAAGATAAGCGATGGTGTCTTTGTTGTCCGCCGATTTATGCTGGGTTTGGTCTGTATTGATGTGGGTTTGACGGGTCTGCATCTGGTCAAGCGTCTCCTGCAAAATACGCTCCAGCCTTAACGGACTTGCAACTGGTCTTGCCAGAATACCATCGGCACCGGCTCGTATAATTGCCTTGCGATTTTTGCTATGTGCATAGCTCGTCACCGCAAGCAGCCCAACAGGCTTGCCCAAATTCCGTGTCTGACGTGCGCTTTCAGTGCGCATAACATCAAAACCGCTCAAGCCCGGCATCTCCATATCAATCAAGGCAAGATCATACTCTTCCTGTAAGAGTTTGTGCAATGCAGAAGCCCCATCGAAAGCAAACGCACAATCGATCCCGAGCAAATCTAACTGTTGACTAAGGTCAAGGAGGTTGGTCACAAGATCATCTACCACAAGAACTTTCAATCCGCTCAGAGTGTTTGTTACACCAAAATGCGACTGTATATCATCTAAGCTCTCTGATATCTTCACCTCTTGGGGCAATGTCACTTGGACGCGCAAACCACCAGAGCGCTGATTTTCCAGCGTAAACCTCGCACCCAATCGCAAAGCGTCTTGCTTACTGAGATATAGGCCAGCCCCAATGTCTGGCGCAGGGGCGACATCGGGACGTCCCCCAGGACTGTACAGACGCAATGGACCCGTATCTTCGATGATAAAATCTAACGCACCCTCAGCATCATTGGAAACCTGCAAGACGACATTACCCATTTTGGAAGTTTGCAAAGTGTTTTTCAGCGGACGTGATAAAACTTGATACAAGAGACTGCCATCGACCCAGATATAATCTGGGATCGTCGCAGAAACAATTTGTGTGTATTGCATTTGGTTTACGTGGGCACGCTCCGTCCAAATCCGTTCCACATCTCTGAGAAACCTTTTGAGATTAAGGGGGGCGAATGGACGGCGCTTCTTTGCTGACTGACAGGTCAGCACGTTCAATGCGTCCTCAATCACACATGCCATACTTTCAGAGGCAAGGTGAACATCGGTGATCTGGTTTTGAAGCTCGTTATGAACAGACCCCATGCCGATCAACCTCAGACCACCAACAACCTCCGAGACAACACATCTAAT
>CAWUJT010000071.1:0-13433 GCA_963922715.1 uncultured Thalassobacter sp.
CTTTGCAACAGTTTCGATGGGAACGGCTTTGGGATCGTGCGTCAGAAAAGGCCATGGGTACGTTGGTGTTGGCAAGGGAGCCATTTAAACTTAATATGTTGGTTCTAATCTGACATGGTGTTTAGACTGATCATGCATTGTATTCTAAAATACCCATGAACAGTCACCTGTTTTCAATTCTTCTAACTTGTTGATTTTATGGCAGGGGCAGCAGGATTCGAACCCGCGACCTACGGATTTGGAATCCGTTGCTCTACCAACTGAGCTATACCCCTTTAATTGAAAAATAACTTTATATATTTTTGTAAATTATTACAATCCTAAAATGCATCTCCGACCGCTTGCGCAACACCTATTTAATCTGCAAAGTACCACTCTTTCAACAGTAGCAGGTGCCCGTTGAGTTTGGCATATGTCATATAGACGGGGTTCAGATCTGCTTGGTCGGGGATCAGAAAGACGATGCTCAGGATCCATTGATGATCTGAGAGCATATATAAGAGCACGCTCTGAAACCTGGACACCTAAAACTTATAAGAAGAGAAATTCAAAGTGATGCGCAATTAAATCGACGCGTAGATTGAAATTTAGAGCCGTGAAAGCACTGCTGTTACATCACAAATGTTGCGAAATTCATCCCATTCGACATCTGATAAAACTGGACGTATTCCAGTTTGTATCGGCATATTTTCCATTGTTTCTTCAATACGCTCACCAAACAATGGGTGTGTTGAAAGATGTGCATAAATATCTTGTTCTTGGCCAAAATCATCGCGCATGCGGCGAAAAAATACCGCAAGTGCAGAAACCGGTAAATCCACACTTTGAAGAAGATTACGCGCAAATTCATCAGCTTGAAGTTCAGCCTGACGGCTATAAGAAGATGATACAAGCTGACCGGCGGTAAGATTTACGATGCCTGCACCTGAAAAATCGCCTGCGAGCAACGTTAAGATTATCATTGCTGACGAAGATTGTAAGGCCCCTTTGACTGTGTCGCGATGTACAACATGTCCTAATTCGTGCGCTAAAATTGCTGCAATTTCTTCGGGACGTTCTGAAATATCTATTATCGAATGAAATAAAATGATGTACCCACCAGGCAAAGCGAAGGCGTTATATTGTGGCGCATTGCGATCATCCAGGACAGAGATTTTAAGCTCATATGGAAGTTGAATATCGCTTGCAACACGTTCAACAAGTCGGTCCATAGCTTGTCGGCCTTCAGGCGCAATACAAAGCTCCAATGGGGCCGCTGCAGATGAAAACAGTTTTTTCACTTGATCGTGGGTGACAAGACCTAAGGCTTCCTCTGTCTTAGGACTAATAATATTAGCAAAAAAACTTGCAGATACCGGTAAGAAAAATGTAAACACTGAAACCAAAGTAAAAATAGATAAAAGAATTCCCAATATTGTTTTTTTGATAAGTTTTTTAGAAATTTCTGCTTTGTATAATAATGGACATGCCTCTGTAATCATGTTGATAACAGCTTGATCGCGAATAAATAGACGGGCGGGCAAATCGTCTTTTAGATAACAGATAAGAAATGAGGGTGAAGATAAGTCTTTGGAAGCTCGGATCATTTTGACAGGCCAAAGAATAATTGTTTCTCTGTCTGGTAAATTTATTTGAATCATATGTTGGTTGTCTTCAAGAACAGATTTTATCGAAACATTTTTTATATTTGCAGAACGGCCGTCAAAATAATTTGCAGTAAATCTTTTGTAACCCTTACTCGTATAAATCATATATTCCCTCCAAAATCGAATATTTCAGCCAATCCGTCAGCATCGCGATGTTTTGAGAGCTTTAATTGTTTGAGGCCGTTAAGATAATGCGCATCAACAATTGTAAGTGTTTGGCAAAAATATTTGAAAAACGGATAAGTTATAAATACAGTTTTCAAGTATCTTCTGTAAACAGCAAATATTATATAAAATAGAAAAGCTGCAAAAATAAAAACCCACAGCGGTAATTCTTCTGTAGAAATGTTACGAATGTTTTTCCCTTGAAAGTCATAAACAGAATATAATAATAAAAATGCGAAAGGGAGGGTTAGGGCGATAAAAGTATTAACTAAAATATGACCAACAAATATAATCCATATTGATCGCACTATGTCAACATTAACATCAAACCCAGTGCCTTTCCCTATCAAAACTTCAGAAGCAGTTTTTTTAAAAATAACAGTTTTATAATATAAATATCCAAATATAAATAAAGGCAAGCTGAGAACTAAAAAACCAATATAATTTATATTTATATAAAAGGAATAAAGAGCAATAATCGTGGTTGAAAGGAAACCTAAATAAAACGGTAAAAATGCAGGATATAATGACCATGGGTTTCCGCCGAGTATAAAGCGAGCATTTCCATAGTAAATCCGGTCAATCATGTATTTTTGTAACTGGAACCGTCCTATTGGCTCTAAGAGGCCAAATGAAAAGAGTGTCAGAAGACTGTAGACTGTCGCGCGCCAAGAATATCCTAAGGCTTTAGGACGCATTGAAAACTTTAATCCACGCCAAAGTGTATGATTAACTAAATACCTACGGCCTCTATATCGTGCCAAATGATAAATTGGAAATAGAAATAATATCGCACCAATATATCCAAACCAAACGGTACTAAAAAACTCTAAACTCAAATATGTAAAAAACATTACGATAAGCCCTGCATAAACAGAAATAAATGCAGCGGCCACAAAAAAACCTGTGATTTTCTCAATGGCTTGGCCCGTATATTCTAAAGGTATGCCGATAGGGCATATGGAAGACCACAGCCAACGTCTTATACGGGTGCGGCCCCAATAAGAATAAATGCCTAAGGTTAGAACACTTAAAATGAATGATGATGTCGCAAGCGCAAAGAGTGCAGATCTCTTGCCAACGACTTTTGTCGTTAAAGTTTGCCCCGTCATTTTTGGTGATACTTTATAAACATAGCATTATTCTTGGATAAATTTATTGCTGCGTGGAAATCCTCTGGGTGCCATTCTACCAGCGCTTGCACGTTTTCCAAACCACTCCAACACCTCTGTTTCCTTACGGGTTCGACCTGATTTTTCTCTCCAACTCAAACCCTTGCTCAGGTAAAATGTTTGAATATCACTTAATCCACCGTCTTTGTAACTTTGAAAGCGTACCCCTTTGCCTTTTGTCATTTCTGGAAGCTCCGATAAAGGGAAAACGAGAAGTTTTCGGTTCTCACCAACAACGGCGAGGTGGTCCCCGTCAACAGCGCGCATGACTTTTGCCTTGGCGTTATCTTTAACATTGAGAACCTGTCTGCCGGCACGGGTTTGTGCTACGACATCTGCTTGTGACACAATAAATCCATCTCCGATAGAAGAGGCTAAGACCAACTGTCTCTTTGGATCATATATGATTATATCTATAATTTCAGAATCTTGTGGTAAATCAATGTGTAGTCTTAGTGGCTCTCCCATACCACGTCCCCCCGGCAAACTGTGCACCGCTAATGTGTAAAAGCGCCCTTGGCTATCGAGGACAAGCAATTTGTCCACTGTCTGTGCATGCAACAGGAACCGTGGACCGTCGCCATCTTTGAATTTAAGTGCTCGATCAGGATCGATATGACCGTTCATTGATCTGATCCACCCCATTTCTGAGCAAATTATCGTAACCGGTTCCCGTTCAATCATATCGTCTTGTTGCAGCTCCGGCTCTGCTGATAATGTAGCAAAGGTTGTGCGACGGGGCATCAGGGATTGATTGCTGCCTAAAAGTTGTCGCGCAGCATTAAGCTGCTTTCCGACTTCTGCCCACTGGAGCTTTGGCGTTTCCAAGAGGTCTTGTATCGCCGCGCGTTCTTTCATCAGGGTTTCTCTTTCCTGTAACAGAGCCAACTCTTCCAGCCTGCGCAAGGCCCGCAACCGCATGTTCAGAATAGCGTCCACTTGCACATCCGATAGCGTTTGACCTGTTTGCGCGGGCAAAGGGCTGACATAATCGGCTTCATTGACAGCGCGCCTGTGTTGCTTGCCCCAGTCTTCATACTGAAGCGCTTTCTTTGGGTTTTCATCGTAACGAATAATATCAATGACGCGGTCCAAATTGAGAAACGCAACAATAAATCCTTCCAGGACTTCAAGCCGGTGATCTATTTGATCTATGCGATAATGGGACCGTCGTAAAAGAACTTCACGGCGATGATCTAGGTAGGCTTTCAATATATCGTGCAGGCTGCAAACTTTCGGCGTTTTGCCGTCAATAAGCACGTTCATATTCATGCTAAAGCGTATTTCGAGATCCGAGTTTTTAAACAGCAGCCCCATGAGTACCTCTGGCTCATAGGTTTTCGACTTCGGCTCAAGGATGATACGAATGTCTTCAGCACTCTCGTCCCGGACATCTGCCAGCGCCATAACCTTTTTCGCTTGTATCAAATCTGCAAGACGTTCGATTAACTTTGATTTTTGCACTTGATAGGGAATTTCCGTGACAACAATGTGCCAACTCCCACGACCGATATTTTCAACCTCCCATCGGGCGCGCAATCGAAACGTACCTCGTCCGGTTTTATAGGCATCAAGAATATTTTCGCGAGGCTCTACAATTACGCCACCGGTTGGAAAATCAGGCCCTGGAATGTAGTTAACCAGCATTTCATGGGCAATATCTGGCGTTTCAATAAGGGCCAAACAGGCGTCCAGCAGTTCATTCAGGTTGTGTGGCGGGATATTTGTCGCCATCCCTACTGCGATTCCTGCTGCTCCATTGGCCAGAATATTTGGAAAAGCGGCAGGCAGGACCTCTGGCTCTGACAGCGTGCCATCATAATTGTCTTTGAAATCGACAGCATTCTCATCAAGCCCTTCCATAAGCATCTCTGCTGCCGCTGTCATGCGCGCCTCGGTATAGCGAGAAGCCGCTGGATTATCGCCATCGATATTGCCAAAATTCCCTTGGCCATCGACAAGGGGATAGCGCATGTTGAAATCCTGGGCGAGCCGCGCCATGGCATCGTAAATCGCAGAATCTCCATGGGGGTGGTAATTTCCCATGACATCGCCCGATATTTTGGCAGATTTGCGATAGCCGCCGGAAGAAGACAGCTTCAATTCGCGCATGGCGTACAGGATGCGGCGATGCACGGGTTTGAGGCCATCGCGCGCGTCCGGCAAAGCTCGGTGCATGATCGTGCTCAAAGCATAGGTTAGGTATCTATCCCCAATCGCGCGCGATAGAGGTTCAGAAACGGACAAGGCTGTTGAGCTACCGGTTGTTTGATTGTCGTTTTTGTCACTCATGTAGATCGTTTAATCTCTGCGCGGCCTTCGGTAAAGCGGACATGAGCGGAAACTGCTCTATTTACTAGGGGCATCTGTGCAGACACGATGCGCTGCCAAGAACAAATGCTGCCGACAACAGGTTTTATTCTATGTTACGGATTGTCGGTTTGGATAGGGCGACAGTCTTCTGGATACTCGTCAATGCGTCTGACATCAAAACTATATTCGCAGTTTCTATGACCACATCTGTCTCTATGTCATTTGCTAGGGGCCAATGACTTTAATGTTCAAATAATGTGGCTTTGGGATAAAGTGATTGCCTACTTCGACGCTGCAAACTGGTGAGACCAGAAAATTTGACGCTTAATCTTGTGCACGTCTTCAGTGCATTTTCGGGCGGAAGGGTCTGATTGATGTTACCATAATTTATGGTGTGTGCACGCTTACCATCCTTGATCGAGCTGTGATCGGAGTTGTTGCAATTGAGCATGCGACGAGCATTATGAGCGATATATAAGTTCTAGCGATCGTATATCTACATCAAAAATATTGATGCAGCGTTGTTACAGAGACAAACACTCCGATTGCCCGAACTCGAAAACTTACATAATACGATGCAGCATAAGAGCTCAATCAATTCTGATGTTACGCGGTTAAAAACGACCCATGAATTGTGAAGAATGCCCCTTCTTCAATCCAAAAGCACACACTATGTCTTTTCATCCTATACCTTTCGGACATAGCACGCATTTTAATCAGCTGGCCTTTTTTAGAATGCGGTTCCCAAGTGTTTCGGCAATTTGAACTGCGTTCAGCGCGGCCCCTTTGCGGAGATTGTCAGACACGATCCAAAGGTTCAGGCCGTTTTCAACCGTCGGATCTTGACGTATCCGGCTGACAAACGTGGCATAATCTCCGACACATTCGACAGGGGTGACATAGCCCCCGGCCTCACGTTTATCAACCACCAGAACCCCTGGGGCGGTGCGTAGAATTTCCCGTGCTTCGTCTTCATCGATAAAATCCTCAAATTCGATGTTCACAGCCTCAGAATGGCCCACAAAGACCGGCACGCGCACACATGTGGCAGTGACTTTTATGCTTGGATCCAAAATCTTTTTCGTTTCTGCCACCATTTTCCATTCTTCCTTGGTGGTGCCGTCCTCCATGAACACATCAATTTGTGGGATAACGTTAAAGGCGATTTGCTTTTGGAATTTGGAAGGCGCCACCTCCGTTGTCGGGTTGTAAACGGATTTCGTTTGGTCCCACAGTTCGTCCATGCCTTCTTTGCCTGCGCCCGAAACCGATTGATATGTGCTCACCACAACGCGTTTGATCTTTGCGCGATCATGTAGAGATTTGAGGGCAACAACCATCTGCGCCGTAGAGCAATTCGGGTTTGCAATGATCTTTTTCTTTATAAAGCCGTCAATAGCATTGGCATTCACCTCTGGCACAATCAGCGGCACGTCAGGGTCATAGCGATAAAGCGATGAGTTATCGATAACGACACATCCGACTTTCGCCGCACGTGGTGCATAGATTTTGGTCGCCTCAGAGCCGATCGCAAACAGTGCAATGTCCCATCCTGAAAAATCAAAGGTCTCAATATCCTGGCATACCAGCGTTTCTTCGCCAAAACTGACTTCCGTTCCCTGGCTACGTCGCGAGGCAAGGGCAGCTATGCTGGCCACTGGAAACTGACGTTCGGACAGAATGTTGAGCATTTCATGCCCCACATTGCCTGTGGCCCCAACCACAACAATATTATAGCCCATAGGACTGCTCTCCTTTATATCGCTTGACACTCTTTAGCGTAGTGGCGCAAAACTGCAATCCGCCAAATCATGTCGTAGCGTACGCCAAGAAGCTGCGATAAATGTAGATGCAACATAGAAAAAGGCTTTGGACGTGTCGGATTTCACTCCCAATCTATTCGGTCGATTGTGGCGCGATTACATGAAAAGACATCTTTTTTGGATGCTGGTTGCGACATTTTGCATGATCATCCAAGGTGGCTCGGTCGGGGCGCTCAGCTACATGTTGCAACCGATGTTTGACATTGTGTTCATAGGCGAACGGCATGATATGGTAATATGGGTTGGATTGGCGATCTTTGGCCTTTTCCTCCTGCGTGCCATTGTGGGTATTTTTCAAAGTATCATCATGGCCAATATCGGGTTTCGCATAACATCGAAAATACAAATGGATCTTGTCGATCATACGATGAAACTCTCATCAGGCTTTTTTTCACGTCACGCGCCCGGAGAGTTGATTGAGCGGGTGCAAGGCGATGTTGCGATCCTGCAAACGGCCTGGCGTACAATTTTGATTGGTGCAGGGCGTGACGTTATTGCATTGATTTCATTGGCAGTTGTTGCCGTTTCCATTGATCCTCTTTGGACGCTTGTCGCCATTGTAGGGACCCCCATTGCTTTGGCGCCGTCCTTGCTCGTACAGCGGTACATCCGCCGGAAAAGCCAGCAATTACGCAGTGTTGCCGCCCAACGTACAGCCCAGCTTGATGAAATCTTCCACGGCATAACATCTGTAAAATTGAACACACTTGAAGATTACCAAAATCATCGTTTTTCAAACCTCACAGAAAAGCAAATCAACCAAAATATTAAAATACAGGCAGGAAGCGCATTTGTCCCCGGGCTTGTCGATTTTGCTGTTGGATTAGGGTTTCTGGCCGTCATGCTTTACGGCGGCGGGCAGATCATCGATGGCGAAAAAACAATTGGACAATTTATGTCGTTTTTCACAGCGATGGCGCTTGCCTTTCAACCGTTGAGGCGGATTGCCGGAATTGTTGGATTTTATCAACGCATGATGGCCAGTCTGGAACGCATTTACTGGCTTTTGGATTATCCCCTTGAAGCCCAGTATACAGCCAAGCAAGGACAATCGATAAATAAGCCAGACATAGAATTCGAAAATGTTGTGGTGAAATATGAAGGGTCTTCCCCGGCGCTCAACGGTTTGTCTTTTTGTGCGAGAGCAGGGGAAGTCACGGCCCTAGTGGGGCTTTCAGGGGCAGGAAAAACAACTGTATTCAAAGCGCTCACACGTTTGGTTGAATGCGATCAAGGGACGATTCGATTTGGCGGCGTTGATATCCACGATTTTTCTTTAGTAGAACTTCGCCAAAATTTTAGCACCGTCACACAAGAAGCTGTTTTATTTAATGAAAGCGTAAAGGATAATATCGTTTTAGATCGATCAGACATACCACCGCCAGAGCTTGAAGCGGCCATTAATACCGCCCACATCGCGGAATTTTTAGATGATCTTCCCGATGGTCTCCATAGCCCTGCCGGTCCCCGTGGAAGCAACCTTTCGGGTGGGCAACGTCAGCGTGTTGCGATTGCACGTGCAATCTTGCGCAAGACGCCTGTTCTGCTGCTGGATGAAGCAACATCCGCGCTTGATGCCAAATCAGAAAGATTAGTCCAAGAGGCGCTTGATAGAATGACCCATGGACATACGACCCTCATTATTGCGCATCGCCTGTCAACAATTCGAAAAGCAGATAAGATTATTGTGCTTGAGAAAGGATGTGTCGCTGAAGAAGGCACACATACTGACCTTCTTGCAAAAGATGGACTTTATGCAAAGCTTCACGCTTTGCAAAATGACGGAACTTTAGCGGTCTAACGCTCTAAATTCGAACGCAACGTTCTCTGCTTTTCAAATACAGCCTTTCAGTTTTGGGTTGATTTTCATCCTGATTAGGCAAGGAAAAGAATTTGTTCTTTTCGAAATCATTCGATACATCATGCAACATAGCAAATGGAGGTTCTTTTGGATCGGCTGGAGCAAAATAAGTCGTTATTGTACATAGCGAGTTTTTTGGTAGGCGTGATTGTCTTACCACTCAGCGCACAGCAAAACCAGGTCCAATCAGTTAACACCTATGGCGTGCCCGGTATGATTGATATGCCGAACGCTTACATGCAGCCGGATGCCGAAATCACCAACAGCCTTGCCTATTTTTTAAATTCAGCGCGTTTAAGTCTTACATTTCAAATTACCCCGCGTCTTCAAGGCGTGTTCCGCTATTCTGCCATTGAAGATTATTCTGGAGCAGGAGAAGGGCTTGGCTACGACCGCAGCTTTGACTTAAGATATCAAGTCTTTACAGAGACATCACGGCAGCCTGCTCTGACAATCGGATTACAGGATTTTGGAGGGACAGGAATTTATGAAGGCGAATATGTGGTCGCGTCTAAAACCTTTCAAGATCGATTGACATTAACCGGTGGGATTGGTTGGGGACAGTTTGGCTCTTATGGCAGCTTTAACAATCCCTTAGGAGAAATCGATGATGGGTTTAAGACGCGTCCAGATGAAACTGTGGGGACTGGAGGACAGTTTTCAACAAATCAATGGTTTCGCGGACCGGCCGCCTTTTTTGGTGGTGTCAGCTATCGCTATTCAGACCGCTTGCGTTTTAATATTGAATATAGCTCTGACGATTATGCTTATGAGCGCGCGCGCGAAACGATTGAGCATCGATCTCCGATAAATGTCGGGTTTTCTTATGCGTTACGTCCAGATGTCACTCTCTCTGGCTATAGCCTTCTCGGGGACACTGTCGGCCTAAATCTCACCTTTGCACTTAATCCCAAAACACCCCCTTATGGAGGCTCCGGGAATGACCCTGCACCACCTCCGTTTCGACAGCGGCCGTCTGTTGAAGAGAGCCCTGAAGCATGGACAACAGATTGGATCAACACGCCTGCAAACATACCCGTTTTAGAGCAAAACATGCAGTTGGCGCTGTCAGAAGCGGGCCTAACACTTGTCGGCTACTATTTAGATGCCACTGAAGTCGAAGTTCGTTTCCTCAATCCCACCTACCGAACAACGGCGCAGGCTATTGGGCGCGCGGCAAGAGCGCTTACTTACGCTTTGCCCGCCTCGGTAGAGCGGCTATCACTGGTCTCTCTCGATCAGGAAACAGCCCTTTCAGGCCTTGCTGTGACATTGAACCGATCCGATCTTGAAGAACTAGAAGATGATCCTTCTTCTGTGCAGGCCATCTATGACCGAGCGAGCATCTCGGATGCGGCGGCAGGTGAAGAAAACAAGCTTACATCTATGGAAGGAGTGTATCCGGCCTGGAGCTGGTCGCTTGGACCGTATGTCGCGGCCACGCTTTGGGATTCAGATAATCCATTTCGCACGGATGCGGGTGTTGAGCTTGCGGGCCGTTATGAGCCACGTTCTGGTCTGGTTTTTAGTGGGCAGGTGCGACGTAAGCTTGTAGGCAACCGAAATGACAGCGTGCAACAGAACCCATCGCCCTTACCGAATGTGCGCACATCCGGGGATTTATATCGCGATGAAGAAGATGAAGGCGTTTTTATCCCACAACTTATGGGAGAGTATTTTTTCCGTCCCGGAACGCGTCTTTATGGTCGAATTTCCGCAGGGTATTTTGAAACAATCTTTGGAGGTCTTTCAACAGAAATTTTATGGCGTCCCGAAAACAGACGGTGGTCACTCGGCGCAGATATATCCTACGTCAAACAAAGAGAATTCGATCAACTGTTCGGTTTTCAGGACTACAGTATCGTGACGGGGCATGTGTCTGGATATTATCACCATGCCGCCGGTTTCTATAGTCAGGTCGATGTTGGCCGTTACTTAGCGGGCGATTATGGTTTCACATACACATTGACGCGAGAATTTGACAATGGGTGGCGCGTTGGGGGGTATTTCTCACAAACCGATGTCAGTGCTGAAGAATTTGGAGAAGGCTCTTTTGACAAAGGGATCATTGTCACTATCCCCATCGATTGGAGTTCTGGAGAGTCTTCCATCGGTCAACAAGATTTATTGGTCCAAACCATAAGCCGTGATGGGGGGGCTAAATTGGAAGGTGTAACACGTCTTTATGAGGCCACACGGCGTGAAACGCAACCTGAGCTTGAAAGAGGATGGGCCCGTATATGGCGGTGAAAATCACACGACTCCGTCTTTTCCTGATTGTACTGGTAACAATTTTTGTTACAGGATGTGAAAGGCTGACAATTTCCAATGCCAATGGGCATCTTGGCGCGGAACACGTAGAAACCCAGACACCTTTCAACGCGTTCTTGGATCTTCGCGGAAACAATGCGGCTTCTGGAGACACTCAACAAACCGCTTTAGACCCCCGCAGCTTGATCACCCGTGAAGCTGTCGAAGCTGTAGATGTACCACTTTATTTTGTTGAAGTTCCAGGTCGCGGATTTGAAATGTTCCGCCAAGTATCCGCACACAAAGAACACAGTTACTGGCGCGCCTTGAATGGCACGCAAGGTTTCACTTTGACGGAACACGGCCTTGTTGTTCGAACCATCGGCTTGGGATTTGATTTGGAAAATGCAGATCAAACCCCGACGGTTGCAGTCCTCAAAAGTAGACAACCGCAACGTGGCTATGTGAAGACATATCGTAAAATAAATGGTTTAGGACGTATCGAAGCGCAGGAGTTTGTTTGTGACTTCAGCCGTTCCGGCGTAGAAACATTGATCCTGGCGCAACGGTCCTACACGACACGCATTTTCACGGAGAGTTGTAAAAGTGAGACGGAGATGTTTGACAACCGCTACTGGCTCCAAGGCAACGTACTACGTGCATCTGAGCAGTGGATCAGTACCGAAATCGGCATAATCCGCCTAGAGCGCTTAACTGATTAGACAATTTTGGCGCCGCCACTCTTCCACAGCAATTCTTGTTGATAATCCCTTTTGACAGCCTTTCGCGCATTCACTCATCTGGCCTGGCGAGTTCAAACACCTCTCGGATCACAGCGTAATCGCGGTATCCAAGGCGTGCAAGCTGGCCGAAATGGGTGACATCAAACCGGCCCGCATGAAGACAGTCGTCACGGATGTGTACCCCTACCACTTCCCCAAACACAGCGAAGCTATGTGCCCCTTCAAGGTGGACAATCTGTGTCTGACGGCATTCCAAACTCGCAGGCGCATTAGCGACGCGCGGACAGTCGATCATTTCGCATGCGCCCTTGCGCGCGCCTGAGTGCTCAAACTCATCAACGTCAGATGGCAAGGCGGCCGAGCTTGCGTTCATAATGTGCCGGGCCTCATAAGCCACAACATTCACGCAAAACACACCCGTTTCTCTGATGGCGGCAACACTGTCCTTAGTATCGCCTCTGTCTTGTTTGGCAGAGGTGGAAGCAAACATGACCTGTGGGGGCGTGTAAGCCACGGCATTGAAAAACGAATAAGGCGCAAGATTATCATGGCCCTGCGCGTCCCGTGTGGAGATCCACCCAATCGGGCGCGGACTCACAATGGCATTGAAGGGGTTATGGGGCAGACCATGGCCATTTTCAGGGCGGTAGAACATCGATATGCCTTTCTGCATTATATGGGAAAGTGGACGTGTGAAGACACAGCAGGAAATGCCTCATGATGCCTTGCCCGTCGAGGTGTTATTTGATCTTTGCTTTTTGCTTGGAGGTAAGAACATTGGCGAAGTTGTGTCTCGATGTCGAGGACGGTGCAAGCGTGCCCTTCTGGCCCGTTGAAGACCATGTGATGCGATCCTAAATAATTTAATATGAATCTGGTCAAAATTTCACAAAATGAACAGCTCATAGAGGCTCGTCTCGATGATTTGTCCAGACGTATGCGCGGTGCAAGCTCCCCTGCCTTACAACTGCTTATCGCTCTGGGAACCACCACAGAAGGGTTGATCGACAAGCTGCCACCGCGCACACGCACCCATCTTGAGGCTGCAACCCTCAAGGCTCTGGAAGCGGCCTATGGCCTCGCCGCGCGCAGCAGAGGTGCGGTGGCTGACACCAACGATTGGCTTACACGTGCACTTTCCGTCGGTACAGGTGCAGCAGGCGGATTTGGGGGTGTACCGACGACCCTTGCGGAACTGCCTGTGATCACTACCATTCTTCTACGCGCAATCCAAGGGATTGCCAGTGAACATGGTATCGATCCCCAAGGCCCTGAAGGCAAAGCTGCCTGCCTCAAAGTCTTTGCCGCCGCTGGACCGTTGACTGGTGTTGATGGCACCGATTTAAGTTTCATCACTCTGCGTCTGACGATTACGGGCGGAACGCTTCATGGGGTTATTTCACGAATTGCCCCACGTCTCGCCACTGCTTTTGGACAAAAACTGGCAGCGCAAACTGTCC